>DRQR01000001.1 GCA_011371355.1 Actinomycetota bacterium
CCGACGGCGTCGGTGGCCATGTGGCCGGCGTCGGAGAGGAGGGCGAGGGAACCCGTGAGGATCCCTCCGACGACCTCCACGACGAGGAAGGCCACGACGAGCCCGAAGACGATCGCCAGGGGACGGCGGTGGCGTTCTCCTGCCGAGGCGTGCGGCATGGCGGGATGGTACCCCCTCGCCGGTCCGGTTCAGCCGGTGAGCAGCTTCTCGATGCGATCCCGGAGGTCCAAGGGGCGGAAGGGTTTCGTCATGAAGTCCTCGGCGCCTCCCGCCGCCGCCTTGTCGGCCATCTCCGGTTGGGCGTGGGCGGTGAGGACGAGGACCTTGATCTTCGAGGTCTCGACGTCGGAGCGGAGCCGCCGGAGCACCTCCCAGCCGTCCATGCCGGGGAGCCCGATGTCGAGGATGATCACGTCCGGGAGGGTCTCCCGGGCCCGTTCGAGGCCGACGATGCCGTCGTCGGCGGCGTCGATCTCGACGTCGAGCACCCGCAGGCACACCTCGATGAGTCGTCGGACGGAGGACGAGTCTTCGATGACGAGGATTCGCGGGCGCACGTTCCGAATATCGGCGGAGAAACCCCGTGGCTTCAGTCATTCCGGCACCCCGGCGCGCGGCGTAGCCTTGGGGACGACGACCACAGGAGGAGCCCCGTGCTGAGACCCTTCGAGAACGAACCGTACTCGGACTTCACCGACTCGCATCTCCGGGCCGAGTTCGAGGCGGCGCTCGGGAAGGTGGAGGATCGTCTCGGTGAGCACGCCTTGCTCGTCATCGGTCCCGACCGGATCGGGACGAAGGGATCCTTCGAGTCGATCGACCCCGCCGAACCCGCCCGGGTCGTGGGCGTGGCCTCCCTCGCCGAGGCCGAGCACGTGGACCGGGCGCTCGAGGCCGCCTGGAAGGCGTTCCCGGGATGGTCGGGGCGAACCGCCGAGGAGCGGGCCGGACTCGTCCACCGCATCGGCGACCTCATGGCGGAGCGGAAGTACGAGCTCGCCGCCTGGCAGGTCTTCGAGGCGGGGAAGAACTGGACCGAGGCGGAGGCCGACGTCGCCGAGGCGATCGACTTCTGTCGCTACTACGCCCATCAGGCCCTCGCGATGGCCGAGCCGGTCCCGGTCCATCAGCGGCCGGGTGAGGTGAACCGGTCGTGGCTCCAGCCCCTCGGGGCCGGGGTCGTGATCCCCCCGTGGAACTTCCCCTTGGCGATCCTCGTGGGGATGACGATCGGACCGGTGGCGGCGGGGAACACCGTGGTCCTCAAGCCGGCTTCGAACACCCCGATCGTCGGGTGGGGCTTCATGAAGATCCTCGAGGAGGCGGGGATGCCGCCGGGCGTCGTGAACTTCCTCCCCGGCCCGGGGGCGACGGTCGGCGACGCGCTCGTCGATCATCCCCGGACCCGATTCGTGAACTTCACCGGGTCGAAGGAGGTGGGCCTCCGCATCGCCGAGCGGGCCGGCATCGTCCATCCGGGACAGGTCTGGCTGAAGCGGGCCTACATGGAGATGGGGGGGAAGGACGCGATGATCGTCGACGAGACCGCCGATCTCGAGGCCGCTGCCGACGACGTGATCCGGAGCGCCTACGGCTTCCAGGGCCAGAAGTGCTCGGCGTGTTCCCGGCTCATCGCCTTCGACGAGATCCACGACCGACTCGTCGACCTCGTCGTCGAACGCGCCGCGGCCCTGTCGATCGGGCCGCCCCGAGAGAACCATCCGGTGGGACCGGTGATCTCGGCGACCCAGCGGGGCAACATCCTCGCCGAGATCGAGGCGGGCAAGTCGCAGGCGACCCTCGTCCTCGGGGGACGCCCGATCGACCGTGACGGCGGCTACTACCTGGAACCGACGATCTTCGTCGACGTCGATCCCGACGACCGGCTGGCCCAGCACGAGATCTTCGGGCCCGTCCTGTCGGTGCTTCGGGTGCGGGACCTCGACGAGGCCCTCGCCGTGGCCAACGGCACCGAGTACGGCCTCACCGGGGGCTTCTACTCGACCGACGAGGCCCGGATCGAGCGGGTGGAGCGGGAGTTCTACGTGGGCAACCTCTACATCAACCGGAAGATCACCGGGGCGCTCGTCGGCGTCCAGCCCTTCGGGGGGTTCAACATGTCCGGGTCCAACGCCAAGGCGGGTGGTCCCGACTACCTCCGGCTCTTCATGGAGATGAAGTCGGTGGCTCGGCGTCTCGACGGCCGAGGCTCGGAGGGCACGGCGACCTCGGGGTGACCCTCCGGCGCCCGGCTAGGGCCGCCAGACCCGTCGATCGACGACGTTGCCGTCCGGATCGGTGACGATCACGGTGTCGCCGTCGTTGTTCCAGATGGGGGCGTCCGAGCACCAGTAGACGACGCGGCCGCCGTTCGTCCCACACCCGGTGACGATCCGGAGGGTCTCCCCCGGGGCGAGCCCGACCCCGGGGGGGAGCACGAGCCGGTTACGGGTCGACTCGTCGCGGATCCCCCACCCTCCGAGGTCCACGCTCGTGTAGGACTCGTTGACGAGCTCCACCCACTCGTCTTCGAGGGCCTCTTCGTCGGGTCCCGGGGGGTCCGCCGCGACCTCGGACACCCGGAGTTGGGGTCGATCGGGGACGGCGCCGGCCTCCTCGGGGGAGCAGGCGAAGGTCCCCCACAGCCCGCGGCCCGACGCGTAGGCCCGGTCCTCGAGGGCCTTGAAGGCCGCGGCGTGACGGTGCCCGTTCTGGAGCGCGATCGCCGCTCCTTCGGCGACGAGGCGCTCGTTGACGAAGACGGGCTCGCCGTCGGCGACGGCGAAGACGTAGCGGAGGAGCCGACCGAAGGGATCCGTGTCGTCCGACGCGTCGTCGGCGCCGATGGTGACCTCGTCGGCGCCGACGAGGAGCTCGGTGAGGAGGGTGCGCGCCTGGTCGCCGTAGCACTCGTCGAGCTCCGGCGCGTTGACGCCGAGGAGGCGCACCTCCGCTTCACCGTCGGCGGTGCGGCCGAGGAAGGTGTCGCCGTCGGCGACCCCGACGACCTCGATGGGCTCGGCGAGGTCGGGCGGGGGGAGCGTGACCGTCGTGGGGGGTGGCTCGACGACCTCCAGGGAGGTCGACGACGTCGTGGTGAACTCCGGGGGGAGGGCGTTGTTGGGTCGCGCGGTGCAGGCCGCGACGACGATCGCGGCGGCGACGACGAGGGTCGGAAGCCTGGCGGACATCGTCGGGAACGCTACCGGTCGTGGCCCGAAACCTCGGACACCCGAGCGGAAACCGCTCCTCCGACGTAGCCTTCCGGATCTCGGCGGGGCCTCGAGGAGGAGAGGACACGATGAACGAGGAACTGCTGCTTCGCTCCACGCAGCTCGAGCAAGCGCTCTTCGAGGTCCGGAAGGTCGTCGTCGGACAGGATCGGGTGCTCGAGCGTCTCGTCGCCGGACTCCTCGCCGACGGGCACTGTCTCCTCGAGGGGGTCCCTGGCCTCGGGAAGACCCTCGTCCTCAAGACGATGGCGAGGGTGTTCGGCGGCTCCTTCTCGAGGATCCAGTTCACTCCCGATCTCATGCCCTCCGACGTCGTCGGCACCCGCATCTACCGGGCCTCCGAGGAGCGGTTCGACGTGGAGCTCGGGCCGGTCATGGCGAACTTCGTCCTCGCCGACGAGGTGAACCGGGCACCGGCGAAGGTGCAGTCGGCCCTCTTGGAGGTCATGGGGGAGCGGCAGGTGACCATCGGTGATCGGACGTTCCCGGCGCCGAGCCCGTTCCTCGTCATGGCGACGCAGAATCCCATCGAGTCGGAGGGGGTCTATCCGCTGCCGGAAGCCCAACGCGACCGGTTCCTCATGCGGATCCCGGTGACCTATCCCACCCCCGAGGAGGAGAAGGAGATCGTCCGCCGGGCCGGGGTCGGCCCCGACGCCGCCGAGGAGGTGCTCCGGGCCGAGGACGTCGTGGCCATGCAGCGGCTCGCCGCCGACCTCTACGTCGATCCGGCGATCATCGACTACGCGATCCGGATCGTCGCCGCCACCCGGGATCTCGAGGAGGCCGGGTTCCGGCATCTCGCCGGTGCGATCGAGTACGGGGCGAGCCCGCGGGCGTCCCTCGGCCTCATCGCCGCCGCCCGAGGACTCGCGCTGCTGCGGGGCCGCGGCTACGTGCTCGCCCAGGACGTCTACGACGTCGCCTACGACGTGCTCAACCACCGGCTCGTCCTCTCCTACGACGCCCTCGCCGACGGCGTCACCGTCGACGACGTCCTCGTCGAGGTGCTCTCGACGATGCCGGCACCGAAGCTCGCGGTGCGGGAAGAGTCGTGACGTCGCCCGGGGAGGTCCACGCCGCCCTCCGGACGCTCGAGCTCGAGGTCTTCCGTCGGCTCGACGGGATCCTCCACGGCGACTACGAGGGGCTCATCCCCGGGCACGGTACCGAGCTCGGGGAGGCTCGGGAGTACGCGCCGGGCGACGACGTGCGCCGCATCGACTGGAACGTCACCGCCCGCACCGGGACCACCCACGTCCGGGACACGATCGCCGATCGTGAACTCGAGACCACCCTCGTCGTCGACCTCTCCGGCTCGATGGCCTTCGGGACCGCTCGGACCACGAAGGGACGACTCGCCGTGGCCGTCGCCGGCGCCTTCGGGCACCTCGTCCAGCGGGGCGGCAACCGGATCGGGGCCGTGGTGCTTCGGGGCGATCGACGATGGCGATGGCCCCATCGATCGGGGCGGCGGCACCTCCAGGGGCTCCTCGCCCGGCTCCTCGCCGACGAGCCGGGCGGCCGCGGCGACCTCGGCGGGGCCCTCGGCGACGCGGCCCGGGTGGCCCGTCGACGCGGGTTCGTCGTGGTGGTCTCCGACTTCCTCGACGACGGGGACTGGCCGCGTCGCCTCCGGGCGCTGGCTCGACGCCACGACGTCGTCGCCGTCGAGGTCGTCGACCCTCGCGAGCGGGAACTCGTCGACGTCGGCGCGGTCGTCGTGCGCGACCCGGAGACGGGTCGGCGGCGCTGGCTCGACACCTCGTCGCCGGGGCTCCGAGCCCGTTTCCGCGAGCAGGCCGCGGCGCGGCGGGCCGAGATCCGTTCGGCGATCCGGGCGGCGGCCGCCGACCACCTCGTCGTGGCCACGGATCGGGACTGGGTACGCGAGCTCGTCGAGCACGTCGCCCTGCGTCGCCGGGGCCGGACGTCGGGGCGACGGCGATGACCTTCCTCGCCCCCGAGCGGCTCTGGCTCCTCCTCGGCCCGGCGGCCCTCGCCGCCTGGTTCCTCGTCGCGGTGGTGCGGGCGCGGAGCAGGGCGGTGATGTTCGCCGACGTGGCGCTCCTCGACCGGATCGCCCCGGATCGGCCGGGGTGGCGGCGGTTGGTCCCGGCGGCGGCGTTCCTCCTCGGCGTCGCCGCCCTCGTCGTCGCCTTCGCACGGCCCGTCGGCGCGGTCCGGGTGCCCCGGGAGCGGGCGACGGTCGTGCTCGCCGTCGACGTGTCCCTCTCCATGGAGGCCGAGGACGTCCCGCCGAGCCGCCTCGACGCCGCGAAGCGGGCGGCGAAGGAGTTCGTGCGGCTGGCTCCGAAGGAGCTGCGGATCGGGCTCGTCCCCTTCGCCGGGGTGGCGCTCCCCGGGGTGCCGCCGACGACCGACCGGACGAGCCTCGTCGCGGCGATCGACGGGCTCGGCCTCGGGGAGGGCACCGCGGTCGGCGAGGCGATCTTCGCCGCCTTGGAGCTCGTCGAGGTGACGAAGGCAGATCCCGGCGACGAGGTTCCCGCCGCGGTCGTCCTCCTCTCGGACGGGACGACCACGATGGGACGGCCACCCGAAGACGCGGCTCGGGCGGCCGCCGAGGCGGGGGTGCCCGTCCACACGATCTCCTTCGGGACTCCCGACGGCGAGATCGTCTACGAGGGCGAGATCATCCCCGTGCCCCCCGACGAGCCGTCGCTCCGGGCGATCGCCGAGGCGACCGGCGGCCGGTTCTCGACGGCGGCGACCGCCGAGGAGCTTCGTCGCATCCTCGACGACGTCGGCTCCGAGGTCGCCTACGTCACCGAGCCCAGGGAGCTGTGGGAGTACGTCCTCGCCGTGGCGATCGTGCTGCTCGTCGTCGCCGGAGGGACCGCCGTCGTCGAGATGGCCGCGCTCCCGTGACGACGTCCGGCCTCAGGGAGCGACGAGGTCGTAGGTGACCCGCTGGTCGAGGTCCATGTCGACCTGCAGCGACGCGAGCTCACCGGTGGCCTCATCGGGGATCTTCATGTCGACCGACAGCGACGTGCGGGCGGCGACCTGGGCGGCCACGACGAGCCCCGTCTCGGGATCGAACCTCGAGGTGGTCTCGGCGACGGCGGGCTCGCTCCTGACGACGAGCACGAGCTCGTCGGCGAGCCGAGCCATCTCTTCGCCGCCGGCTTCGGCGAGGCCGGCGAAGAGCTCCCGGAGCGGCTCCCCGAGGTCGAGCTCGAAGGCCTCGGTCTCGGCGCGGCTCTCGACGACGTAGAGCTCCCGGCCGCCGACCGTCTCGATCTCGACGAGCCGGTGGGTGGCCTTCGTCACGATCGTCGTGTCGTTCGGTCCCGGCCTCGAGATCGTCTCGGTCCATTCGTCGCCGACCGTGATGGGACGGTCGGGGAAGGCCGGTCCCACCGGGGTGCCGAGCGGGTTGTGGGCGAGGTTCTGGAGGCCGCTGACGTCGCCGACGAGCTCCGAGATGTCGCCGAGTTGCTCGCTCGTCACCGACAGGACCGTTCCCCGTTCGTCGACGACGACGGTCAGGTCGACCGGGGGGATCGCCTCTTCGGGCCTCACCCCCGCGGTGGGGATCGACTCGCCGTTCGCGACGATCTCGAGGTCGGCGTCGGCGAAGTCGGTGACGATTCGGAGCTCGGTGGTGTCGGGCTCGGGTCCCGGGCGCGTCTCGTAGCGGATCGTCCCGGCGATCGTCCCCTCCATCTCCATGTCCAGGGGAAGATCCTGGGCTTCGTCGGCGGGGACGTCGCCGTCCACGTGGATCTCCGCGGTCTGGTCGACGGTGATGGCGTACTCGACGGTCTCGACGTCGGCGTAGCGATAGAAGAGCGCGACGGCTTCGGGGGCATTCCCGCCGGTTCCGGCGCCGCAGGCGGCGGCGACGAGGGCGACGGCGACGGGCAGGATCGTGCGCTTCATGGGGCTTCCTCCCTGTGGACGCCCCGAGTATGCCGGATGCTCGTGGCAACCGGGGTCACCCGATCACGGGGAGGACCTCGAAGTCGCCGCCGAGGATGGATTCGGCGTCGGCCTCGAACCACCCGGTGAGTACCGACGCGTAGACCGAGCGATAGTCGACGGTGTGGACGGGATTGCCGCGACGGTCGAGATCGGTGAGGCTCGGCGCCTCCCCGTAGCGTCCTCCGGCCACGGGTGCCCCGAGGAGGAACTGGACGCTCGCCGTGCCGTGGTCGGTGCCCGAGCCGTTCGACGCCGCCCGGCGACCGAACTCGGAGGCGGTCATCACCACGACCCGATCGGCGGCTCCGGCCTCGGAGACCGTCGCGAAGAAGCCGGCCAACGCCGAGTCGAGGGAGGTCATGAGCTCCTCGTGGCGGGCGGCCTGTCCCTCGTGGGTGTCGAAGTCGCCCCAGCCGTGGACGTAGACGACCGCAGGGGGCTCGGGACCGACGACGAGGGCGGCGGCGACGGCCATGGAGGTCTCCAGGTCGCTGCGTCCCCGCCGGCGCTCGGGGGTGGAGGGACCCCCGTCGGGGAGGACCTCGTCGAGGGCCGCCGCGGCGTCGATGGTGGCGGTGATCGCCCCCCGCACCCGGCCGAGGAGCGTGCCGGGATCTTCGATCGCCGGCGCGAAGCCGTGCCACATCCCGAAGAGCTCGTCGGCGGAGTCGATCCAGGGGGGCAGGTGGGGGGCGAGGCCGGAGAGGTCCCGGATCGACACCTGGAAGATCCGGTCGCCGAGGAGGGCCGGGGTCGGTCCGGGGCCGATCGAGACCGCGGCGAGGGGAACGTCGCCGCCGACGGTGCCGTCGAGGTAGCGGCCGAGCCAGCCGGTGGTGGCCGTCGCCCCGGGGGCGCCGGCCCACCAGGTGGCCATCGAGGCGAAGTGGGACAGGTCGGGGTCGGGATAGCCGACGCCTTCGACGATCGCGAGGCGACCGGCCGCGTACTCGTCGGCGAGGAAGCCGAGGGCGGGGTGCAGGCCGATCTCGTCGTCGAGGGGGAGCGGCTCGGTGATGGCGAGGTCCCCCCGGAGGTCGTGGTAGCGAGGGTCGGCGTGGGGGACGACGGTGTTGAGGCCGTCGTTGCCGCCGCCCATCTCGACGACCACGAGGGTCCGCCCCGTCGTCGAGCCGAAGGCGCCGGGTGCGGGGGTGGGGGTCGCCGTCGGGTTCGTGATCGGCGCGGTGGGATGTCTGCCCCACACCGAGATGCCGTAGCCGGCGACGGCGACCCCGGCGACGGAGGCTCCCAGGGCGGCGAGGAACCGTCGTCGGGTGATGACGGGACAGCGGTCGGGTTCCGGGCGGGTGGTCGGATCGTTCATGTGAGCAGGTACTCCGGTGCGTTGATCGTGAGCGCCGCCCTCGTCCACGGCTCGGGGGCCGATTCGAGGACGCGTCGGGTCTCGTCGGTGAGATCGAAGACGCCGAGGCGGTTCGCCAACTCCTCGGTGGCGAGGTCGGGCAGGTCCCGGGGGAGGAGCGCCGTCAGGTCGAAGCCGTGGACGAGACGATAGGGACCGAGGAGCCGCTCCCCGGCGGGGAAACCGGCGACGTTCGGTGGGGCGAAGGGCACGTAGCGGACGTCGCGGAGGAGCCGGAACAACCGTCGATCCGTCTCGCCGCCGAAGGCCTGGACGAGGCCCACGGCCCGTTCGAGGGGCGTGCGTACCTTCGCCCGGATCGCCTCGTCGGCGGCGAAGCGTGGGTCGGCGGCGATCTCCTCGACGAGCCGCAGGATCGACCAGTCCCGACGGAACACCGCGCCGAGGTGCTCGGCGGTCTGCTCGTCGGGATCGAGACCGACGAGCTCCCGATAGAGCTTCGCGGCGACGAACACCGCCGTCTGCGGCTGGGAGAGGAGCACGTCGATGGCTCCGGCGGTGTCGAGCTCCCCGGTGACCCCGAGGAGGGTCTTCACCCCGTCGTCGTGGCGTTCGGGGACGAAGGTGGCGACCCACGGCGTCGCTCCCCGCCGAGCGGCTCGACGGCCCGGACGCGGGACCACCCAGCCGGAGAAGGCCCGGGAGGCGGCGACGACGTCGGCTTCGGTGTAGTGGCCCCGACCGAGGGTGAACAGCTCCATGACCTCTCGACCGAAGTTCTCGTTGATCCTGCCCTTCGCGTTCTCCACGCCGTCGAGGTAGATGAGCATCGCCGGATCGACGGCGATGGCGTGGAGGAGCTCGGCGAAGGACCCCGCGGCGTGGGTCCGGATCGTGGCGTGCTGGACGAACATGAGGTAGGGGACCTTCACCTTCTGGATGCCGGTGGCGAAGTGGTCGTGCCAGAACCACACGAGGCGCTCGTCGATTCGGCTCGGCCCGTCGACGAGCTGCGTGAACCAGTAGCGGTAGGGGGCTTCTCGCTGTTCGGGGCTGCGGGCGTCGTCGGGGTCCGTGGGTGGGATCGGCTCGGGGGGTGGGGCGGGAGTGGAACGGTCGAGGGCGAGGGCGATGGCCTC
>DRQR01000002.1 GCA_011371355.1 Actinomycetota bacterium
GCGCCGCGCACCGGCTCGATGCCCTCGGGCTCGGGGCCGAGGTCGAGGAAGAAGGGCGGCTCCTGGATGTAGGTGCTCTCGGGATCCCACGAGTAGAGGACGCCGCCGCGCTCGGGGATGGCCTGCCACTGCTCGTTCCCCTCGAACACCGACGCGTAGCGGGCGACGAACTCCTCGCGATCGATCGAGGAGGCGATCACCTCGGCGATCTCGGTCTGGGTGGGCCAGAGGTCTCGGAGGTAGACGGGCTCGCCGAGGGGATCCTCCCCCAGGGGCTCGGTCGCCAGGTCGATGTCGACGGTGCCGGCGATCGCGTAGGCGACGACGAGCGGCGGCGAGGCGAGGTAGTTGGCCCGCACCCGTGGATTGATCCGACCCTCGAAGTTCCGGTTGCCCGACAGCACGGAGGCGACCACGAGGTTGCCCTCGTCGATGGCCTCGGCGATCGGCTCGGGGAGCGGACCCGAGTTCCCGATGCAGGTCGTGCACCCGTAGCCGACGACGTAGAAGCCGAGGGCCTCGAGGTCGTGGATGAGCCCGGAGCGCTCGAGGTAGTCGGTGACCACCCTCGAACCCGGCGCGAGGGAGGTCTTCACCCAGGGCTTGCGGATGAGCCCCCGTTCCCGCGCCTTGCGGGCGAGGAGGCCGGCGCCGATCATCACCTCGGGATTCGAGGTGTTCGTGCAGCTCGTGATCGCGGCGATGACCACGGCGCCGTCGGAGAGCCGGAAGGTCTCCCGCTCGTAGGTGACCTCGACGCTGCCGTCACCCTCCCGGGCGGGGGGACGCAGGGTCGTCGCGAGATCCCGCCGCCACTGCTCCTTCATCTTCGGCAGCTCGATGCGGTCCTGGGGACGGCTGGGTCCGGCGAGGGAGGTCGTCACCGTCGACAGGTCGAGCTCGAGTTCGCTCGTGTAGGCGATCCGGCGGGCGTCGTCCCGCCACAGCCCCTGGGTGCGGTAGTACCACTCGACGGTCTCGACGAGCGCCTCGGGTCGGCCGGTGAGGCGGAGATAGGCGAGGACCTGCTCGTCGACGGGGAAGTACCCGACGGTCGCCCCGTACTCGGGGCTCATGTTCGCGATCGTGGCCCGCGTGGCCACCGGCATCTCGGCGAGGGCCGGGCCGTGGAACTCGACGAACTTCCCCACCACCCCGTGGCGTCGGAGCATCTCGGTGATCCGCAGGACGAGGTCGGTGGCCGTCACCCCCTCGGGGAGCTTCCCGGTGAGCCGGAATCCGACGACCTCGGGGAGGAGCATGAAGACCGGCTGGCCGACCATGACGGCCTCCGCCTCGATGCCGCCGACGCCCCAGCCGACGACCCCGAGGCCGTTGATCATCGTCGTATGCGAGTCGGTGCCGACGAGGGAGTCGGGGAAGAGACGCTCCCCGTCGTCCCAGACCACCTTCGCGAGGTACTCGAGGTTCACCTGGTGGACGATCCCGGTGTCGGGCGGCACGACGTGGAAGTCGTCGAAGGCCTGCTGGCCCCACTTCAAGAACTCGTAGCGCTCCCGGTTCCGCTCGAACTCCTTCTCCGCGTTGATCTTCAGGGCCAACGGCGTGTTGAAGGCGTCGACCTGCACGGAGTGGTCGATGACGAGATCGGCCCGCACCCGAGGATCCACACGGCGCGCCGCCGCCTCGTCCCCGGTCATCCTGACGATCGCCGACCGCATCGCGGCGAGGTCGACGACCGACGGTACGCCGGTGAAGTCCTGGAGGACGACCCGGGCCGGCTTGAAGGCGATCTCCGTCTCCCCGACCTTCGCGGCGTCGTAGAGGGCCGCGGCCCGGACGTCGTCGTCGGTGATCGCCCGCCCGTCGTGGCCGCGGAGTGCCGCCTCGAGGAGCACCTTGATCGTGTAGGGGAGGGCGTCGAGGTCCGCCAGGTCGCCGAGGGCGTCGAGGGCGTAGATGACCCGGTTTCCCAAGGGGGTCGTCACCGCTCGACGGGCGCCGAAGGGATCGTGGGCGTGGTTCGTCATGGCCACCTCATGTGTCGCGTCGCGATCCAGGGAACCAAGGTTAGGTCCCCACCGCGGGGGTCCCGATCCGGGGGCGGGGAGCGATCTTTCGCCTCGGCGAAACCGCGGCGTTCTTTTCGGCCTGGCTATCCCCGGGCCACGGTATCGTTCGGGCGATGTCGTCGCCGTCGTCCCTCGAAGCCCCCTCCTCTCCCCCGAGGAGCGGCGGACCCGGATGGGTGCTCTGGCTCGTCCTCGGCCTCACCGCGGCGACGATCCTCCTCACCGTGACCCTCGCCGGGGGCGGAGAGCAGGCCGCGACC
This sequence comes from Actinomycetota bacterium, assembly GCA_011371355.1. GTDB lineage: Bacteria > Actinomycetota > Acidimicrobiia > Spongiisociales > UBA5794 > DRQR01. The sequence continues at coordinate 2,294 of DRQR01000002.1, forward strand.
CCGACGACGATCCCGACCGGGTCCGTGGGGGCCGGCACACCGGGGGACCTCGCCCCCGACTTCACCGTCCCCCTCGCCGACGGCGGCACCTTCACCCTCTCACGGCACCTCGCCGAGGACGGCCGCCCGATCTTCCTCAACCTCTGGGCGTCGTGGTGCTTCCCCTGCCGCGAGGAGATGCCGGCCCTCTCGGCGGCCGCCGAGCGGCATCCCGACGTGCTCTTCCTCGGCGTCGCCGTCCAGGACGATCCCGTCTCCGCGCGGAGCTTCGCCGAGGAGATCGGAGTGTCCTATCCGATCGCCTTCGACGAGGGGGACGTGGTGGACGAGACCTACCGGCCCCTCGGCCTCCCGGCCACCTACCTCATCGACGAGGAGGGACGCATCGTGAACCGCCTCTTCGGCGGGCTCACCCCCGACCAGATCGAAGGGGCGCTCACCGACGCCTTCGGGAGCTGACGTGGACGTCGACGCCGAGACGACGGCGAAGATCTGGGAGGTCCGGGTGTCGGCGGGTGAGGCCGTCGAGGAGGGCGACGTGCTCTTGGTCCTCGATCTCGACGGCACGCCGCGGCCCGTCCACGCGCCGACGGCGGCTCGGGTGGCGGAGGTCCACGTCGCCGCGGGAGACCGGGTCGCGGCCGGGGATCCCCTCGTGACCTTCGGCTAGCGCCCCCGCCACCGCGGCGCTCGCCCTTCTCCGAAGGCGGCGATCCCCTCGGCGGCGTCCTCGGTGGTCGCCACGGCGGTGAGCCCGTGGTGGAGATGATCGAGCGCGGTGTCGAGGTCGAGGTCGGCCGCGGCGTAGAAGGCCCGCTTCCCGAGGGCGAGGATCGCCGGGCTCA
>DRQR01000003.1 GCA_011371355.1 Actinomycetota bacterium
CTGCGGGCGGGACGTACCGATGCCCTTCGCCCCGGAGCTCGAGGCGGCGGTGGTGCCCCGGGCCGCGGAGATCGTCGACGCGGTGGTTCGGGTCGTCGAGGAGGCGAGACGTGGTTGAGGTGACGATCCCCCGACTGGGGCTGACGATGGAGGAGGCCGAGCTCGTCGCCTGGCGGGTCGAGGTGGGCGACGAGGTCGCCGAGGGGGATGTCCTCGCCGAGATCGCCACGGACAAGATCGAGCACGATCTTCCCAGCCCCGCCGCCGGCACCGTGGTCGAGCTCCTCGCCGTCCCCGGTGACGTGCTTCCCGTCGGGGCCGTCGTCGCCCGTCTTCGCACCGATGGGACGACGCCCCGTCCCTGAGTAGCGACCTACTCAGGACCCGGGGCCGGTGGGGAGCTATGTTCGCCGTCGATGGCCGCCGCTCCCGACGACACCCTCCCCGCCGAGGCGGAGCCCCGTCCTCGGGGGGGCCGTCGCCTCCGCCTCGCCCTCGGTGTGGGTGCCCTCTTCGCCGGTGCGGCGCTCCTGTCGAACATCGTCCTCGAGCTTCCCTATCTCGTCGTCCTCGGTTCGGGTGCCCTGGCCCTCGCCGTGGGGTTGGGGGTCGCGATGGTCCGGACCGACGCCCTCGGACGGCGGGTCGTCGGCCGGATCGCCCTCGTCGGTGCGATCTCCGGGCTCGTGGCGACCGTGGCCTACGACCTGTCGAAGTGGGGGCTCTCGCAGCTCGATCCCACCCCGATCAACCCCTTCGAGGCGCTCCCGGTGTTCGGGCAGCTCGTGCTCGGTCCCGAGGCGCCACCCGACCTCCTCTGGAGACTGGGGATCGGGATCCACGTGCTCAACGGCGTCACCTTCGGGATCGCCTTCGCCTTCCTCCTCGGCGGCAGGGGCGTCCCCGCCGGCATCGCCTGGGGTCTCGGCCTCGAGCTCTTCCAGCTCACCCTCTATCCGGGGTGGCTGGGGATCGACGCCTTCGCGGAGTTCGCGACGATCTCCGCCGGGGGCCACCTCGTCTACGGCGCCGTGCTCGGCGGGCTCGAAGGCCGGCTCCGCCGGGTCGCGCTCGGTCCGCTCGTACGAGAGAGGAGCATCCGATGAACCTTCCACCCTGGTTCCTCCGGCCCGTCGCCGCCATCGCCCGGTTCCAGCCCGGGGTCCGTATGGCCCTCGACACCGACCTCGAGCTCCTGTCGAGCACGTGGGGACGGCGCCTGGGATCGGCCGCGGTGATCCTCGCCGCCCTCTTCGGCGCGGTCTCCCCCGGGGTCGAGGACGTCTTCACGGAGTCCCTGCCCTTCCTCGTCGCCGTCGCCGCCGTCGGTGCCGGCCTCCCCGCCCTCGGCGCGGCGGTCGTCGTGGCCTTCGTCCCCTTCGACCTCGTCGCCTACGTGGCCCAGAGCCGGGACTGGAACCTGGTGTCGCTCGCCGGTCGGGGACTGCTGTGGTGGCTCCTCTGGCTCCTCGCCGTCGAGGTGCCCGTCCTCGCCCGGCAGGCCGCCTGGCGGCTCGCCGCCGCCGATCGTCCCCGGCTCGGCCTCGGTCTCGGGACGGTGGCCACCGGCGTCGTCGCCTTCTACTGGACGATCGCCGTGCCCTTCCTCCTCAACCCGATGTTCGCCGCCGAGGGGAACCGGCCGACGGTGGAGGCCGTCCAGCCCCTCCAGCGGTGGGGGTGGGTGGTGGCGATCGCCGCGGCGGTCGCCTTCGCCGCCGCCCGGCCCGAACGACGCCTCCCGGCGCCGGCGCCGTCCCGCCGGCCGCGGGGACGTCTCGCCCTCCTCGGGGGCGCCGCCTTCGTGGGACTCGTCGCCTACGGCCTCGGCCAGACGACCCTCCAACGGCTCCTCCTCCCCGCCGCCTTCGTCGTCGCCGTGGTCGCGGCGGGATGGGCGGGTCGCTCTCCGGGGCTCGGCCGCCTCCTCGGCCGGGTGCCGCTCATCGTGAGGATCGTCGTGGGTCTCGTCGCCATCACCGTCGTCGGCGCCACCCTCGCCGACCGGGTGGGTTCCGACTTCGGGCTCGTCCTGAGGATCGCGGCGGTCGGCACCGTGGTCTTCGCCGTGCTCCTCGCCCCTCGGGCCACCACCGGGGACCATCGGGTGCTCGTCGCCGTGGCCTTCGGGGCCTGGCTCGTCCTCGCCGTCGGGTCGCCCGCCCTGGCGGACAACTGTGCGGGGGGCGTCGACTGCAGCTCGAACAAGGCCGCCCACAGCGCCGCCGCGGCGGCGGCCGCCTTCTCCGCCAGCTACGCGATCGCGAAGAAGGGCGACACCGGCCTCGAGTTCCTCGACAAGCTCATCGACAAGGACCGGACGAAGAAGCTCAGGGAGTTCTCGTCGAAGCAGGCGAAGGGCAGCCTCGGCGATCCCGGCAAGGAGTACGAGCAGATGACGAAGGAGGCCACCGACCGGGGATTCGACGCCATGAACCTGTGGGAGCGAATCAAGGCCCTCTGGAACCAGGCGAACGAGGCGACGAACCCGGGTTCGGGAGGAGGCGGCGAGGGCGGCTCCGACGGCGATGGCTCCGAGGGCGGCCGCCGGAGGCTCCCGGACTTCGAGTGATCGGCCGGCGGGCTCGATCTTGACGCCGCCGGGGCGACGGCCTACCTTCCGCGCCCATGGGCCGGGGCTCCGAGGGATTCGTCAACGGTGAGGACCTCGTCTCCACCGCGGAGCTCGCCGACCGCCTCGACGCCCCCGACCTCGTCGTCGTCGACACCCGCAACACCGTCGAGGTGGACTCCCGGGGACAGTTCCGCACGGTGCCGGGACGGGAGGGATTCCTCGCCGGTCACGTGCCCGGCGCCGTCCACCTCGACCTCGACGAGCTCCGGGATCCCGCCGAGCCGACGAGCATCCTGCCGCCAGACCGCTTCGCCGAGGCCATGGAGGCCCTCGGCGTCGGCGACGACCGGGAGGTGGTGGTCTACGACACCGAGGGCGGCACCTGGGCGGCCCGCCTGTGGTGGGCGCTGCGCTACCACGGCCACGACCGGGTCCGCCTCCTCGACGGCGGCTACGTCCGCTGGGTCGACGAGGACCGCCCCGTCGAGACGGGCCCGGCCCGCCCCCCGGCGGCGACGACCTTCACGCCGCGGCTGCGTCCCGACCTCCGGGTCACCACCGAAGAGGTGCTCGCCGCCCTCGACGACCCGACGACGGTGATCGTCGACGCCCTCCCCCGGCCGTTCTACGAGGGCCGGATCTCCCTCTACCCGGGGCTGCGGGCCGGACACATTCCCGGCGCCTGCAACGTGCCCGCGCCCGAGAACCTGGACCCGACGACGTGGCGGCTCCGGTCTCCCGCCGAGCTCGCCCGACGATGGGAACCCCTCCTCGACGGGCGGCGTCGGGTCATCACCTACTGCGGCGGCGGCGTCTACGGCGCCTTCGACCTCTTCGTCCTCCACCTCCTCGGCCACGACGCCGCCCTCTACGACGGCTCGTGGGAGGCGTGGGCGGCGAAGGACGAACTCCCCATCGAGACCGGACCCGACCCCAGGAGCGAACCGTGACGAGAGTACCCCTCCAGGACCCCGCCGAGGCCACCGGCCGCACGAAGGAGGTGTTCGATCGAGTCGCCGGGTACTACGGGATGGTGCCCACCCTCCAGCAGGCCCTCGCGCCGCTCCCGGAGACCACGAACGCCCTGTGGGACCTGAGCCTCGCCACGATGCAGGAGGGCACCCTCGGGGAGGAGCTCAAGCGGGCGATCTTCGTCGTCACCGCGGCCGCCGGCGAGTGCGACTACTGCACGGCGGCGCACATGCTCGCCCTCTTCCGCTTCGGCTGGAGCGTCGAGGACTGCACGGCGATCGTCGACGGAGCGGCCTCGGAGCGGCTCGACGCGAAGGGCAACGCCGCCGTCGAGTTCGCCCGGGTGGTGGCGGCTCGCCCGGCGGCGGTGACCGACGAGATGGTGGCAGCCCTCCGTGAGGTCGGCTGGACCGACGCCGAGATCGTCGAGATCGTCACCACCGTCGCGCTGCTGAAGTACACCTCGACGGTGGCGACGGCCCTCGCCGTGCCCTTCGAGAAGGTGATGGAGCCCCTGCTCGAGGGTCCTCCCTTCCGGCGGGGACCCCGAGCGACGGAGTGAGGCCGCCGACGCGGGCTCACCGACGGCGGAAGACGAGCTCCACGTCGGGACCGCGCAGGACGAGACGCTCCCCCTCGACGGCCGCCACCGTGGCGGCCTCGCCCAAGGCGGTGAGGTAGGCGGCTTCGGCCGCCATGACCTCCTCGGGGAAGCAGGCCATCTCGGTGACGGCGACCTCGGCGAGCTCGAAGCGATCCCCGGAGACGTCGACCCGGCCTTGATACTGGTTGCAGGCGGCGACGCCGGAGATCTCCGACCCGTCGAGGATCATGGTGATGGGATGGTCCGAGACGACGGGGATCGGCTCCCCGGCGGAGGTCCCCGACTCGAGCTCCCAGGTGCCGTCGACGGCGACCCCGGGCCCCGACCCGCAGGCGGCGACGAGGAGGGCGAACACGCTGAGGAGGGTGGTGATGCTGCTCATGGACCTTCGACGGCACGAGGTCCCCGATCGGTTCCCGACCCTCCGAGCCCGGCCCCGCGAGGGCGGTGGCGGTGAAGCCGAGGGAACCGGGATCCCCACCTCGGGCTCCACGGCCGGGGGGCGCCGCAGGGGTCCGGTGGTTCGCGACCCGGCCGGGATCGGCGACCGGGAGCGGGACCCCGGGCCCGGCCGCCGGAAGCAAACGGCACGAATCCACGGACCCGGGAGCTCCGACGCTCCTTGACGCCGAGCGCAAAGATATATAGGATTCCTACCGATATGTCGGAAGCCCGGAACCGCACCACGGCTGCGATCGTCGACCGCCCCGCTCCGGAACTCGACACCGTCGCCTGGTTCGGCGTCGACCGGCCCCCGACCCTCCGGGAGCTCCGGGGCCGGGTCGTGGTCCTCGAGGCGTTCCAGATGCTGTGTCCGGGCTGCGTCGCCTACGGCATCCCCCAGGCCCAGCGCGTCCACGATCTCTTCGGGGAGGACGTCGCCGTGCTCGGTCTCCACACGGTGTTCGAGCATCACGCGGCGATGACCCCGGTCGCCCTCGAGGCCTTCCTCACGGAGTACCGGATCACCTTCCCCGTGGGGATCGACCGTCACGAGGCGGGCGATCCCCGTCCGGTGACGATGCGGCGTTACGGGATGGTCGGCACCCCGACGACGGTCGTCGTCGACCGCGCCGGGATCGTGCGCCACCACGTCTTCGGTCGGGAGGACGATCTCCGGCTCGGTGCGGTGATCGGCCGACTCCTCGGTGCGTCGTCCCCCGACGACGTCGCCTCCGACCCCCCAGGGGTGCCGCGGGAGGGCTGCTCCGACGTCGGCTGCTCGCATGAAGGAGGAGGAACCACACCATGACGTCGATCCA
>DRQR01000004.1 GCA_011371355.1 Actinomycetota bacterium
ATCGGCGAGATGCAGACGGCGATCCCGGATCGGCCCGAGATCGCCGGCTTCCTCGAAGAGCTGAACTTCCTCGCCGACCGGACCGGTGTCGAGCTCGTCTCGATGAGCCTCGCGCCGCCGAGCCCGCCCGAGGCCGACGGACCCTTCGAGATCCGGGTCTCGGTGAACCTCGAAGGACAGTACTTCGAGATCCTCGGGTTCCTCTACGGCCTCGAAGCGATGGACCGGCTCGTCCGGGTCGAGACGATCACCATGACCCCGATCCGAGAGGCCGAGGACGAGGGTGAGGCGGGGCCGCCGGACGCCGCGACGACCACGACCCTTCCCCGCCCCCGCCCCGCGGTGACCACCCTGCAGGTGGAGCTCGACCTCCAGCTCTTCACCCGAGGGGCGCTGGCCGTCGCCCCGTCCGAGCCGCCCCCCGAGGCCCCGCCGAGCCCCGGCGACGGGGAATCGGAGGTGCCGCCCGACGAAGGAGGTCCCGGAGAATGACCGACCGCCGTCTCGACGGCCTCGTCGCCGGTGTCGTGGCCCTCCTCATGGTCGCCACCGCCGTCGTCGCCGGGTACGTCCTCGTCGCCTCGGGCGTCCTCGCCGACCCGGGGGCCGCCGGTCGGCCGGCGCGGCCCGCCGTCGAGGCTCCCGTCGAGGCGGCCACCGACGGTGTGCGGATCAACGGGCTCCTCCAGCTCTCTCAGCCCCGGGATCCCTTCCGCCCCCTCATCACCCCGGACTCGCCGGCGGGGGGCATCCCGCCGGTGGGTGGGGGAGCGGGAGACGGGTCCTTCACCCCCGGGACGAGCATCACCCTCATCGACGTCCGCGACGTCGGCGGCACCCTGCGGGCGACCATCGTCGTCAACGGCGTCAGCTACGACGTCGGGGAAGGCGAGACCTTCGCCGGCTCCTACAAGGTCGTCGAGCTCACGGAGGACTCGGCGGTGATCATGTACGGCGACACGGTCTTCGAGCTCGAGGTCGGCCAGCAGATCCTCAAGTGAACGTCCCCCGTCCTCCGGCCCCTACCCTGCGAACGACATGAGGTTCATGACCGCCGGGGAATCGCACGGACCGGGGCTCGTCACGATCGTCGAGGGACTGCCCGCCGGGCTCGAGTTCGTCGAAGAGGACCTGGCCGCCGAGCTGGCCAGGCGGCGTCTCGGGTATGGGCGGGGTCGGCGGATGGCGATCGAACGCGACGAACTCGAGGTGCTCGGCGGGATTCGCTTCGGGCGGACCCTCGGCTCGCCGGTGGCCGTGGTGATTCGCAACACCGAGTGGCCGCGTTGGCAGGAGGAGATGGCGATCGGCCCGGGGCGGGCGAAGCGGCCGGCGACGACGCCGCGGCCGGGTCACGCCGATCTCCCCGGCATGTTGAAGTACGACACGAAGGACGCCCGCGACGTCCTCGAGCGGGCCTCGGCCCGGGAGACCGCGGCCCGGACCGTCGCCGGCTATCTCGCGAAGCAGCTCCTCCGCACCATCGACGTCGAGGTCCTCAGCCACGTCGTCGCCCTCGGTGGGATCGTCGCCCGATCCGAGCCGCTCCCGACGCCCACCGACCTCCCCCGTATCGACGCGTCGCCGGTGCGGACGGCCGACCCGGAGGCCGAGCCGGCGATGATCGCCGCCGTCGACGAGGCGAAGGCGGCGCGAGACACCCTCGGCGGTGTCGTGGAGGTCCTCGCCTACGGGATGCCTCCCGGGGTCGGGAGCCACGTCCACCACGATCGCCGCCTCGACGCGCGCCTCGCCGGGGCGGTCATGTCGATCCCCGCGATCAAGGGGGTCGAGATCGGTGACGCCTTCGAGGTCGCGGGCCGCCCGGGCTCGGCGGCCCACGACGAGATCGACTACGACGGCGCCGGTTTCCGTCGCCGCACGGGGCGGGCCGGCGGCATCGAGGGTGGGATGTCGAACGGCGAGGTCGTCCGGCTCAGGGCGGCGATGAAGCCGATCTCCACCCTCATGCGTCCCCTCGACACCGTGGACGTGGTCACGAAGGAGCCGGCGAAGGCGATCCGGGAGCGCTCGGACGTCACGGCGGTGCCCGCCGCGGGCGTCGTCGCCGAGCAGATGGTCGCCGTCGTCCTCGCCGACGAGCTCCAGCGGATGTTCGGCGGCGACACCGTCGACGACTTCGTCGCCGCGGCCGGCCGTTACCGGGAGCGGCTCGATGCCTTCTGAGGGGCATTGCTGGCTCGTCGGCATGATGGGCGTCGGGAAGTCGACGGTGGGACGCCGGCTGGCGACGATGGCCGGACGTCCCTTCGTCGATCTCGACGCCCTCGTCGCCGCCGAGGCGGGATGTGCGATCGACGAGATCTTCGCCCGGGAGGGGGAGGAGGGGTTCCGGTCGCGGGAGCGCCGGCTCCTCGCCCGGGTCGCCGCGGGGCCACCGGGGGTCGTCGCCACCGGCGGCGGTGCGGTCCTCGACGACGCCAACGTCGCCGCCATGCGCCGGAGCGGCCTCGTGGTGCTCCTCGAAGCCACGATTCCGACCCTCGTCGCCCGGGTGGGTGGGGGCGGCCGCCCCCTCCTCGAGGGCACGGACCCCAGGGTCCGGCTCACCGAGCTCGCCGCGGCACGGCGGGCCCGCTACGAGGCCGCGGCCGATCTCGTCGTGGACACCGAGGGACGTGAGGTCGCGACGATCGCCGAGGAGATCCTGGAACGATGGATCGGTTCCTGATCGGTCCGCCGCCGGACCCCGCGAGCACGATCGTCGTGGGGAGCGGGCTCGTCGATCGGGTCGGGGAGCTGCTGCCCCCACGGCCCTCGCGAACCCAGGCCGTGGTCGTCCATCAGCCCACGGTCGCCGCGGTGGCCGGCAGGGTCGCCGCGTCCCTCGCCGGCGCGGGCCTCGTCGTCGACGTCGTCGAAGCCCCCGACGGGGAGGCGGCGAAGACCCTCGGGGCCGTCGGCGCGCTCTACCGGCGCTTCAACGACCTGCGCCTCGACCGGGGCGGCCTCGTGGCGGCCGTCGGAGGTGGCGCCCTCTGCGACGCCGCCGGCTTCGCCGCCGCCACCTACCTGCGCGGTATCGAGGCGGCCTACGTGCCCACGACGCTCCTCGCCGGGGTCGACGCCGCGATCGGCGGCAAGACCGGGATCAACGTCGAGGGGAAGAACCTCGTCGGCGCCTTCGCGCATCCCCGCCTCGTGGCCGTCGACCTCGACGTGCTCCGAGGCCTCCCGGCCCGGCTCCTCGCCGAAGGGCACGTCGAGGCGTTGAAGACCGGCTACGTGGGGGACGCCGGACTCGTCGACCACTACCGACGTCGCGGTCCGGAGGTCTCCTTGGAGGAGGTGGTGCCCCGGGCGGTGGCCGTCAAGGCGAAGATCGTCGAGGCCGATTTCCGCGAAGGGGACCGAAGGGCCCATCTCAACCTCGGCCACACCGTCGGGCACGCCGTCGAGACCGCGACCGGCCGCAGCCACGGGGAGGCGGTGGCCGTCGGGCTCGTCGCCGCGGCGGCGGCCTCGGCGAAGGTCACCGGGTTCGACTGGGTCGACGACGTACGGAGGATCCTCGAGGGCCTCGGGATGCCCACCTCGGCCCCCGACGCCGACCCCCGCCGCGTGCTCGCGCTCATGGGGCTCGACAAGAAGCGGAGTCGAGGGGCGTGGCGGATGGTGCTCCTCGAAGAGGTCGGCGTTCCCCGGGTCGTCGACGTCGACGACGCTACCGTACGGGCCGCACTCGATGCCGTGGGCATCGCCATCGACGACGAGGAGCCGCGGATCCGATGATCTCGACGAACGACGTGAAACCGGGGATGACCCTCGATCTCCCCGACGGGCTGTACAACGTCATCGAGTACCAGCACGTCAAGCCCGGCAAGGGCAAGGCCTTCGTGAAGATGAAGCTGAAGAACGTCCGCACCGGAGCCGTGCTCGAACGCACCTTCAGGGCCGACGAGGACGTCCCCCGGGCGCGGATCGATCGGCGCGACTATCAGTTCCTCTACCGGGACGACCTGGCCTTCCATTTCATGGATCAGGAGACCTACGAGCAGCTCTCGGTCCCCGCGGCGACGGTCGGGGACCTCGCCGACTTCCTCGTCGAGGGCGCCACCGTGCGGATCGCCCTCCACGAGGGCACCCCGGTCGATCTCGAGCTGCCCGCATCGGTGGAGCTGAAGGTCACGAAGGCGGAACCCGCGGTGAAGGGCGACCGCGTCTCGGGGGCGACGAAGCCCGTCACCCTCGAGACCGGCCGCGTGGTCCAGGTCCCGCTCTTCGTCGAAGAGGGCGACGTCGTCAAGGTGGACACCCGCACCGGGGACTACATCACCCGGGTGTCGTGAACCCGTGGGGTTTCGAGCGACGGCCCTCCGCGCGCTCTACGCCGCCGAGACGGCCGGGCGGGAGGCGCCCGACCTCGACGGACTCGACCGACGCGCCCGGCATCTCGTCGAAGGGGTATGGGAGCGCCGAGAGGACCTCGACCGGCTCCTCGGGGACCTCGTCAAGGGGTGGAGGATCGAACGGATGGCCCCCATCGACCGGAACGTCCTCCGCATCGGCGCCTACGAGCTCCTGCGGGGACGTCCCCCCGGCGTGGTGATCTCCGAGGCCGTCGAGCTCGCGAAGCGGTACTCCACCGAGGGTTCGGGTCGGTTCGTCAACGGCGTGCTCGGGGCCCTCGCCCGTCGGCTCGCGGTGGCCGAGGACGACGACGGCCGGCCGCGGTGAAGGTGGTAGGGTTCTCCGGCGAGCACCTCCTTTTAATCCGGTCCGGTGAGGCCGGGAAGGGAAGCCCATGCCGACGAAGCGGCACCGCGTCCTCGACGCCGCCGACATCGACCGAGCCCTCCGCCGCATCGCCCACGAGATCGTGGAGCGGGAACGAGGCGTCGACGACCTCGTGATCCTCGGCATCCCGACCCGCGGCGTGCCCCTCGCCCGTCGCATCGCCGCGGCGATCGCCGAGATCGAAGGCACCGACGTTCCCCTGGGGAGCCTGGACGTGGGGCTCTACCGCGACGACCTCGACGCCCGGCCGCGGGTGGCGCTCGGCCCGACCGAGATCCCGGTCCCCCTCGACGGGAGACGGGTCGTCCTCGTCGACGACGTCCTCTACACGGGACGGACGATCCGCGCCGCGCTCGACGCCCTCGCCGACCTCGGCCGCCCGGCGCGGGTGCGTCTCGCCGTCCTCGTCGACCGGGGGCATCGGGAGCTGCCGATCCGTCCCGACCACGTCGGGAAGAACCTCCCGACCGCCCCCACCGAGCGGGTGACCGTCCATCTCGAGGAGATCGACGGCGAGGACGCCGTCTACGTGGAGGAGCCGGCGTGAAGAGCTTCCTCGACTCCGAGCAGCTCGATCGGCCCACCCTCGAGCGACTCCTCGACGACGCCGATCGATTCCGGGAGGTCCTCGAACGTCCGATCGCGAAGGTCCCCACCCTCAGGGGCAAGACCGTGGCGACCCTGTTCTTCGAGCCCTCCACCCGGACCCGCCTGAGCTTCGAGCGCGCCGCGAAGGCGCTGTCCGCGGACACGATGTCCTTCAGCCCGGGGACCTCGTCGCTGTCGAAGGGAGAGAGCCTCAAGGACACCGTCCAGACCATCGCGGCGATGGGCGCCGATCTCCTCGTCGTCCGCCACCGATCCGTCGGTGCCCCGGCTCGAGTCGCCGCCTGGACCGGGCTGCCGGTCGTCAACGGGGGCGACGGCGCCCACCAGCATCCCACCCAGGGGCTCCTCGACGCCCTGACGATCCGTCGCGCCCTCGGCCGCGTCGAAGGTCTCCGGGTGGCGATCGTCGGCGACATCGCCCACTCCCGGGTCGCCCGATCGGGGGTGTTCACCCTCGCCACCCTCGGAGCGCAGGTCGTCCTCGTCGCCCCCCGCACCCTGCTGCCCGTCTCCGTCGAAGGCTGGCCCTGTGAGGTGACGACCGACTTCGACGAAGTCCTCGAGACCCTCGACGTCGTCTATCTCCTCCGGGTGCAGACCGAGCGCGGCGGTGCCACGGTGTTCCCGTCGGTGCGGGAGTACCTCCGGCGGTACGGCATGACCCGGCAGCGGTTCGCCCGTCTCGGTCCCGACGCGGTGGTCCTCCATCCCGGCCCGATGAACCGGGGGGTCGAGATCGAGGCCGCGGTCGCCGACGACCCGCGCGCCCTCGTGCTCGAACAGGTCACCAACGGCGTGGCCGCCCGCATGTCGGTGCTCTACCACCTCCTGGGGAGCCCGGAGCATGCATGACCTGCTCCTCGTCGGCGGCCGGGTCCTCACCGCCGAGGGCATGGCGGACGTCGACGTGGCGGTCGCCGGGGGCCGGGTGGTCGCGCTGGGGCGCGAGCTCGGTCCGGCCCGGGAGGTGCTCGACTGTGCCGGGGCCTGGGTCGGTCCGGGTTTCGTCGACGTGCACACCCACGCCCGGGAGCCCGGAGGGGAATGGAAGGAGGATCTCGCGACGGTCACCGCCGCGGCGGTGGCGGGAGGTTACACGGCGATCCTCACGATGCCGAACACCGACCCTCCCGTCGACGGCGCGCCGACCGCCCGCTACGTGCTCGAACGCGGCCGGGCGATCGGCCGGTGCACCGTCGGGGTCGCCGGAACCGTCACCCTGGGGCGGCGAGGCGAGGCCCTGAGCCACATCGACGACCTCTGGGACGAGGGGGTCCGGGTCTTCACCGACGACGGCGACGTCGTCGCCGACGCCGAGATGCTGCGCCGGGCCCTGGCCTACATCGGGGATCGGGGCGGCGTCGTGGCCCAACACGCCGTCGACGCGACCCTGGCACGGGGCGCGATGCACGAGGGATGGGTGTCGGCACGGCTGGGGATGCGAGGGATCCCGGCGGTCGCCGAGACCACGATCGTCGCCCGCGACCTCCTCCTCGTGGCCGACACGCCCTGCCGGTATCACGTCCAGCACGTCGCCGCGGCGGGCTGCATCGAACTCATCGCCAGGGCGAAGGACCGCGGCCTCCCGGTGACCGCGGAGGTCACTCCCCACCACCTGACCTTCGACCACACCGAGGTCCTCGCCGGCACCGACCCGGTCTTCAAGATGATGCCGCCGCTGCGGACCGCCGACGACGTCACCGCGGTGCGGGAGGCCCTCCGGAGCGGGATCATCGACCTCGTGGCGACCGACCACGCCCCTCACGCGGACCACGAGAAGGACGTGCCCTTCGAGGAGGCACCGAACGGCGTGATCGGTCTCGAATGGGCCGCCGCCGCCGTGAACTCGGCCGTGGGGCTCGATCCGGAGCGGTTCTTCGACCGCATGTCGATCGCGCCTGCCCGGCTCGCCGGGTTCGACGAGCACGGCCATCGGATCGCCCCGGGCCGGCCGGCGAACCTCGTGGTTTTCGATCCCACCGCCGAGTGGGTACCTTCCGGCACGATGTCGAGATCCCGGAACTCCCCCTACCTCGGTCGCCGGCTCGTCGGACGGGTACGGTGGACGATCGTCGACGGGACGATCCGCCACGAAGGAGCCGCCTCCCGTGCCTGACGGCATCCTCGTCACCAGGGACGGAGCGGTCTTCCGTGGCCGGGCCCTCGGCGAGCCGGGCATCGTCACCGGCGAGGTCGTGTTCAACACCGCGATGACCGGCTACCAGGAGGTCGTCACCGATCCCTCGTACGCCGGCCAGATCGTCGTCATGACCGCTCCCCAGATCGGCAACTACGGGGTCACCGACGAGGACGACCAATCGGCTCGGGTGCACGTCCGGGGCTTCGTCGCCCGGGCCATGAGCCCCGTGGCGTCGAGCTGGCGGGCGCAGGACCGGTTCGACGCCTATCTCGAGGCCGCAGGGGTGCCGGTGCTCGTCGACGTCGACACCCGACGCCTCACCCGCCACGTGCGGGAGCACGGAGCCATGCCCGCGGCGATCGGGATCGACGTCGACGTGGCCGAGGTGCGGGCCGCGGCCGAGGCCGCCCCGGCGATGACCGGCCTCGACCTCGTCTCGGAGGTGACGACCCCCTCGCCGTACCGCCGCGATCCCGACGGGGAGACGAGGGGCCACATCGTGGCCTACGACTACGGGATGAAGCGGGACATCGTGGCCCGGTTCCTCGCCCGCGGGTTCGCCGTCACCGTGGTGCCGGCGAACACCTCCGCCGAGGAGGTCCTCGACCTCGGGCCGGACGCGGTGTTCCTCTCGAACGGTCCCGGGGATCCCGAGCCGCTGACCCGACCCATCGCCGCGGTCCGGGCGCTGCTCGGTCGCGTCCCGGTCTTCGGGATCTGTCTCGGGCATCAGCTCCTCGGACTGGCGCTGGGGGCACGGACCTTCAAGCTTCCCTTCGGCCACCACGGCGCGAACCACCCCGTGCGCCGACTCGACGACGGGCGGGTGGAGATCACCTCCCAGAACCACGGGTTCGCCGTCGACCTGTGGAGTCTGCTGGGGACCGACCCGCCGAGCCGTCTCCCCGACGCCCTGCCCGGTCGGGAGCTCCTTCCCGATCGGGTCGTCACCCGGGTCGGCGAGGTGGTACCCACCCACCAGAACCTCAACGACGGCACCCTCGAGGGGCTGCGCTGCCTGGACGTCGACGCCTTCTCGGTGCAATACCATCCGGAGGCGGCCCCGGGCCCCAACGACGCCCAGCGCCTCTTCGACGAGTTCTGCGAGCGTGTGGGTGGCGGTGCCTGATGCCGCGCCGCGACGACCTCGAGTCGATCCTCCTCATCGGGTCAGGACCCATCGTGATCGGTCAGGCCTGCGAGTTCGACTACTCGGGCACCCAGGCGCTCAAGGTCCTGCGCGAGGACGGATACCGCGTCGTCCTCGTGAACTCGAACCCGGCGACGATCATGACCGATCCCGAGTTCGCCGACGCCACCTACGTCGAGCCCATCACCGCCGAGGTCGTCGCCGCGATCATCGCGAAGGAGCGACCCGACGCGCTCCTCCCGACGCTGGGTGGCCAGACCGCCCTCAACGTGACCACCGAGCTCGCCGCCGCGGGCGTCCTCGACGACTACGGTGTCGAGCTCCTCGGCGCGAGCCTCGACGCGATCGAAGCGGCGGAGGATCGGGGCAGGTTCAAGGAGCTCATGGCCCGCACCGGCATCCCCACCGCCGAGGGGCGCTACGTCCGGTCGATCGACGAGGCCCTCGCCGCGGCCTCGGAGCTCGGGTATCCCCTCATGGTCCGTCCCTCCTACATCCTCGGCGGGGGCGGCACCGGGGTGGCCCACCACGAGGAGGAGCTGCGGGCGATCGTCGAGGCCGGGATCGCCGCCTCGCCGGTCGGCGAGGTCCTCGTCGAGGAGTCGGTGTTGGGATGGAAGGAGTTCGAGCTCGAGGTGATGCGCGACCACGCCGACAACGCCGTGATCGTCTGTGCCATCGAGAACCTCGACCCGATGGGCGTCCACACCGGCGACTCGATCACCGTGGCCCCGACCATGACCCTCAGCGACCGGGAATACCAGGAGATGCGCGACGAGGCGATCGCCTGCCTCCGGGCCGTCGGCGTCGAGACCGGGGGATCGAACGTCCAGTTCGCCGTCGACCCGCGCACCGGACGCCGCCTCATCGTCGAGATGAACCCGCGGGTGTCGCGCTCGTCGGCCCTCGCCTCGAAGGCGACGGGCTTCCCGATCGCGAAGATCGCGGCGAAGCTCGCCGTCGGGTACACCCTCGACGAGATCCCGAACGACATCACGCGGGCCACCCCGGCGTCCTTCGAACCCGCCCTCGACTTCGTCGTCGTCAAGGTGCCGCGCTTCGACTTCGCCAAGTTCCCCTCGGCCGAACCGGTACTCGGCACGACGATGCGGTCGGTGGGCGAGGCGATGGCGATCGGCCGGACCTTCGTCGAGGCGCTCCAGAAGGCCCTCAGGAGCCTCGAGACGGGTCGAGCGGGACTCAACGCCGATCCGGCCGAGACGGCCCTCCTCGACCTCGACGACGACGAGCTCGCCGCGGCCGTGGCGGCGCCGAGCCCCGACCGCATCTACGCCGTCGCCGAAGCGCTACGGCGAGGCTGGAAGGTCGCCGAGGTCGCCGAGGCGACGAAGATCGACCCGTGGTTCCTCGAGGAGCTCGCGGCGGCCGTGGAGGTGCGCCGTCGGCTCGAGAGGACCGGACCCGGCGACGTCGAGGTCCTCCGGGAGGCGAAGCGCCACGGCTACTCCGACCGGCAGCTCGCGTACCTCTGGGGGATCGACACGGACGAAGTCGAGGCCCGACGGCGCGAGCTCGACGTGGAGGCGACCTACAAGACCGTGGACACCTGCGCCGCGGAGTTCGAGGCGAAGACCCCCTACTTCTACTCCACCTACGAGGACGAGTCGGAGGCGATCCCGATGCCGGGGGAGGCGATCGCGGTGCTGGGCTCGGGGCCGAACCGCATCGGGCAGGGCATCGAGTTCGACTACTGCTGCGTCCACGCCGCCTTCGCCATCGCCGAGACGGGCCGGCGCACGGTCATGGTGAACTGCAACCCCGAGACGGTCTCGACCGACTACGACACGTCGGACCGCCTGTACTTCGAGCCGCTCACCGGGGAAGACGTCGCGGCGGTCGCCGAAGCCGAGGGGATCGCCGGCGCCATCGTGCAGCTCGGCGGCCAGACCCCCCTCGGCCTCGCTCCCTTCCTCCAGGCCCGGGGGATCCCGATCGCCGGCACCTCTCCGGAGTCCATCGACCTCGCCGAGGACCGGGAGCGGTTCTCCACCCTCTGCACCGAGCTCGGCGTGGCCCAGCCGGCACACGGGATCGCCCGGTCGGTCCCCGAGGCGATGGACATCGTCGACCGGATCGGCCTCCCGGTGCTCGTCCGCCCCTCCTACGTGCTCGGTGGTCGGGCGATGCGCATCGTCTACTCGGTGGACGACCTCTCCGAATACCTCACCGAGCTCTACGGCGGGGCCCGGGCCGGGGAGATCGACCTCGAGACGACCCCGCTGCTCATCGACCGGTTCCTCGAAGGGGCCGTCGAGGTCGACGTCGACGCCCTCTACGACGGGGAGCGCCTCTACATCGGCGGGATCATGGAACACGTCGAGGAAGCCGGGGTACATTCGGGCGACTCCGCGTGCGCGCTCCCACCCCAGGGGCTCCTCCCCGCCGCCGAGGAGACGATTCGGCGCTACACCGCCGCCCTCGCCCGGGGCCTGGGGGTACGGGGGCTGCTGAACATCCAGTTCGCGGTGCGCGGCGAGGAGGTGTTCGTGCTCGAGGCCAATCCGCGGGCGTCCCGCACCGTCCCCTTCGTCTCGAAGGCCACCGGCGTGCCGCTGGCGAAGATCGCCACCCGGATCATGCTCGGCGAGCGCCTCGCCGACCTCCAGGCCGAGGGGCTCCTCCCCGTCGACACGCCCGAGCTCCCCTACGTCGCCGTGAAGGAGGCGGTCCTCCCCTGGAACCGCTTCCCGGGCGAGGACACCGTGCTGGGACCCGAGATGCGGTCCACCGGAGAGGTGATGGGCATCGGGCCCGACTTCGGCGTCGCCTACGCGAAGGCGCTCCTCGCCGCGGGTCATCGGGTCCCGGCCTCGGGGACGTTGTTCCTCTCCCTCGCCGACGGAGACAAGCCCCTCGGCGTCGAGGTGGCTCGCCGCTTCGTCGATCACGGCTTCCGGATCTTCGCCACCCATGGGACGGCCGGCCACCTCGCCCGCCACGGGATCCGCGCCACCCACGTCGACAAGGTGGGGGAGGGGCCCTACGACCCGGTTCGGCTCATCGAGGAAGGGGCCATCCACCTCGTCATCAACACCCCCCGAGGTCGCCGGGCGCGGGGCGACGGCCGCCTCATCAGGATGGCGGCGAACCGGCTCGGCGTCCCGGCGGTGACGACGATCCAGGGCGGCCTCGCCGTCGCGAAGAGCCTCGCCGCCGGATCCGAGGCCCTCGAACGGGTCGCGAGCCTCCAGGAGCACCATCGGGCGGCGGGACTGGGATGATCGACCTCGGCGTGGATCTCGGCCCGGTCCGGCTCTCCACGCCCCTCGTCGCCGCGAGCGGCACCTTCGGCTCGGTGGTCGAGTTCGCCGAGGTGGCCGATCTCCGCGCCTACGGCGCGCTGACCGTCAAGTCGGTCGCCCCGGAGCCCTGGCCGGGGAATCCGCCCCCGCGACTGGCACCCCTCGAGGCCGGGATGCTCAACGCCATCGGCATCCAAAACCCCGGGATCGATCGGTGGGTCGAGGAGGTCGCGCCGGAGCTCGCCCGGCTCGACGTTCCGGTGTGGGGATCGGCGGTGGCCCACGATCCCGTGGGGTTCGCCACGGTGGCCGAGGGGTTCGCCGACGCCGGCCTCGCCGCCGTCGAGGTGAACCTGTCGTGTCCCAACCTCGACGGCGAGCTCTTCGCCCTCGACCCCGCCGCCTCGGCCGAGGTGGTCGCACGGGTCCGGTCCGCGGTCGACCTCCCGGTGGGGGTGAAGCTCTCCCCGGACGCGAGCGACGTCGTCGCCGTGGCCGAGGCGGTCGTCGAGGCCGGCGCCGACTGGCTCGTGCTCACGAACACCGCGAGGGGGACCGCGGTGGATCCACGCAGCGGGGAGCCCCTCGTCGCCCGGGGCGCCGGAGGGATCTCCGGAACCGCCCTACGCCCGATCGCCCTCGGGTGCGTCCGGCGGGTCGCCGAGCACCTCGACGTCCCGATCGTCGGGTGCGGCGGGGTGTCCACCGGGCGCCACGTCCTCGAGTACCTCCGGGCGGGCGCGAGGGCCGTGGCCCTCGGCACCGTCCACTTCGAGCACCCTCGGGCCGCCCTCCGGATCCTGCGGGAGCTCCGCCGGGAACTCCGACGGCTCGGAGTGGCCGGCATCGGCGACCTCGTGGCATCCTGAGGCCATGGAGACGCCCGGCCTCCTCGTCGCCCTCGACCTCCCCACCGCGGAGGAGGCGGTGGACGTGGCCGAGGCCGTCGCCCCCCACGTCGTCGGCTTCAAGGTCGGACTCGGGCTCCTCCACGGGCCGGGACCGGCGGTCGTCGCCGCGCTCGTCCGGCTCGACCGCCCCGTCTTCGCCGACGCCAAGCTCCACGACATTCCCTCACAGGTGCGTCGAGCCGCGGCGGCCCTGGGTCGACACGGTGCCCGGTGGGTGAGCGTGCACGTCGCGGGTGGCGCGGCGATGGTGGAGGCCGCCGTCGAAGGCCTCCGGGAAGGGGCCGGGGCGGCTCCGGCGGGGATCCTCGGGGTGACCGTGTTGACCTCCCTCGACGGGAACCGCCTCAGCGAGGTGGGCATCCAACAGTCCCCAGGCAAGCTCGTCTCGAAGATGGCGAGGGTGGCGGACGCCGCGGGATGCGAGGGCGTGGTGTGCTCGCCACGAGAGCTCGGCGTCCTCGCCGACGTCGCCCCCGACCTCCTCCGGGTCACCCCGGGGATCCGGTCCGAACCCGCCCAGGACCAACTCCGCGTCGCCACCCCCGAGGAGGCGGTGCACCGCGGCGCCCAGCTCCTCGTGGTGGGCCGGCCCGTGACCACCGCACCCGATCCCGCCGAGGCCGCTCGACACCTCGCCGATCGGATCCGCCGGGCGGCGGCGGGCACCGAGTAGGATCGCGGCGGGAGGTCGCCATGCCCGTACCCGACGTCACCGACGACCAGCGCCGCAGAGCCCTCGAGCGGGCCGCGGAAGCCCGCCGCCGACGGGCGGAGATCAAGTCGCTCCTGTCGACGGGATCCCTCACCCTGCGGGAGGTCCTCGAACGTGCCGAGGAGGACGAGATCCTCGCCGGCACGAAGATCGGCGCCATCGTCGGCTCCCTCCCGGGGATGGGGAAGGTGAAGACGAAGCGGCTCCTCGCCGAGCTCGGGATCGCCGAGAACCGGCGACTCCGCGGCCTCGGTAGCCGGCAGCGCGAGGCGCTCCTCGACCATCTCGACTGAGCCGCATGCCGCCTCGCCTCATCGTCGTCTCCGGGCCCTCCGGCGTGGGGAAATCCTCGATCGTCGAGGCGGTGCGTGATCGGACCGGTGCCGGCTTCTCCGTCTCGGCGACCACCCGTCCCCCTCGCAGCGGCGAGCGGGACGGGGTCGACTACCACTTCGTGGGGGACGACGAGTTCGACGCCCTCGTGGCGGAGGACCGGCTCCTCGAATGGGCCGTCTATGGGGGTCACCGGTACGGGACGCTGCGGCGGGAGGTCGAGGCCCTCCTCGGCGAGGGCCGCGACGTCATCCTCGATATCGAGAACGAGGGGGCCAAACAGGTCAAGGAGCGGTTCCCCGAGGCGGTCGCGATCTTCGTCCTACCACCGAGCCTCGCCGAGCTCGAGCGACGCCTCCGACGCCGAGGCGACACCCCCGGCGAGGAGATCGCTCGGCGCCTCGAGCTCGCGGCCGCCCAGATGGCCGAGGCGCCCCGGGTCTACGACCACATCGTCGTCAACGACGTGCTCGACGCGGCGGTCGACGAGGTCGTCGCTATACTCGGTGCCTCCGACGCCTCGGCGCGCGCGTCCGAATCCCACAGGAGCACGTCACCATGCTGATCGAACCGCCCATCGGAGAGCTCGTCGATCGAGTCGGCTCTCGCTTCGGCCTCGCGGTGCTCGCCGCCCGTCGTGCCCGCCAGATCAACGCCTACTTCAACGAGCTCGGCGCCGGCGTCGGCGGCTACGTTCCTCCCCAGGTCCACAGCCTGGCCCGCATGCCGCTGTCGATCGCCATGCAGGAGATCGCCGAGGGGAAGGTCGTTCCGGCGTCCGAACCCGACGCCGAGGAATGAACCGCCGGCTCGTCGTCGGCGTCACGGGCGGAATCGCCGCGTACAAGACCGCCCACCTCGTCCGCCTCCTCACCGGTCGGGGACACGAGGTGCGCACGATGATGACCCGGGCCGCGACGCGGTTCCTCGGCCCCCAGACCCTCGCCGCCCTCACCGGCAGCCCGCCCGTCGTCGAGTTCTTCGACGCCGACGACCCGAGTCCCCACACCGAGCTCGCGCGGTGGGCCGACGGTATCGTGGTCGCGCCGGCCACCACCGCCACCCTCGCCAGGTTGGCGGCCGGGCTCACCGAAGACGTCGTCTCGGCGACGGTGTCGGCCTTCGAGGGACCCGTCGTGGTGGCCCCGGCCATGCACACCGCCATGTGGGAGCATCCCGCGACGCGCCGCAACGTGGCGCTCTTGGAGGGATACGGGTATCGGATCGTCGGGCCGGCCGCGGGTGCCCTCGCGGGGGGCGACGAGGGAGTCGGACGCATGGCCGAACCCGACGAGATCGCCGAGGTGGTCGAGCGGGCCGTCGGACCCGGCGACCTCGCCGGATGGCGGGTCCTCGTCGACGCCGGGGGTACCCGGGAGCCGATCGATCCGGTTCGGTACCTCGGAAACCGCTCCTCGGGGAAGATGGGCATCGCCATCGCCCGGCAGGCGGCCCGCCGCGGCGCCGACGTCGTGCTCGTCACCACGGTCGACCCGGGGGTGCTGCCGCCCGGCGTCGAGGTGGTCCGGGTCGAGACCTCCGAGGAGATGGCGGCGGCGGTCTGGAGACGCGCCCCCGAGGTCGACGTCGCCGTCCTGGCGGCGGCCGTCGCCGACTTCCGCCCGACCCGCCGAGCCTCCGAGAAGATCCCCCGCTCGGGGGGGCTCGAGGCGATCGAGCTCGAGGCGACCCCGGACATCCTCCGCGGCGTCGCCGAGCTCCCGGCGCGGCCCTTCCTCGTCGGCTTCGCGGCCGAGACCGGCGACCTCGCCAGGGCGAAGGCGAAAGCCGCAGCGAAGGGGGTCGATCTCCTCGTCGCCAACGACGTCACCGCCCCCGGCTCGGGCTTCGGCACCGACACGAACGAGGTGACCTTGATCTTCCCCGACGGCAGCACCGAGGACTGGCCGCTCCTGCCGAAGGACGAGGTCGCCGCCCGCCTGTGGGACCGCATCGTGACGCTCCGGAGCTCGGAGGGACGTCGCTGACCCGCATCGCGCAGGTGGTTCCCGACCTGCCGACCTTCGCGGTCGACGACGGCTTCGCCTACGAGGTACCCGACGACGTCGCCGGCATCGAGATCGGTTCTGTCGTCCGGATCCCCCTCGGGGGTCGGCGCGTCGGCGGCTACGTGGTTCGCCTCCGGGAGGGCAGGCCGTCGCGGCCGCTTCGACCCATCACCGGGCGATCCGGCGAGCTTGCGGTCTTCGATCGCCGTGGCCTCGAGACCCTTCGCTGGGTCGCCCTCCACCACGTCGTGCCCCTCGCGATGGCCCTGCGCCTCGCTCGCCCTCCCAACAACCCACGACCGCCGACCGGGGCGACGGCCTCCGACCACGTCGAACCTCCCGCCCCCTTCGAGACCCTCGGGAACGCGCCGGGGGTCGGCACCACCGTCGTGGTCACCGGCCGATTCGTCGTCGACACCGTCGCTTGGGCCGTCGGGACCCTGGAGGTGGGAGCGAGCGCCCTCGTGGTGACCCCTACCGTCGACGACGCAGGGCGGATCGGGGCCGCCCTGCGGGCCGGTTTCGGCGCGCGCGTCGTCGTGGCCCACTCGGGTCTGCCGAACCGCGAGCGCACCGCCGCCTGGGCGCGTTTCGCCGCCACGCCGGGGACCATCCTCGTCGGCACGAGGGAGACCGCGCTGTGGCCGTCGCCGAGTCTGGGACTCGCGGTGGTCGTCGAAGACGGCCGCCGGGCCCTCGTCTCCCCCCAGATGCCCACCTATCGGGTCCGGGAGGTGCTGCGGCGACGAGCCGCCGTGGAGCGGTTCCCCCTCGTGTTGGTGGGTCCCGTGCCCACGGTCGAGGCCCTCGCCGCCGGGCCCACGGTGTGGGAGCAGCCGGGGAGGATCTGGCCGGTCGTCGAGGTCGTGGACCGGACCGAGGAGCCCCCGGGCTCGCCCCTCGTCTCCGAGCGGGTGCGCATGGCCCTCCGCCGGGTCGTCGCCGGCGGCGGGCGGGCGTTCGTGCTCACCCGGCGGCGGGGCGACGCCCCCGCGCTGCGATGCGTCGCCTGCGGGACGGTGCGGCGCTGTGGGTGCGGGGCGACCGGCGTCGCCGCCGGCCGGTGCGGCCGCTGCGGCGCCGAGGTGGGGGCCTGCGGCTGCGGAGGTCGGCGGTTCGAAGCCCTCGGCGCGGCGGTCGGCGCCGTCGTCGACGACCTGCGCCGCTCCCTCGGCGGGGACGTGGGAGATCCGCAGGCCACCCGACCGGTGACCGTCGGGACGGTCCGAGACCTCCCCCCGCCGGGCTCGGTGGACCTCGCGGTGTGCGTCGACACCGACGCGTTCGTCTTCGCACCGAACCACACGGCCGCCGAGGACGCCCTTCGCGTCCTCGCCCGCCTCGCCCTGGCCGTGGCGCCCGGTCGGGGTCGCCGGGCCATGGTCCAGACCACCGTACCCGACCATCGCGTCCTCCGAGCCTTGCGGCGCGGTCGTCCCCTCGACTTCCTGACCGAGGAGCTCGACGAGCGTCGGGCGCTCGGCCTGCCGCCGGCCGTGGCCGTCCTCGCCGTCGACACCGACGGGGACGCCGCGTCGGTCGACGCCGACCTCAGACGGCTCACGGCCGGCGAGGGGGAGGTGCTCGGACCGCTCGAGGTGGGATCGGGCCGGCGGTGGCTGCTCCGGGGCGCCGAGCTGCGCAGGACCCGGATCCGACTCCGGGGCTTCGTGCAGGAACTCAGGGACGGGGGAGCCACCGTTCGGATCGAGGTCGATCCGGTCGATCTCTGAGCGAGACGGTAGCCTTCCGCCTGCCATGGCCGTTCACCCGATCCGCACCTTCCCCGATCCGGTCCTCCGCACCCCGGCGGCGGAGGTCACCGAGTTCGACGACGCCCTCGACAAGCTCGTCGAAGACATGTTGGAGACGATGTACGCGGCCCCCGGCGTGGGGCTCGCGGCTCCCCAGATCGGGGTGCCGAAGCGGGTCTTCGTCGCCGACATCGGCGAGGGGCCCTTCGAGCTCGTCAATCCCGAGATCGTCGAGGTCCGGGGGGCGTGGGAGTACGAGGAGGGCTGCTTGTCCGTGCCCGGTCGGTTCTGGCCGATCACCCGGTCGGCCTACGTGCGCGCCAGGGGGGTCGACCGCCGTGGGCGCCCCGTGACCTACGAGGGGGACGAGCTCATGGGGCGGGTCCTCCAACACGAGATCGATCATCTCGAGGGGATCCTCCTCCTCGAGCGGCTGCCGAAACGGGTCCGCACGCGCGTCCTCAGGGAGCTCCGGGAGGAGGAAGCGCCGCGGCACCCGGCGGGCGGCCGTCGATGAGGACCCTCTTCCTCGGGACGCCTTCGGCCGCCGTGCCGTCCCTCGCGGCCACCACCACGGTCGTCGACGTCGTCGGGGTCGTCACTCGACCCGATGCCCCGGCCGGCCGCGGTCGTCGCCACCGGCCCTCACCGGTGAAGGTCGCCGCCGTGGAATGGGGGCTTCCCCTCCACCAGCCCCGCGACGCCGACGAGCTCGCCGACCTCGTCGCGAGGCTGCGCCCCGACTTCGCCGTCCTCGTCGCCTTCGGCATGCTCATCCCCCAGACGGTCCTCGACGCGGTGCCCGCGGGCATCCTCAACGTCCACTTCTCGCTCCTGCCGCGGTGGCGCGGTGCCGCGCCCGTCGCCCGGGCCATCCTCGAAGGAGACACGACGACCGGGGTGACGCTCATGCTCGTCGACGAGGGACTCGACACCGGTCCCGTCGTGGCCGAGCGGCGGGTCGAGATCCGTCCCGAGGACACCGCCGGCCTGCTCACCGCGCGGCTCGCCCACGTCGGCGCGGCCCTCCTCGCCGAGGTGGTCCCCGACTATCTCTCGGGGCGCCGCCGGCCGGTCCCACAGCTCGCCGCGGGAGCCACCACCGCGCCACGGCTCACGAGGTCCGAGGCGAGGCTCACCCCGGGCTGGCGGCCCGAGCGGGCACTGCGAGCCGTCCGGGCCTTCCAGCCTCGTCCCGGTGCCTGGGTGCGCCTCGACGACGGCGACGAGCTGAAGATCCTCGAGGCGGCGGAGAGCGAGGCGTCGGTGGATCGGGGGAGGATCGAGGAGGCGGGAGGCCGGGTGGTGCTCGGCCTCGACGGGGGGGCGATCGAGCTCGTGCGAGTCCGACCCGAGGGAGGTCGGGACCTGACGGGCGTGGCCTGGATGCACGGCCGGCGGGGACGGGCGGCGACGATCCTCCCATGACCGCCGGTCTCGAGGAGCGACGCCTGGCCGCGAAGATCGTCCGCCGGGTCCTCGACGAGGGCGCCTACTCGAACGTGCTCCTCCGCCGTGAGCTCGAAGGACTCGATCCGCGGTCCCGCGGGTTCTCGCATCGTCTCGTCCTCACGACGATCCGGATGCTCCTCCGCATCGACCGGGCCCTCGCCGCCGCCGCCGATCGTCCCATCGCCTCCCTCGACCCCGAGGTGCGGGCCCTGCTCCGCGTCGCCGCCGCCGAGCTGCTCTTCCTCGGCACCCCGAGCCGCGCCGCCGTCCACGTCGCCGTCACCGCGGCGAAGCTCGAACGACCCCGGGCCGCCGGGTTCGTGAACGCGGTCCTGCGTCGGGTCGCCGCCGAGGGCGAACCGCCCTTGCCGCGCGGACGAGCGGGAACGGCCCTCGCCCTGGGTTTCCCCGAGTGGATCCTCGATCGACTCGTCGCCCAGTGGGGCGAGGACGAGGCCGTGGCGTTCCTCGAGGCGTCGAACACCGAGGCTCCCCTCGTCGTGCGTCTCCGACCGGGAGCGCCCCGGATCGGCGAACCCGTGCCCGGCGTCCCCGATGCGGTGGGGGTGTCCCGGACCGAGCTCGACGCCCTGGCCGCCGACGCCTACGTCGTCGCCGACGCGGCGTCGATCGCGGTCGGACACGCCGTCGGCGTCCGGGCGGGGGAGCGTCTCGTCGACCTCGCCGCGGCGCCGGGCGGGAAGGCCCTCCATCTGTGGGATGCCGCCGGTGGGACGGCCTTCGTCGTGGCCATGGATCGGCACGCCCGCCGGGCCGCCTCGGGTCGCCGACGCACGAGGCGTCTCGGAGCCGGCGTCCGCTGGGTCGTCGGCGACGCCCGGCGTCCACCGTTCCGTCCGGGAACGCTCGACCGGGTCCTCCTCGACGCTCCCTGCACCGGGCTCGGGACCCTCCGACGTCGACCCGAGATCCGCCACCGGCTCGAGCCGTCGGCGCCTCGGCGCCTGGGACGGCTCCAACGGGAGATGCTCGAGGCCGCGCTCGAGCTCGGCGCCCGCCGGCTCGTCTACTCGGTGTGCACGGTCTTCGCCGAGGAGACCGTCGACGTCGTCGCCGATCTCGGCTTCGAGCCGCCGGAGGGGCTCCCGGGGAGGACCTGGGGGGACGGCCGACTCCTCGCCCCCCACCTCGGCGAGACCGATGGGATGTTCGTCGCCGTCTTCAGTCGATGATCACCGAGGCGGGATCGACCGCCGGCGGCGGATACCGGGGATCGAGGGCCTCGAGGGTGCCGACGAGCACCGCGGCGACCACGAGGTTCCGATACCACTTCCGGTCGGCCGGAACGACGTACCAGGGCGCGTAGGGGGTACTCGTCCGACTCAGCGCCTCCGCGTAGGCGGCCTGGTAGTCGTCCCACCGGGCCCGCGCCTCGAGATCGGCGGGATTGAACTTCCAGTGCTTCGTCGGATCGTCGAGCCGAGCCTGGAGACGACGCCGCTGCTCCTCCTTCGAGATGTGGAGGAAGAACTTCACGATCGCCGTCCCTTCGTCGTGGAGGAGCCGCTCGAAGGCGACGAGGTGGTCGTAGCGGCGCCGCCAGCGCTCCTCGTCGACGAGTCCGAGCACCCGGACGACGAGGACGTCCTCGTAGTGGGACCGGTTGAAGACGCCGATCCGGCCCTTCGCCGGCGCATGGCGATGCACCCGCCAGAGGTAGTCGTGGGACAGCTCGAGCTCCGTGGGCTTCCCGAAGGAGACGACGTCGACCCCCTGAGGGTTTACCCCCGAGAACACCTTGCGGATCGTCCCGTCCTTGCCGCCGGTGTCCATCGCCTGGAGGACCACGAGGAGGCCGTGGCGACCGTCGGCCCAGAAGACCCGCTGGAGCTCGGCCAGCCGGTCCCTGAGCTCGGCGAGGACCCGCCGGGCTTCCCGCTTCGAGCCGGGGAAGAGGCTCCGGTCGGCGGGGTCGAGCCGATCGAGGTCGACCCGGGTCCCCTCCGGGACCCGATATCGGTCCACCCCCCAGACGAGGTGCATGGCCGTCGCGTCCATGGCCGATACACTCGTCGCAGATGCGAAAGATCGCAAGGATCGCGCCGTCGCTCCTCGCCGCCGACTTCGCCCGGCTCGGGGAGGAGATGGCCGCGATCGACGCCCACGTCGACTGGTGGCATCTCGACGTCATGGACGGCCACTTCGTACCGAACCTCGCCATCGGCATCCCGATCATCGAGGCGATCCGTCCACACACGAACAAGCCCTTCGACGTCCACATGATGACGACGAACGCCCACGCCTACCTCGAAGCGCTGCGGTCGGCGGGCGCCGACCAGGTGACCGTCCACGTCGAGGCCTATCCGGACCCCACCGCGGTCGCCGACCGCGCCCGGGAACTCGAACTCCGGTTCGGCCTCGTCCTCAACCCACCCACCGACGTGGAGGCGGTGCTGCCCTACGTGGAGCTCTGCGACGTCGTCGTGGTGATGTCCGTGGCGCCCGGCTTCGGCGGGCAGGCCTTCATCCCCTCGGTCCTCGACAAGGTCGAGCGGTTGAGAAAGTGGGTTGACTCCCGAGGATTGCCGACCGATATAGAGATCGACGGGGGGATCGACGGCTCGAACGTGGGCCGGGCCCGGAACGCCGGCGCCGACGTCTTCGTCGCCGGTACCTCGGTGTTCCGTGCCCCGAACCCCGTCGAGGCGATCGCAGAGCTGCGGAGGGCAATTGCCGAAGCCTGAGGTGAGAGAACGGGTCCTCGTCGTCGACGACGACCCGGACATCGTCCAGTTCGTCCGAATGACCCTGGAGCTCGAGGGCTTCGAGGTCGTCACGGCGAGCGGAGGGATCGAGGCGCTCGAAGAGGCCCGCCGCCGCCCGCCCGACATCGTGCTGCTCGACGTGATGATGCCCGAGATGGACGGGCTCTCGGTGCTCCGTCGCCTCCGGAGCCACCGGGCGACCGCGAACGTGCCCGTCGTCATCCTCACCGCGAAGTCCCTCGCCGAGGACCGGGTCCGCGGCCTCGACCTCGGCGCCGACGACTACATCACGAAGCCCTTCGATCTCGAGGAGCTCATCGCCAGGGTCCGGACCGTCCTCCGACGTGCCCAGCAGATGCGGGACCTCTCGCCTCTGACGGGCCTCCCCGGGAACTTCCGGATCACCGCGGAGCTCGAAGAACGGGTCGGCTCGAACCAGCTCATCGCCGTCGTCCACGCCGATCTCGACAACTTCAAGGCCTTCAACGACCACTACGGCTTCATGCGCGGCGACCAGCTCATCAAGTTCACCGCCCAGGTGCTCCTCCAGGCCGCCCAGGACTGCGGGGATCCCGACGCCTTCGTCGGGCACGTGGGCGGCGACGACTTCGTCGCCATCGTCCATCCCGACGTCGTCGAGGAGTTCTGCAAGACGACGATCCGACGCTTCGACGACGGCGTCCTCGACTTCTACGACACGGGCGACGCCCTCCAGGGGTACATCGAGGTGACCGACCGCCGGGGAGAGCGGCACGCCTTCCCCATCGCCTCGATCTCCCTCGGGGTGGCCACGAACCAGCGCCGGCGCATCGCCACCGAGTGGGAGGCCTCGGCGATCGCCTCGGAGATGAAGGAGTTCGCGAAGGCCCAACCCGGCTCGAGCTACAAGATCGATCGGCGCACCTGACCGGCGCGAGCGCCCCAGAGCCCGCTATCCTGCTTCCGAGCCCCCTTCAGGGCAGGGTGGAATTCCCGACCGGCGGTGGAAGCCCGCGAAGCCCTCGAACCCGAGGGCCCGACCCGGTGACATCCCGGGGCCGACGGTGACAGTCCGGATGGGAGAAGGAGGGCGGATGTCGCGCCGTGCGGACGACAACCCGGTCGATCGGCACCGCGCGGGGATGTTGATGCGTGCCGCCATCGAGGTCGCCGAGGCGACCCGGCCGCATCCGAACCCGCGGGTCGGTGCCGTCGTCGTCGACCCCGAAGGCAGGGTGACGGCTCGACGCGCGCACGAGCGACCGGGGGAGCCCCACGCCGAGGTGCTCGCCCTCGCCGAGGCGGGACCGACCGCCCGGGGCGGCACCCTCGTCGTCACCCTCGAGCCCTGCGACCACCACGGCCGGACCCCGCCGTGCACCGAGGCGATCCTCGCCGCCGGCGTCGAGCGGGTCGTCGTCGGCGCCCTCGACCCCGATCCGCGCGTCGCGGGTGCCGGGGTCGCCCGGCTACGGGCGGCCGGCGTCGACGTCGTCGTCGGGGTGGACGACGTCGACGCCGAGGAGCTCGATCCGGCCTACTTCCATCAGCGGCGCACCGGCCGACCCCTCGTGACCTCGAAGCTCGCCCTCACCCTCGACGGGCAGGCCGCCGCAGCCGACGGCACCTCCCGTTGGATCACCGGTCCGGAGGCCCGCCGGGACGTCCACCGGCTGCGCGCCGCCCACGACGCCGTGGTCGTCGGCGCCGGCACCCTGCGGGAGGACGACCCGCGACTCGACGTCCGCCTCGAGACCTTCACCGGACCCCAGCCCCTCGCCGTCGTCGTCGCCGGAGACCGTCCCCTTCCCTCCGAAGCCCGCCTGTGGGCGAGGGACGAGGTCCTCGTCGTCGGCGTCGACAAGCACGACGAGGTGCCCGACCACGTCGAGCAGGTCCTCGTCCCCGGTCGGGACCGTCCCGAGCCGCAGGCCGTCGTCGACGTCCTCGCCGATCGCGGCGTCCTCGGGATCCTCCTCGAGGGAGGCCCGACGCTGGCGGGCGCGTTCCTTCGAGCGGGGGTCGTCGACCGGGTGGTCGTCTACCTCGCGCCGTCCCTCGGCATGGGCACGGGGATCCCCGGCATCGCCGGGGCCTTCGAGACCCTCGGCGACCGCATGGAGGGACGATTCCGCCGGATCGTACGGGTCGGGGACGACGTGCGGATCGAGCTGGAGCCGGCCCGCTGATGTTCACCGGGATCGTCGCCGAGAAGGGCCGTGTCCGCGAACTCCGACCCACCGAAGGCGGAGGGCGGCGCCTCGTCGTCGAGGCCCCGTCGATCGCCGCCGAGGTCGCCGTCGGAGACTCGGTGGCCGTGGACGGGGTCTGTCTCACCGTCGTCGATGGCGACGCCGGGGCCTTCGCCGTCGACGTCGTGCCCGAGACCCTCGCCCGCACGACGCTGGGGGGACGGTCGGTGGGGGAGGAGGTCAACCTCGAACGCCCCGTGGCGGCCCGGGGTCGCTTCGACGGCCATCTCGTCCAGGGGCACGTCGACACCACCGGCCGGGTCCTCGACCTTCGACGGGACGGCGACGCCGTGGTCGCTCGCTTCGGGCTGCCGGGGGACTACGCACGCTACGTCGCCGAGAAGGGCTCGATCGCCGTCGACGGGGTGAGCCTCACGGTGACGGCCGTCGAGGAGCCCCCGGTGGGGGAGGAGAGCTGGTTCGAGGTGGCCCTCGTGCCCCACACCCTCGCCGTGACCACCCTGGGGACGAAGCCCGTCGGGACGCCGGTGAATCTCGAGGTCGACATCATCGCGAAGTACGTGGAACGTTGGAGGTCGGCGATCCGATGACCTTTGGAGAGGTGGAAGCGGCGATCGAGGCGATCGGTCGCGGCGAGTTCGTCCTCGTCGTCGACGACGAGGATCGGGAGAACGAGGGCGACCTCATCATCGCCGCCGAGAAGGTGACTCCGGAGAAGATCGCCTTCATGGTTCGTCACACGAGCGGGCTCATCTGCCTGCCCGCCGAGGGGGAACGGATCGACGAGCTGCGGCTCCCCCTCATGGTGGAGAAGAACACCGACTCCCATCGGACCGCCTTCACGGTGAGCATCGACTACGCCGAGGGGACGACGACGGGCATCTCCGCCGCCGACCGCGCCGCGACGATCCGGGCCTTCGTCGATCCCGAGGTCGGACCCGAGGCGTTCCAGCGCCCGGGCCACGTCTTCCCGCTCCGATACCAGCCGGGAGGTGTGATCGTCCGTCCCGGTCACACCGAGGCGGCCGTGGACCTCGCCCGCATGGCCGGGCTCTACCCGGCGGGGGTGTTGTCGGAGATCGTCAACGACGACGGCACCATGGCCCGGGGCGCGGAGCTCGAGGCCTTCGCCGAGCGCCACGGCATCCCCCTCATCACGATCAAGGACCTCGTCGACTACCGGTGGCGGACCGAGGCGCTCGTCGTGCGGGGCGCCGAGGCCTCGCTGCCCACGGCCCACGGTCGGTTCCGCATCATCGGCTACCGATCGCCGTACTCGGCCCTCGAACATGCCGCGCTCGTCCTCGGCGACGTCGCGGGAGGTCGGGACGTCCTCGTCCGGGTGCACTCGGCGTGCCTCACCGGAGACGTCTTCGGATCTCGCCGCTGCGACTGCGGCGATCAGCTCGACGAGGCGATGCGACGGATCGCCGCCGTCGGTCGGGGGATCGTCGTCTACAACCCGGCCCACGAGGGGCGTGGGATCGGTCTCGTGGAGAAGCTCGCCGCGTACCGGCTCCAGGAGGACGGCTTCGACACCGTCGAGGCGAACCGCGAGCGCGGTCACGCCGCCGACGCCCGGCACTACGGCGTCGACGCCCAGATCCTCCACGACCTCAAGGTGGAGTCGGTGCGGCTCCTCACGAACAACCCCGACAAGATCGCCCAGCTCCGGCGCTTCGGGATCGAGGTGGTGGGCCGAGAGCCGATCTGGGTGCCGGCCACCGAACACAACGAGCGGTACCTCGCGACGAAGACCTCGAAGCTCGGCCACCTCGGAGCCGGCGAGGCATGAGCCGGGCGATCACCGAGACCCAAGGCACCCTCGACGGGACGGGGATGCGCATCGGGGTGGTCCAGTCGACCTTCAACCAGGTGGTCACCGACGGGCTCCTCGCCGCCGCCCTCGAGACCCTCGACGAGGCCGGGGTGGAGGAGGTCCTCGTGGCGAGGGTCCCCGGCGCGTTCGAGCTGCCGATCGTCGCGCGGAACCTGGCGGAGGCGGGCTTCGACGGCGTGGTGGCGATCGGCGCGGTCGTCAAGGGCGAGACCGACCACTACGAGTTCATCGCCGCGGAGGCGGCCTCCGGCCTCGCCCGGGTCATGCTCGACACCGGCGTGCCCGTGGGCTTCGGGGTGCTCACGGTGCGGGACCCCGACCACGCCTACGCCCGGAGCGCCCCCGGCGGGGGCAACAAGGGCCACGAGGCCGCCGAGGCGGTGGTGCGTACCGTCGATCTCCTCCGGCGTCTCCGGCGACTCACCGGCTGAGACGGCTTTCCCTACGATCGGCGGCGAGGTAGGCTCCTCGGCGCAGCAAGAGGAGTCCCGACTCCCACCCGGCCACCGCTCCGAGGTGCGCCGTGGTCACCCGCCCCCCAGGGCGCGCCGTCGGGCCTCCTCGGGCACGAAGACCAGGAACCACGAGGAGGTCGTCCGATCGCAGAACCGAGGGTGAACGAGAAGATCCGTGTCCGCGAGGTACGTCTCGTGGACCCCGAAGGGGGCCAGATCGGCATCAAGTCGATCGAGGAGGCACGGTGGCTCGCCAACGAGCTGGGACTCGACCTCGTCGAGGTCGCTCCCGACGCCCGCCCGCCGGTGGTCCGGCTCATGGACTACGGCAAGTGGAAGTACGAGCAGTCGGTCAAGGCGCGGGAGGCTCGGAAGAAGCAGTCCCGAACCGTCGTCAAGGAAGTCCAGTTCCGGCCGAAGATCGGGGCGGGAGACTTCGAGGTGAAGCGGAAGCGGGTCGAGAAGTTCCTTCGGGACAACGACAAGGTGAAGGCGACGATGCGCTTCCGGGGCCGGGAGGTCACCCATCCCGAGATCGGGTACGAGATCCTCCGCCGGCTCGCCGAGAGCGTGGAGGACGTCGGGGTGGTGGAGGTCCCGCCCCGCCTCGAAGGGCGACAGATGACGATGATCCTCGCCCCGGTGAAGCGCCGCCGCACCGACGACGAGCCCGAGGCGCCGGAGGCGACGGACGAGGACTAGGAGCACGAGGTGCCGAAACAGAAGACCCACAAGGGCGCCGCGAAGCGCTTCAAGGTGAGCGGGAGCGGGAAGATCCGCCACCGGAAGGCCTGGCGGGGCCACAACCGGTACAAGAAGTCGTCGACCCGGTGGCGCCGCGTCGCGGGGATGGCGACGCTCGAGGGAGGGGACGCCAAGCGGGCCAAGCGGCTCCTCGGGAGGTGACATCGTGGCGAGAGTGAAACGATCGGTCCACGCGAAGAAGAAGCGGCGCAAGGTCCTCGAGCGCGCCTCCGGCTACAAGGGGGCCCGCAGTCGACGCTATCGGGCCGCGCGCGAGCAGGTCATGAACGCGATGCAGGACGCCTACCGGGACCGTCGCGCCCGGAAGGGCCAGTTCCGTCGACTCTGGATCCAGCGCATCAACGCCGCGGCGCGCCGCAACGGTACGACCTACTCCCGCCTCATGGCCGATCTCAAGGCCGCGAACATCGAGGTCGACCGCAAGATGCTCGCCGACATGGCGGTCCGCGACCCGGCGGCCTTCGCCTCCCTCGTCGAGGCGGCTTCGGGAGCCTCGAGTCGGTGACCCCCGCCGCGGCGGTCCCCTCGTAGGCGGGCCGTCGGCGTCTCGATGCGGGAGATCCGCTCACCGGCGAATCCGGCCGTCAAGGCCGCCGCGGAGCTCCACCGCCGCCGTCGCCGGCGGGAACGGGGCCGGACCCTCGTCGAGGGGCCCGGACCCCTCGGGGAGGCCCTCGACGCCGGGATCGTCCCCGAGACGGTCTTCACCCGCGCCGTGGACGAGGTCGTCGCCGCCGCCGAGGCGGCCGGGGCGGAGACCGTCGTCGTCGACGATCGGATACTGCGACGGATCGCCGGGACCACACACCCCAGGGGCCCCGTCGCCGTCGTGGAGATCCCGAGCCCCGCGCCGGCGCGCCGGCACCCCACGCTCGTCCTCCACGAGGTCGCCGATCCCGGGAACGCGGGGACCCTCGTCCGTTCGGCCGCGGCCTTCGGATACGACGTCGCGGTGATCGGCGGCGTGGACCCCTGGGAGCCGAAGACGATCCGTGCCGGGGCCGGCGCCCACTTCCGCGTCCGGTTCGTCGTCCCCGCCGACCTCGACGAGCTCCGCCGCGTCGGCCTCGTCGTCGCCGGCGCCGTACCCCGCGGCGGGGTGCCACCCGAGGAACTCGACCCCGAGGCGGCGATCGTCGTCGGCTCGGAGGCCCACGGACTCCCCGGCGACGTCGACCTCGACGTGGCCGTGACGATCCCGACGGCGATCGAGTCGCTGAACGCGGCGGTGGCCGGGAGCATCCTCATGTACGTCGCCGCTCGCCGAGCCGGGCGCCTCGGGCAGGGCGGCTAACCTTCCGCGCTCCATGGACGACGTCACGAGGCTCGAACGGCTCCGCGCCGAAGCTCCCGAGCGCATCGCCGCGGCGAGCACGATCGAGGAGCTCGAGGCCGTCGAAGCCGAGACCATCGGCCGCCGATCCCCGGTGGCGGAGCTGCGCCGAAGCCTCGGGGGACGCCCCCCCGAGGAGCGGCGGGAGCTGGGTCGACGGCTCAACGACCTCGTCGCCGAGCTCTCCGAGATCATCGAGCGCCGGCGTGACCTCCTCGAACGCCGAGCCCTCGAGGCCGCGCTCGCCGCGGACGCCGTCGACGTGACCCTGCCCGGACGGATCCCGCGACGGGGAACGAGCCACCTCATCCAGCAGGTCATGGACGAGGTGGTCGACATCTTCGTCGCCCTCGGCTACACCGTCGCCACCGGTCCCGAGGCCGAGACCGAGTTCTACAACTTCACGGCGCTGAACATCCCCGAGACCCACCCGGCGCGGCTGACCTCCGACACCTTCTACCTCGACTACGGGGACGTGCCCGAGGAGATCCTCCTCCGGACCCACACCTCACCGATGCAGGCGCGCTACATGGAAGCCCACGCGCCACCCGTCTACATCGTCGTGCCGGGCCGGGTGTTCCGGCGCGACTCCGATGCGACCCACACGCCGGCCTTCCACCAGATCGAAGGCCTCGCCGTGGACGAGGACATCACCTTCGCCGATCTCAAGGGAACCCTCGCCCACTTCGTCCGTGAGTTCCTGGGCCCCGACACCGAGACGAAGTTCATCCCCCACTACTTCCCCTTCACCGAGCCCTCCGCCGAGGTCCACGCCTACGCGAACGGCCGCTGGCTCGAGCTCCTCGGCTGCGGCATGGTGGACCCCGAGGTGTTCCGCCACGTCGGCTACGACCCGCAGCGACTCACCGGGTTCGCCTTCGGCGTGGGCATCGAGCGGCTCGCCATGGTGCGGCACGGGATCGACGACATCCGGGCGCTCTACGACCCGGACCTGCGCATCCTGGAGCAGTACCGATGAGGGTCACCCTCGACTGGCTCCGGGACTTCGTCGACCTACCCGAGGTGACGCCGGAGGAACTCGTCGAGGTCTTCGAGAGCCTCGGCCTCGAGGTCGAGGCCTGGGAACCGATCTCCTACGACCTGTCGGGGGTGGTCGTCGGCCGGGTCGTCGAGATCCGTCCCCATCCCGACGCCGACCGAGTCCGCGTCTGCACCGTGGACGTCGGCGAGGGCCTCCGGGAGATCGTCTGCGGGGCATGGAACTTCGAGGCGGGCGCGGTCGTGCCGGTGGCGCTCCCCGGGGCCGAGCTCCCGGGTGGTCTCCGCATCGATCGCCGCACGATCCGGGGCGTCGAGTCGGAGGGGATGATCTGCTCGGAGGCGGAACTCGGCCTCGGGGAGGACGAGACCGGGATCCTCGTCCTCGACCGGGACTACCCGTGGGCGGGCGACCACGTGGGAGCACCCCTCCAGGAGCTCCTCCCGCGCAACGACGCGGTCTTCGAGATCGACGTCACCCCGAACCGGCCGGACTGCATGTCGGTGTGGGGACTCGCCCGCGAGCTCGCCGCCTACTACGACCTCGAGCTGCGAGCGCCGAGGACCGACGTCGACGAGTCGGGCCCACCTTCGGCCGTGACGGTGCACATCGAGGATCCGGCCGGCTGCCCCCGCTTCGTCGCCAGGGAGGTGCGGGATCTCGAGGTGGGACCCTCCCCGCACTGGATGCGGCGGAGACTGCAGCTCGCCGGGGTCCGGCCGATCTCCAACGTCGTGGACGCGTCGAATTACGCGATGCTCGAGGTGGGCCATCCGACCCACGCCTTCGACCTCGACCGGCTCGGTACGACGATCGTCGTCCGGCGGGCCCGTCCCGGCGAGCGCATCGTCACCCTCGACGACGTCGAGCGGACCCTCGACGGAGCCGACCTCGTCGTGGCCGACGCCGACCGCCCCGTGGCCGTCGCCGGGGTCATGGGTGGAGCGGACACGGAGGTGGGTCCGGAGACGACCCGGGTCGTCGTCGAGGCGGCGTACTGGGACCCGCCGAGCGTACTGATGACCTCGAAGCGCCTCGGCCTGCGCACCGAGGCCTCGGCCCGTTTCGAGCGGGGCATGGACCCGAACTTCTGCGACCGGGCCGCCGATCGAGTGGCGCACCTGCTCCAGGAGATCGCCGGCGGCAGGCCGGCCCCGCCCCTCGTCGACGCCTATCCCCGCCCCATCGAGCCGAAGACCGTCTCGCTCCC
Source organism: Actinomycetota bacterium (assembly GCA_011371355.1). Classification (GTDB taxonomy): domain Bacteria; phylum Actinomycetota; class Acidimicrobiia; order Spongiisociales; family UBA5794; genus DRQR01. The sequence goes on from DRQR01000004.1 coordinate 30,613, forward strand.
CGCCGGCGAAGTGGAGCGGGTCCTCGGCGCCGCCCTCGACGTCGGCGAGATCGCGACCCTGCTCCGTCGCCTGCACTTCGACGTCATCGAAGAGGGCGCGGGCGTGACGGTCACCGTCCCCACCCGCCGTCCCGACGTGACCCGACCCATCGACCTCGTCGAGGAGGTGGCCCGCCTCCACGGATTCGAGCGGCTCCCCGAGCGGCTCCGTCTCGGCACCGGGGCGGGACTGCCCGCCCGGGAGCGCCTCCTCCGTCGGATCCGCGAGGTCCTCGTGGGAGCGGGCTACCACGAGATCGCCTCCTTCTCGATCGTCTCCCACGACGACCTCGTCGCCCTCGGGCTCCCGGAGGGCAACCCGGTCCTCGATGCCGTCTCGGTGGCGAACCCCCTCAACGAG
>DRQR01000005.1 GCA_011371355.1 Actinomycetota bacterium
CTTCCGCGGCGCTCTCGAGGCGATAGAGCGCATCGCGCAGCGCCAGCCACGCGGTGCGGGACAGGACCACCTCGTCGGGTCCGATCCCGCGGCGAGCCGCCTCACGGCGAGCTTCGTAGGCCCGTTGGCGATGACTCGGCCGGCAGTACCGGCGCGGCCGTCCCGGTCCCCGGGCGACGAGGAAGGGTGCCCCGCACCAGGCGCATCGGCGTTCGTCGGCCCGCCTCGGGTCGGTCAGATCTCCCTCCTCTCGAGACGTCGCAGCGCTGCCCAGCCGATGAGGACGCCGAGACCCCCGGCGCCGACGACGCCGGTCCGCCACGACGTGGCGCCGGTGAGGATCCCCGGCACGGCACCGGCGAGCTCCCCGGGGAGCCAGTCGCCGATCCTCGGGACGGCCCCGGCGATCCCGAGGACGAGGAGGAACCCGAGGGCGAGGACCCCCGACATCGGCACGCTGCGGACCAGGCTCGACGCCCCGAGCACGGCCAGGACCGCGAAGGCGAGGAAGACCCAGGTGAGGACCATGCCCCCGAGCAGCGACCCCTCCGGCACGTCGCCGATGAGTCGTTCCGTGGTCGCCCACGCCGCGACCAACCCGGCCGAATAGGCCACCACCGCCGCCAGCCACGCGGCGGCCACCCTCGGCGTCAGGAACCTCCTGGCCGGCAGACGCGTCCGGAAGAACACGGCGATCGGTGGTTTCCCGTCCACGGAGATCGCCGAGGCTGCGAGGAAGGCGGCGACGAGGAGCCCGATCTGGAGGGCGTTGCCCTGGTAGTCGCCGAGGGCCGCCTCCGGGGTCACCGGGAGCGGCGGCAGCGGCATGTCGGGTTGGAGGCGTTCGAGCAGCTCGGGGACGTACCGGATGCTCACCGGTCCCGTGACGCCGAAGAACACGTGGACGGCCGTGAGCCAGAGGATCCGCTTCGTCCGGACCCAACGCAGGTACTCGAGACGCCAGAGGCTCATCCCACGAGCTCCAGGAAGCGGTCCTCCAGCGAGGGTCGCCTCGGTACGAGGGCGACGACGGGTGCGTCGAGGGCGGCGAGGCGACGGAAGAGTCCCGTCGCCGCCCCGTCGTCCACCTCGACCCGGATCCGACGAGGATCTTCGACGACGACTCCGTGACACCACGGCGGATCGGCGAGCTCGGCGGCGAGTTCTTCGGCGCGTTCCTCGGCGAGCTCGACGAGGTAGACGATCCGCTCGTCGGCGAGCAGGCCAGCCATCGGTCCCTGGTAGCGGAGTTCCCCCTGGGCGAGGATGCCCACGTGGTCGCAGATCGCCTCGACGTCGGTGAGGATGTGGCTCGAGAACACCACCGTCGCCTCACCCCGGAGCCCCCGGACGAGATCGAGGATCTCGCGCCGACCCACCGGGTCCAGGGAGGCGGCGGGCTCGTCGAGGAGGAGCAGGGTCGGTTCGCCGATCACCGTGACCGCGATCCCGAGGCGCTGGAGCATGCCCCGGGAGTACTCCTTCACCCGACGATCCGCGGCCTCGGTGAGCCCGACTCGGTCGAGGATCCCGGCGACGTCGCCCCCGCCGTCGAGGGTGGCCGCGAGGGCCACGACCTCCCGTCCGGTGAGCCACGGATCGAAGCCCGGCGTGTCGGGGAGGAAGGCGTACCGTTCCTCCATGGCGGTGACCCGCCCCTCGGTCGGTCGGCGAAGCCCGGCGAGGATCGACAGGAGGGTCGTCTTGCCTGCGCCGTTGGGTCCCACGAGGCCATAGACGGAGCCTTCCGGGACCTCGAGGTCGACGCCGCGGAGGGCGAACCGCTCCCCGTAGCGTTTCGTCAGGGCGGTGGTGGCGACGACGGGAGGCGGCATGTCAGGTCGCGTCGGCGGCCCGGACCGCCCGCCAGATGGCTTCGGGGGTCGCCGGCATGTCCAGGTCCTCGACCCCGAGATGGGCCACGGCGTCGAGGACCGCGTTGTGGACGGCCTGGGTGCCGCCGATCGTCCCCGCCTCGCCGACGCCCTTGACCCCCAGGGGATCGAGGGGCGTCGGGGTGATCGTGTGGTCGACCTCGAAGCTGGGGAGCATGCTCGCGGTCGGGATGAGATAGGAGGTGAGGTTCGAGGTCAGGGGAAAGCCTTCCTCGTCGTGGCGAGACCATTCGATGAGGGCCTGACCTGCACCTTGGGCGATGCCGCCGTGGACCTGGCCGTCGACGAGCCTGCGGTTGACGATGGTGCCGACGTCGTCGACCGCCACGTGGCGGAGGTAGCGAAGCTCCCCCGTCTCGGGACGTACCTCGACGACCGCGACGTGGGTGCCGAAGGGGTAGGTCGCCCCCTCCTGGACGATGGTCTCGGCCGCGGCGAGCCCGGGGTCGAGCCCCTCGGGCAGGTTCCCGGGATCCCGCGCCAGCCGGGCGAGCTCGGCCCAGGTGAACCCCGAGTCGGGCACGCCGGCGATGCCGACCCGGCCGTCGTCGAACACCACGACGTCGTCGACGGCCGCCTCCCGGAGGTGGGCGACGATCCGCTTGGCCTTGGCGACGAGCTCCTCGGTGGTCCGCAGGACCGCCGAGCCGCCGAGCTGGAGCGAGCGCGAGCCCATGGTTCCTCCGCCGCGAGCCACGAGGTCGGTGTCTCCCTGGACGATGGTGATCGCCTCGAGGGGGACCTTCATCCGGTCGGCGACGATCTGGGCGAAGGCGGTCTCGTGGCCTTGGCCCTGGGAGACGGTTCCGACCTTGACGAGGATCGTTCCGTCCTCGAGCACGTCGATACCCGACCACTCCTCCCCGGCGTCGACGGCGGTCACCTCCACGTAGCAGGCGAGGCCGACGCCGAGCTGCCAGTCGTCGCCCCGAGCTCGGCGTTCGGCCTGCTCCGCCCGCAACCCGGCGTAGCCGGCGCGGGCGAGGGCCCGATCGAGGGCGGCGACGTAGTCCCCGGAGTCGTAGCGGGCGCCCGTCGGGGTCGTGTAGGGCATCTGGTCGGCTCTAAGGAGGTTGCGACGCCGCAGCTCGGCGGGATCGAGGTGGAGGCGGCGGGCGAGGGCGTCCATGGCCCGTTCGAGGATCGCGGTCGCCTCGGGCCGTCCGGCTCCCCGATAGGCATGGATCGGGGTGGTGTTCGTCACCGCCGACCGCCAGCTCGCCTCGACGACGGGAATGAGGTAAGGGCCCGAGGCCATGAGCGCGGTGAGTTCGGGGAGCACCGCGCCGAAGTGCGGATACGCGCCCGCGTTCTGGACGAGGTCGAGCCGCATCCCGACGAGGCGGCCGTCGGCGTCGGCGCCCAGCTCGATCCGCTGATGCTGGTCGCGTCCGTGGCACATGCCGAGGAGGTTCTCCGAACGGGTCTCCTGCCAGCGCACCGGGCGACCGAGCCGCAGCGCGAGGGCGGCCACGAGGATCTGCTCCGGGTACGCGGGGATCTTCGCCCCGAAGCCGCCTCCCAGATCGGGGATCCGCACCCGGATCCGGTCCCGATCGATCCCCAGGCAGCGGGCACCGATCGCCTGATGGATGAAGGGATGCTGGGATCCCACCCACCATTCGATCCGGGGTCCGTGGGGAATCGCCACCGCGCCGTTCGTCTCGAGGGGCACCGCCTGGAGGCGCTGGTTGTGGACCTCGAGGGAGACGGAGACCACCGCGCCGGCGAGGGGATCGCCCGCGGCGTTCCCGACCCTCTCGGGCCCGGCGACGAGGTTCGTTCCGTGCTCGGGAAAGAGGATCGGTGCGTCGGCGGCGAGGGCCTCCCGGGGATCGGCGACCGACGGCAGCGGATCGACGTCGACCCAGACGAGCTGGGCGGCGTCGTAGGCGGTCGTCCGACGATCGGCGACGACGACGGCGACCGGCTCCCCGACGAACCGCACCCGGTCGACGGCGAGGACGGGACGGGCGGCGGCCGGGGCATCGGGGGCCGAGGACGGGATCGGTGCCAGCTTCAGATCGCCGGCGGTGTAGACCCCGACGACGCCGGGCACCTCCAAGGCCGCGGTGGGATCGACGGCGGCGAGTCGGCCGTGCGGCAGCGGGGACCGGACGACGGCCATCCAGAGTGCATCCGGTACCTCGAGGTCGTCGAGGTACCGTCCCCGACCGGTGATGAACCTGGGGTCTTCCACCCGCCGCACCGCGGCACCGAGCACCGACGAGCCCATGGTCCGGCATGCTACCCCGCCCGGTCCCGGCCGCCGCGAACGGCAGGGCGGAGGGAGGCGAGGTGGGGGTTCCCTGGGGACGGCGTC
>DRQR01000006.1 GCA_011371355.1 Actinomycetota bacterium
AGGATCCGCCGCAGCCAGGCGCCGAGCGCGGCGTCGTCGCGATGCTGGTCGGCCCGCTCGATGGCCCTGACGAAGGTGTCCTGGACGAGATCTGCGGCCCGATCGGGATCCCGGGTGAGGGAGAGGGCGAACCGGTAGAGCCCGTCGCGATGGCCGACGAGGTCGTCGATCCTCATCGCGGTCCCCGCCACCAGGCCACGGCCCCCACGACGACGGCGGCGACACCGACGACGGCGACCGGCACCGCGCCGAGCACGATCCCCATCACCACGAGGCTCGCCCCGGCGCCGACCCGGAGGAGGAGGTCGAGATGCCCCACCCGACCGGGCCGCTCGTCGGCGGCGAGGGCGACGAAGAGCTCCCGGAGCTCCCGACGGGTGCGCCGACCCACCGTGCGGAACCGCTCGGCGCCGTCGCGGACCCCGATGAGCGTGGGGGTGCCGCGTACGCCGAGTTCGGCGGCGACCTCGGGGTGGGCAGCGGCGTCGACGACGGCGAGATCGACCCGGCCGTCGAACTCGGCGGCGACCGCCTCGAGGTCGGACGCCATCGCCCGACAGGCCCCGCACGTCGGCGTCACGACCTCGACGATCGTGGGACGGCGGAGGTCGTCGAGCTTCACGACTCGCCTCGACGCGCCGCGGCGAGCCCGACACCGGGCTCGCCGTCGCCGACTCGGGAGGTCACGTGGTGCGGGCCGCCTCGTCCTTGCGGTTCGTCGACGTCCCGAAGATCGCGTAGAGCGGGCACCAGCCCACCAGGCCCGTGAGCAGGGGCACGAACCCGATGATCTTCAGGAAGGTGCCGAGCCCGCCGGTGACCGTGCCGCTCCACCCGAGATAGAGCAGGACGATGCCGAGCACGACGCGGGCGATCCGCTCCCAGGGTGCCTCGTTGACGAAGTCCTTCATGTACTCCTCCTTTCCTCACCACAGAGACGAACGAGGGACCGAAAGGGATACCGCGGCTCACGGTGCCTCCGGGAGAGGCTCGTCTCCCGACGGGTCGAAGTGCACCCTCGGGGCCACCGGGGCCCGGACGACCCGCTCGACGAGCTCGGCGCCGCCCGCCGGGCGATCGAGCTTGCGACGAGGGAGCCGGAGGGCCAGCCCGGCGCCGACGAGGGCGACGACGCCCCCGACGGCCACCGCCGCCTGGAAGCCCCGTACCGCCCCCGCCCGGTAGATGCGGATCGCCTCCCGGCGCTGGTCGGGCGGGAGCGCGGCGACGAGCTCCTCGAGCTCGCCCGCGTGGGCCCGCTCGAAGGGGTCGGCGAGGGTCTCGGCGAGCTCGGCAGCGACGTCGGGAGGGAAGACGGGTGACGCCTCGACGAGGTCGGCCATCGACGAGAGCCCGACGGCGAGGATCACCGTGCCGATCACCGCGGTGCCGAGGGCCATCCCGAGGTTCTGCGCGGTGGCCTGGAGCCCCGACGCCTCGGAGGCCTCGTGGCGATCGACCCCCGAGAGCACGAGGTTGGGGAGCTGCCCGACCACCACCCCGATGCCGAGGCCGCCGAGGAGCAGCCCCGGGGCGAGGTCGGGCCCACCCGCCGCCGCGGGGAGGGCCCGGGCGAGGAGCCATCCCCCGAGGAAGAGGCCGACCATGCCGACGACGACGAGGTCCTTGGGGTAGATCCGGCGCCCGAGGGGCGGGGTGAGGAGGGCGGTGGCGAGCACCCCGAAGGACAGCGGCAGGAGGACGACGCCGGTCTCGAAGGCGCTGAAGCCGAGCATGGCCTGGGTGAACACCGGAACGAGGAAGAGGAGACCGGCCTGGGCGAAGAGCTGGGTGGAGAGGATCGGCAGCCCCAGGCGGATGGATCGGTGACGGAAGATCGTGAGGTGGAGGAGCACCGGCAGGCCCGCCGCCTCCCGCCGCCGGGTGCGTCGGACGAAGACGGCGAGGATCGCCGCGCCGGCGACGACGAGGCCGAGGACGAGAGGATCCGTCCAGCCTCGGCTCGTGGTCTGGAGGATGCCGAAGACGACGAGGCCCAGCCCGAGGGCCGAGGCGGCGACGCCGCCGAGGTCGAGGCCGGGGCGGAGCACGGGGGGCGGGGCGTCGGCGAGCAGCCGGGAGGCGGCGAGGACGACGAGCACGATCACCGCCTCGCCGGCGAAGGCGAGGCGCCAGGTCCACGTGGTGGTCACCCAGCCCCCGACGAGGGGTCCGAAGGCGGCGCCGGCGGCGGCGACGCCGAAGAGCACCCCGTAGGCGGAGGCACGCCGGGCTCCGTCGTAGTTCGTGCGGACGAGGGTGTTGATCGCCGGGACGATGAGGGCCGAGCCGAGCCCCTCGAGGAAGGACCAGCCGAGGATCACGAAGCCGATCGTCGGGGCGAGCGCCGTCACCGTGGTCCCGACGCCGTAGACGACGAGCCCGATCCGGAAGGCCCGCTTCGAGCCCCACAGGTCGCCGAGCTTGCCGCCGGTGAGCATGAAGGCGGCCATCGTCAGGGTGTAGAGGGTGATGGCGACCTGGACCTCCCCCACCGTGGTGCCGAGGTCGTCGACGAGGGCGGTGATCGACACGTTCATGAGCGTCGTGTCGATGACGTAGACGAACATCGACGCCGCGAGGACCGCGAGGACGCCTGGGCCCTTCCTCGACGTCATCGCTCCTCCGGGTCGGGGACGCCTGTGCGGCGACGGACTCCCGCCTCGGCTCGGGACGGGATCACCCGTGGAGGTGACGGGATTCGAACCCGTGACCCCTACGTTGCGAACGTAGTGCTCTGCCGGACTGAGCTACACCCCCGCGGCGGCGGAGTGTACCAGCCTCGCCGGCTCAGGGAGCGCCGGCCCATTCGAGATCGAAGCCGATCTCGTCGGGGTGGGCGTGGCCGTTGACGCACTCGACGTGGGCGTCGCGGAAGGTTCGGGCCGCGGCGGCGACGACGGGTTCCGCGACGAAGGTCGGTCGCCGCTCGCCGGACCGGAAGGCGACGATCCGATGCTGCTCGGTGGTCTCGAAGCGGCGGACGAGCCGGATGTCGGTGCTGCCGCAGGCGGGACAGCCGGTGATCTCGGAGGGGGTCGCGTCGCTCATCGTGCTCCTCGTCCTCGGGTTTCCGACACGGTGTCGGATTCGTAGGTTACCCGTCGCCGAGCCGTTCGACGACCTCCGAGAGTCGCCGGCGCAGGCGATCCTGCACCGCCGTCGTCGTGAGGTCGGCGCGGCTGCGTTCGATGAGGGATCGGGCCACGTCGGTGGTCCGGCGCAGCCCGGCGGTCATCCCATCGGGATAGTCGAGGGAGGCGAGGAGGTCGTAGATCGCCTCCATCTGCTCGAAGACCGCCCGGGCGGATGCGAGCTCACCGGTCCGCAGCTCGTCGAGGAGCCGTCGGCGGAGCTCCCCCACCGCCTCCCCGAGCCCCTTGAGGTAGGGGACCACGTCGATCCCGAGCTCGTCGGGCAGCGGGAGGGGACGGCCGGTGAGGAGCGCCTCGGTGAGCCTCGCCTCGGCGTACTCCTTGACGGCGTCCCACACGAACCCGCCGGCCCGCAGCTCCGGGTGTCCGGCGAGGACCCGGTTCGTCTCCTCCACGAGCGCCTCGGCCTCGGCGAGGAGCCCTTCGGCGGCCGCCGTCTCGCCTCGGTGGAGGGCCCGGATCGCGTTCGCCGACGACCGGATGATCTGTCGGCAGTCCCGGATCGCCGCCTCCCGGGCCTCGTAGGCCTGGTCGAGCCGGGCACGGACGACGGCGTCGAGCTCTCCGAGGTCGAGGGGCTCGGGGCCCCTCACCCGGCGATGACCCGCACCGTCGGCGGGGCGTCCTCCACCTCGGGCGCCACCGCGGGCACCGGCGGCGTCGCCGGGATCCGAGGCGCCCGGCGGGCGGCGAGGCGTTGCTGTTTCAGCATGAGGAGCAGGGTGACGTAGGCGGCGAGGGCGACGTCGACGCCGATGGTCACCCACAGCAGCAGCACCGAGCCGGTGACCGTGGCGGCCAGGAGCGACAGGCCGGCGGCGACGACGAGCCCCACGAGGATGCGGCGACGACGGAGCTGCACCGACGAGGCCACCAGCGCCCCGCTCCCCGTCGAGACGTTCGCCAGCAGGGCCCGGGAACGGGCGAAGGCCCGGGTCGAGGCGACCGGCGCCTCCCGTCGGTCCTCGAGGAAGGAGGGGAGGAGGAACGCGGCCCAGATCCCGGCGATCAGGATGAAGACGATGATGTTCATCGGGGAATCCTCGCTGCTGCTCCACCCAGGGTAGGGCGGGTGGGGCCCGCCTCGGTGGATTTTCACGACGCTGTGGCCACTAATTGTGGCCGGAGGACTCCCCTATGAGCAACTCGACGGCGTGTCGGAGGGCCGGCGCGACCACGGCGAGGGACTCCTCGACCCCCTTCGGAGACCCGGGCAGGTTGAGCACGAGGGTGCTGCCGGCGATCCCGGCCACGCCGCGGGAGAGCATCCCGAAGGGGTTGACCCCGAAGGTCGCCGCCCGCATCGCTTCGGCGAATCCCGGTGCGAGCCGTTCGACGACCTCGAGGGTCGCCTCGGGGGTGAGGTCCCGCGGCGCGGGTCCGGTGCCCCCGGAGGTGACCACGAGGTGGACCCGATCCACGAGCTCGGCGAGGGCGGTCCGCACCGGGACGATCCCGTCGGGTACGACGCGGCGTTCGACGACCCTGAACCCGAGGGCCTCGAGGGCGTCGGCCGCGCGGGGCCCCGACCGGTCCTCGGCCTCGCCGCGGCTCACCCGGTCCGAGACGGTGACGACGGCGGCGGTGAGCTCAGTCACGGACCCACACCCCCGAGCGGCCACCTCGCTTCTCGAGGAGCCGCACCCGGCGAATCTCCGCACCCCGATCGACCCCCTTGATCATGTCGTAGAGGGCGAGGGCGCCCACCGACGCCCCCACGAGGGCCTCCATCTCGACGCCGGTGCGGGCCTCGACGCCGACCTCGACGACGAGCCGCACTCCCTCCTCGACGAACTCGACGTCGACCTCGACGACGTCGATGGGGAGGGGATGACACAACGGCACGAGCTCGGGGGTGCGCTTGGCCCCCTGGATCGCGGCGAGGCGGGCGACGGCGAGGGCGTCGCCCTTCGGGAGCGCGGCGTCGGCGAGGAGCTCGACCGTCGTCGGCTGCATCGCCACGACCGCCTCGGCCCGGGCGGAGCGCCGGGTGACGGCCTTGTCGCCGACGTCCACCATCCGTGCCCGGCCCTGCGCGTCGAGATGGGTCAGCTCACCGTCCACCGAGGGCCTCCCGACGGGTGCGGCGTTCGGGACATCGGAAGAGCTCGACGTCGACGGCCTCTCCCGGCTCCACCCTCCCCCGACCGACCGGGACGACGGCGAAGCCGTCGGCGGCGGCGAGGGCCGACAGGACGTTCGACGACTGGTCGCCGGAGCGACGCACCGTGGGCTCGGGGGAGAACTCGACGGCGACCCGGACGAAGACCTCCTTCGCCGGGTCGGTGTCGAGCGCCTCGGCGGCCACGGCGGTGATCCGGGGTCGGAAGAGCCGGACGGCTCCCATCATCTCCAAGATGGCGGGCCGGACGAACTGCTCGAAGGAGACGAGCACCGACACGGGATTCCCCGGGAGCCCGAAGAACGGCACCCCGTCGAGGGTCCCGAAGGCGAAGGGCTTCCCGGGCTGCATCGCGACGCGGTGGAACCCGATCTCCCCCCGGAGCGCGGCCTTGACGACGTCGTACTCCCCCATCGACACCCCACCGGAGGTGACGACGACGTCGGCCTGGGCCGCGGCGTGCCCGAGGACCCGGGTGAGGGAGGCGGGATCGTCGGGCACGATGCCGCGATCGACGACCGTCACCCCGAGCTCCTCGAGGGCTCCCCGGAGCATGGTCCGGTTCGTGTCCCGGATCATGCCCGGTCCCAGGTGCTCGGTCTCGGGGGGCACGAGCTCGTCCCCCGTCGACAGGATCGCCACGACCGGCCTCCGGCGCACCGTCGGCTGCGCCCCGATGGCCGCCAGGAGCGCGAGCTGGGGATGCCACAGCCGGGTCCCCGCCTCGAGGGCGAGGGTGCCCGCCGCCATGTCCCCCCCGGCGGGGCGGACGTTCCTCCCCGGTTCGACGCCGGCGAGGATGCGCACGGTCCCCTCCCCCGGCTCGGTGTCCTCGACCTTGACGACGGCGTCGGCGCCGGCGGGCATCGGGGCCCCGGTCATGATCGCGATCGCCGTGCCGGGCTCCACCGTCTTCGTCGGGACCCGTCCCGCCCCCACCTCTTCGACCACGACGAGCTCGACGGGCGGCTCGGCGACGTCCTCGGCCCGCACGGCGTACCCGTCCATGGCCGAGTTCGGGAAGGGAGGCACGTCCTCGGGCGCGTAGACGGGCTCGGCGAGGACGAGGCCGTAGGCCTCGCGGTAGCCGACCCGGCGAACCGGGAGCGGCTCGACGGTGTCGAGCACCTCGGCCTGGACGTCGGCGAGGGGCCTCATCCCTCCACCGTCCGTTCCGACCCGGCGAGGAGGCGGCGGATGTTCGGTGCGTGCCGGGCGACGACGACCACCACGACGAGGGCGAGGAGATAGAGGGCGGCGTCTCGGTGGCCGGCGAGCGCCATCGCCGGTACGTAGAGCATCATCGCCACGAGGGAGGCGATCGAGGCGACCTTCCACACCGCGACGATGCCGACCCACAGGAGGGCGAGGACCACGCCGGCCACCGGGGCGAGGTAGAGGGCGACGCCGAGGGCCGTGGCCACGCCGCGGCCTCCTCGGAACCGATGCCAGAGGGGGAGGACGTGCCCGACGACCGCGGCGAGCCCGGCGGCGGCGGCGACGACGTCGCCGCCCACGGCCCGGCCGAGGGCCGCGGCGGCCACGCCCTTGAGGGCGTCCCCGACGAGCACGACCGCCGCCGGTCCCTTCCCCAGGGTGCGGAGCACGTTCGAGGCGCCCGGGTTCCCGGAGCCGGCCGCGTAGATGTCGAATCCCTTGAGCCGGGCGACGACCACGCCGAAGTCGATACTGCCGAGGAGGTAGCCGACGAGGAGGACGGCGAACACCTGCATCGACCGGAGTCTAGGTCGGGCCCGGAGGGGGAACCCGAGCCCCGGGGTGGGCTCGTCGGGTCGGTCCCCGGTTCCCTCCCCGTGGAAGCCGATCGCGAGTGCGTTTTCCCCCACGCATGCCCCTGCTTGCGAGACGTGACCACGGGGAGGGTCGAACGCGACGACGGCCCCGCCGCGGCGGGGCCGTCGTCGATGGTCGATGTCGAGCTCAGACCTCGACGCGGTCCTTCAGGCCCTTGGCGGGCTTGAAGACCGGGACGGTCTTCGCCGGGATCTGGATCGTCTCGCCGGTGGCCGGGTTCCGGCCGGTGCGGGCCTTCCGGCGCTTCGTGTCGAAGGTGCCGAACCCGGCGATCGACACGCTGCGTCCGGCATCGAGCTCGACGGCGATGATCCCCTCGCCAGGCTTCGTGGAGAAGATGATGTCGACGATCTCGGCGGCCTTCCCCTGCGAGATGTCGGCCTTCTTGGCGAGCTTCTGGACCATCTCGGTCTTGTTCATGGAGAACCTCCCGTGGGTCGCGGCGGAGCGGTCCTCCGCCCATGTCGGGGGCACGATATCGGCCTCGACGCCCCTTGTGGCTGATTTCGGCCGGATCCCGAACGGAGGCGCTCGTCGGGCGACCCCCTTCCCGGCGGGCGCGCCGACCGATAGGGTCGTTCCGTGCTCTGGATGGGACGCCCGCCCTACCACCGTTGGGCCGTCGCCGTGCTCGTCGTCGTCGCCGCCGTGGCCTTCGACCTGCGAGGCGGCCGGGGCGAGGTCCGACCCTTCACCGTGCGGCCCGTCCCCGCCGGGGCCGAACTCACCGACGACGATCTCGAGTGGCGGGAGGTCCCCCGGGGGCTCCTCCCCCCGGCCGTGCTCGACGGGGCGACGGCCCGGGTCGACCTCCCGGCGGGCACCCCGATCGTCCCGGCCCTCCTCGCCGCCTCCGACCCGACGCCGCCGGAGTGGTGGTCGGTGCCGGTCTCCCTCACCCCGGGGATCCCCGTCGGCGCCCGGGTTCGTCTCGTCCTCCTCGACGACGGCGCCGGGGTCGAGGGCCTCGTGACGTCGGGTCCCGTCGACGATCTCTTCGGCGGGACGGGCATCGGGCTCGTCGCCGTGCCTCCCGAACACGCCGACGCCGTGGCCGCCGCCTCGGCCGAGGGGCGGCTCGTCGTCCTCGTCGCCGAGGGTCCGGTCCGCCGCGTCTCGGCCGAGGGGCGATAGCCTGCCGGGATGCTCGACGCGATCCTGTGGGGCCTCGTCCAGGGCCTCACCGAGTTCCTCCCCATCTCCTCGAGCGGGCACCTCGTGCTCGTCCCCGCCCTCCTGGGCCGTCCGGGGCCGGATCTCGCCACCTCGGCGATGCTCCATCTCGGCACCCTCGCCGCCGTCGTGGCCTACTTCCGTCGCGACCTCCTCCGCATCGTGCGCCTCGACCCGACGGGACGGAGGACCGGGGCCCTCGTCCTCCTCGGCACGGTCCCCGCGGCGGTGGCCGGGCTCAGCCTCGAGGCGTCCCTCGAGGTGCTCAACGACCGGCCCCGCATCGTGGCGGCCATGCTCGTGGTGACCGGGATCGTCCTCGTGGCGTCGACCCGGCTCCGCCGTGGCGACCGGGACGTCGACGAGCTCGGCGCCTCCGACGCCCTCGTCGTCGGGGCGGCCCAGGCCCTCGCCCTCGTCCCGGGCGTCTCCCGGTCGGGAGCGACGATCGTCGCCGGGCTCGTCCGGGGGCTGTCGCGGGTCGAGGCGGCCCGCTGGGCGTTCCTCCTCGGCATCCCGGCGATCGCCGGTGCCGGGCTCTTCGAGGGCCTCGAGCTCCTCCGCGGTGGCGGCGGGATCTCCGCCGCCACCCTCGTGGGGGTGGTCGTCGCCGGGGTGAGCGGCTACGCGGCGATCGCCCTGCTCCTCCGGGTCCTCGCCACCCGGGGACTCCTGCCCTTCGGCCTCTACTGCCTCGCGGCGGGGAGCCTCGCGCTCGTCGTCCTCTAGATCCCGTACACCGAGCTCATCCGAAGCTGCTCGGCGATGTGGACGTTGACGAGGGCCGGCACGCCGCTGTCGGCGGCCCGCTCGAGGGCGGGTCGGAGCTCCTTGGGATCGTCGACGAACTCGCCGTAGCCGCCGAGGGCCGCCACGAGGTCGTGGTACGGCCGGATCCCGAGGTCGGCGCCCACCATCCGGTCGGGGTAGAGCATCCGGTGGATCGCCTTGATGTTGTTCCAGGCGCCGTCGTTGCCGACGACCCCGATCACCGGCATGCCGTGGCGGACGAGGGTGTCGTACTCCATGGCGTTGAAGCCGAAGGAGCCGTCGCCGTAGACGATCCCGACCCGCCGATCGGGATGGACGGCCTTCGCGGCGATCGCGAAGGGCGCCCCGACGCCGAGGCACCCGAAGGGTCCGGGGTCCAGGAGTCCGCCCGGGAAGGAGGTCCGGAGCCACTTCGCCGTCGTCGAGACGATGTCGCCCCCGTCCGCGGCGACGATCGCGTCGTCGCCGAAGAACTCGGCCACCTCCCGGGCGAACCGTTCGGGATGGATCGGGGAGGCGTCCGACCCGGCGGCTTCCTCCGCCTCGGCCCGCTTCGCGGCCTCGACGCCGCGGACCTCCTCGAGCCAGGCGGGGTCGCGCCGGTGGCAGCCCGAGGCGACGAGCTGGGCGACGACGGCGCCGGGATCGGCGACGACGCCGACGTCGGCCGGCCGGTTCCACCCCACCCGACTCGGCTCGGCGTCGACGTGGATCACCACCGCGTCGGCGGCGACCCGCGTGCCGTAGCCGGTCCGGAAGTCCCAGTCGACGCCGAGGGCGAGGACCACGTCGGCCCGGCCGAGGGCGTGGGAGCGGGCGCGGTTCCCCAGGTGCGGGTGATCCCAGGGCAGGGCGCCTCGGGCGAGGCTGTTGAGGAACACCGGGGCGTCGAGGGCGGCGGCCAGCTCGGCGAGGGCCTCCTCCGGGGCGGCCGCCCGGGACCAGCGCCACCCGGTACCGGCGAAGATCACCGGTCGTCGGGCTCCCCGGAGGGTGGCGGCGATCTCGGAGAGGACCTCGTCGGGTACCCCGGCGGGCCGATTCGCCCGGTAGCCCGTCGGCCAGGCGATCCCCTCCGGCGCCACCATCTCGGCCTGGACGTCCCAGGGGATGTCGAGGAACACGGGACCGCCGCGGCCCGAGAAGGCGTGTCGGGCGGCGGTGGCCACGTACTCGGCGAGCCGGCTCGTGTCCCGGGCCGTCTCCGCCCAGCGGGTGATCGACCGGAAGAGCCGAGGATGGTCCATCTCCTGGAGCCCACCTCGGAGGTCCTCCTTCGTGAGGTGACGACCCCCGATGAGCAGCATCGGCGAGTTCGCGAACCAGGCGTTCGCCACCCCGGTGACCGCGTCGGTCACCCCCGGCCCGGCGGTGACCACGGCGACGCCGAGACGGCCGGTGAGCCGGGCGTAGGCGTCGGCGGCGTGGGCCGCCGCCTGTTCGTGCCGCACGTCGACGACCCGCATGCCCTCGAGTACGCAGCCGTCGACGACCGGGAGGACGTGCCCGCCGGTGAGCATGAACACCGTGTCGACCCCTTCGGCGCGCAGCGCCCTGGCCACCACCCGGCCGCCGTGGATCTTCTCCATCCGCCTCCTCCTCGTCCGAAACGTCGGCGCCGACGCTAGCGTCCGGAGACCCCGACTCCACGAGAGGGAGCCCATGGCGATCTTCCGGCGACGACCGAAGCCCCGACGCCTCCGAGACCTCTCGGAGCTCGACGAGCTCCTCGACGATCCCCGCCCGGTCCTCCTCGACTTCTACCAGGTCGGTTGCGCCCCCTGCCAGGTGATGGACGGGATCATGAACGAACTCGCCGCCGAGTTCGGCGACGGGGCCCACATCGTCAAGGTCGACGTCGGCCGGGTACCCGGCGCGATCGAGGCCTTCCGGATCCGGTCGACGCCGACCCTCGTCCTCCTCGCCCGACCCCGCGCCGAGGACGGGAAACGTGCCCGAAGGCGCGGCGCCTCCAGACCCAACGCCGCGAAGGACCGGCGACGCAAGACCCAGCGGTGGCGGGCGTCGGGTCTCGTGAAGAAGGACCAGCTCGAGCGGCTCCTCCTCGCCAACGGAGCCCGGCGTCCCGACGCTCAGTCGTAGTCGTAGAAACCCCGGCCCGTCTTGCGACCGAGGAGCCCGGCCTCCACCATGCGTCGCAGCAGCGGCGGGGCGGCGTAGCGGGGATCCCGGTACTCCTCGAAGAAGGCATCGGCGACGGCGAGGAGCGTGTCGTTCCCGATGAGGTCGGCGAGGGTGAGGGGACCCATCGGGTAGCCGGCGCCGTTCACCATCGCGGCGTCGATGTCCTCCCTCGAGGCGAAGCCCTCCTCGTACATCCGAATGGCCTCGAAGAGGTAGGGGCAGAGGAGCTTGTTCACGATGAAGCCGGCCCGGTCCTTCGCCCGGACCACGGTCTTGCCGAGGGTCTCGGCGGCGAAGGCCGCGGCCCGGTCGACGACCTCCGGTGCGCTCACGACCGTCGAGACGACCTCGACGAGGGGCATGATCTGCGCCGGGTTGAAGAAGTGCATGCCGACGACGTGGTCGGGACGCTCGGTGGCGGTGGCGATCCGGGTGACCGGCAACGACGAGGTGTTCGTCGCCAGGATCGCGTCGGGGTCGGCGACCGTGCGGTCGAGTTCGGCGAAGACCTGCCGCTTCGCGTCCTCGTCTTCGACGATGGCCTCGACGACGAGCTGCCGGTCGGCGAAGTCCTCGAGGTCGGTGGTGAGGCGGAGGCGACCGAGCGCCTCGTCCCGAGCCTCCGGCGTGAGCTTGCCGCGCTCGACGGCCTTGGCCAGGGACGCTTCGATGGCCGACCGAGCGCGGTCGACGAGCTCGTCGGAGACCTCCCGGACGATCACGTCGACCCCCGCCTTGATGCACACCTCGGCGATCCCACCGCCCATCTGGCCGCCCCCGACGATCCCCACTCGCTCGATGCCCATCCCCGCTCCTTCCCTCGCGGACGGCCTCAGGATAGGGACGCCTCGACGGGCGCCCTCCCGACGCCGGGGTAGGCTGCCGGCACCGCCGCGGAGGAGCAGGTGACCCCGAGACCGACCGACGAGACCTTCTGGGCCGACCTCAGCGAGAAGCTCGTGTCGATCGCCCTCGCCGCGGCGGTGGTCCTCACCGCCTGGTCGGGCTTCCAGGCGAGCAAGTGGAGCGGGGTCCAGGCGAACTCCTATGCGGCCGCGGGGGCGAAACGGACCGAGTCGATCCGGCTGTCCACCCTCGCCGGCCAGCAGGCCCAGATCGACGTGTCGCTCTTCGTCGACTGGCTGGCCGCCTTGAACGAGGAGCTCCGCAGCGGCGAGGTGACCCTGACGAGCGCCCGGGACTACGTACCCGACGAAGGCACGCTCTCGGGATTCCTCTACGTGCGCATGCGGGACGAGTTCCAACCGGCGTTGCGGGCCTGGCTCGCCACCGATCCCCTCGCCAACCCGGACGCGCCGGCCACCCCCTTCGACATGCCCGAATACCGCCTCGCCGCCCAGGAGGAGGCCGACCGCCTCCGCGCGGAGGCCGACGCCCTCGCCCAGCGGGCCCGGGAGGCGAACCAGACGTCCGACGACTACGTCCTCACCGGGGTCCTCTTCGCCGGGG
>DRQR01000007.1 GCA_011371355.1 Actinomycetota bacterium
ACGCCGCCGCGGTCGTCAACGAGCGGGAGGTCCCGGCCGCCAGGCCCGCATGAGGATCGTCCTCGACGCCAACCTGTCCCCGAAGCTCGTTCCCCATCTGGCGCAGGCCGGCCACGACGTCGTCCACGTCGGCGATCTCGGGATGTCGGGACGTCTCGGCATCAGGCGTGGCTGGAGGGCTGCCCTTCGGGTCGGACATGGCGAGGGCCGATCGGCTCGACGGCGCGTGGCCCGAGCAGACGTGTGAGCGAACGGATCGCCAACCAGCCGAGTCCGCCGCCGGTCGCACCGGGGATGCGATCGGTCACGTCGAGCGTCTCCCAGACGAAGCCGAGACCGAGGGAGCCGAGGCGCCGGACGAGTTCGATGCCGAGGGAGTCACCGGCGGCGACCCCGTGGTGATCATGGTGGTTCTCCGGCGGCCAAGCCCGGGACGAGAGACCCGACAGGAGGGGCCCAGGCGACAGAAGCAGGACGCGGCCGCCTCCAATCTGCCGGAGTTGCACGATGTTGGGCTTTCCGGGGAGGAGGTGAGCGGGTGTTCCGAAGGCTACGAGCTCGTGCTGCACGACGGCGTCCCGGCGGAGTTCCACGACGGGGGAGCCGTCGATCGGAATCGACGCGAGGACGAGCGAGGTGGTCTCGCTCGCCCAGATGGTGGACAGGTACGGGCGTCACCACACATGTGGGCGGTTGGGGTCGGAGACCGTGGGTGCGACCCGGCCGGGGTCCATCCATCTCGCCGGAGATCCTCACCCGATGATCGGCCCCGGGGAGCCTGGGGAGGTCCTGGGATGGAATTCGGCCTCGTGTCGGCGACTGCCGGTAGTCTCGGGCTGGTCGTACAGGGGATTCTCGTGACGGTCACCGATCGCAAGACTGCGGTATCGGACAAGCGGGCGGCGGAGATCGCCGGGATCAGTGTCCGGCGGCTCCGCTACTGGGAGAAGACCGATGTGATCCGGCCCGACGTGGAGCGGAGGATCAGCCCTCGCAATGTGGTGCGTCTGTACTCGTTGCCGCGGCTGATCGAGCTCGCGGTGGCGTCGGAGCTGCGGCATCAAGGCGTGTCGCTCCAGCACATTCGACGCATCATCGACTACCTGCGGCAGGAGGGCTACGAGGCTCCGCTGCGGGAGGTGCGCTTCGCCCGGTCGGGTGATCGCGTGCTCTTCCAACACGCGGACGGAACCTGGGAGGAGTCGGGGCGTCCCTATCAGGGGCTCATCGTCCAGGTGATCGACCTCGACCAGATCCGGGCACGGGTCCAGGGCCGGCTCGGGCGCCGGGAGACCGACGCCGGGGTCGTCGAGCAGCGTCGCAAGGTGCAGGCCTCCAAGCCGGTGTTCCGCGGGACGCGGGTACCGCTCGCAGCCGTCGTGGGCTACCTGGAGGCCGGGAAGACCACCGACGAGATCCTGGCGGCGTTTCCGAGCCTGACCGAGGAGGACATCGAGGCGGCGAAGGCCGCTTCCTCGGCCGTGGCGTAGATGCGGTTCGTGCTCGACGAGGACGTCGACGCCAAAGCGGTCGGTTCGCTCCTCCGTCGGCGCGGACACGAATGCTGGAGCATCGTCGAGGCAGGGCTCGGGGGTTCCGACGACGACGAGGTGGCCATCTACGCGGACGACCGCGGCGCGGTGCTCATCACCCACGATGCCGAAGCGACCCGACGCCGGCGCCGGTTCACCTTCGGCCGTCATGTCTTTCTCAGGTGCCATCAGCTCGACGCGGTCGCCCTGCTGGAGCGCCACCTCGACGAGCTGGTGCGTTTCGTGGAACTGCGTGGCGTCGGCGTCTACGAGGTCGCCCGCGCGGGTGTCAGCTACCGGCCCCCGCGGTGGGAGACCGACTGACGCATCTCCGCCGGCCGTGTTCACCTCGTGGGTACACGAGCGGCGACGTGGCTCGCTTCGGTCGCGTCGTCAGCGCCGAAGCGCCTCGACCGGGGAGATGCGGGTGGCGCGGTGGGCCGGGAGCATCCCTGCGACGAACCCTCCGAGGAGGCTGGCACCGGCGGCCGCGAGCGCGATGCGGAAATCGAAGGTGGCCACCCAGTCCTGAGAAACGGCCACGGCCAGGGTGACGAGCTCGCCGATGAGGAGTCCGAGGAGTCCACCGATCGTGGTGACGAGGGCGGTCTCGACGACGATCTGGGCGAAGATATGGCGGGGGCGAGCACCGACGGCTCGTCTGAGGCCCATCTCCGGGGTGCGCTGGATGATGGCCACGAGGGTGGAGTTTGCCACCGAGACGAGTCCAACGACGAAGACGATGACGCCGAGCGCGATGCCCATGTTGGCGATGGTGGTCTCGATGCCTCCACGCAGGGTCGTGGGGTCGGGGGCTGCGATGCTGCGGAGCGCATCGGGCTCTTGGGGGCGGAGGGCGAGCGGTGCCTGTGCGGCGATGGTCGCGGCCGCACCGGGGACCGCCTCGATGAGGACGCGTCGACGCGTGTTCGGGGCCGAAGCGAGCAGGGGTGCCGAAGCGCGGTAGGGAACGATGGCGCCGAGGAGCGCTTCCTTGCGGCGGTCGACCGCGTCGTAGATCCCGGCAACGAGGAAGGGGGCATCGCCGATGAAGACGGCGGTACCGATTCGCCCGACGCCGAGCCGGTCGGCGACGACGGCGGAGAGGAGAACGACGGGAGCCGCAGCGTCCTCGTGGTAGTCGTCGAATCGGCGCCCGACGAGCAGACGAGGGTCGA
This sequence comes from Actinomycetota bacterium, assembly GCA_011371355.1. GTDB lineage: Bacteria > Actinomycetota > Acidimicrobiia > Spongiisociales > UBA5794 > DRQR01. The sequence continues at coordinate 2,711 of DRQR01000007.1, forward strand.
TGGCGTCGAGGGCCCCCGGTTCTGCGCCGAGGAGCGTGATTCCGGCCTCCCGGGCGCCGGTCGTCGGTCCACGCCGTACGGCGAGGTTGTCGAGCTCGATGAGGCGACCGGCGGACCGGACGCCCGCGAGTCGGGTCAGCGCAGGAATCTCCGCCTCGTCGAGCCACGCATTGGAGGTGGGGTCTCGGTGTTCGACGAGGACTTCGGTGGCGCGGAAGACGTCGAAGTCGGCGGCGACCTGCAGCCTGGCCGTGGTCGACAGGCCCATGGTGGCGGTGAACAGCGCTACGCCCAGCAGGGTGCCCAAACCGGTGAGGAACATCCGTCCTGGGCGTTGGGCAAGCGACGCGATGGCCTCCCGAACGAGATCGCCCAGGCGTAGCCGGGAGGGTCGAACCCCGAGGTCGCGCAGCGGGTCGCGGTGCCGAGTCATCGTCTCGTCGTCACGGTGAGGCGGCCGTCACGCATCTCGACGGTTCGGCCGACGCGGCCCGCGACGTCGGGATCGTGGGTGACGACGATGATCGTGAGACCGTCCGCATTGAGGGAGCCGAGGAGGGTGATGATTCCTTCGGCGGTCGCGGAGTCGAGGTTCCCGGTGGGTTCGTCGCAGAGGAGCACCGCCGGGCGCGCAGCGAGAGCCCGGGCGATGGCGACGCGTTGACGTTCGCCACCGGAGAGCTTCCTGGGATCGCTGTGGCGGCGAGCGGCGAGCCCTACCCGCTCCAAGGCGTCGAGAGCCCGGTGGCGGCGCGCTCGCGTCGGCACCGGCCCGTAGACCATGGAGAGCTCGACGTTTTCGACGACGGATCTACCCGCCAGGAGATGGTAGGCCTGGAAGACGAAGCCGAAGAGCTGACCACGAGCCGCGGATCGGGACCGGTCGTCGAGGTCGGCGACGTCGACTCCTCGGATCCGGTATGCCCCCGAGGTGGGGTGGTCGAGGAGGCCGATCACGTTGAGCAAGGTGCTCTTCCCCGAACCCGACGGGCCCATCACCGCGATGAACTCACCTTCTTCCACCGTCAGATCCACGTTCCAGAGCGCGCGGATCTCCACTCCGTCCCGGTACACCTTCGAAACCCCTTCGAGGGCGAGCATTCCTCAGCCGCCTTCGGGAGTCGTTCCGTAGCCGGAGTAGCCGACGACCACCTGGTCTCCCTCTGCCACCGTCCCGCCGACTGGTTCGATGGCCACGAACCCGTCGACGATGGTGCCGGTCACCACGACCACGTCGCGAGTCGTACCGTCGGCCTCGAGGACCGTCACCGACGTAGCCCCATCCGGCAAGGTCCAAACCGCCGTGACCGGGACGACCAAGGCCGCCTCGCCGGTTCCCTCGGGTGCGATCACGACCCGCAACGTCCGCCCGGTGAGCTGTGGTACTTCCCCGGCGATCGGAACCAGGACGACCCGAGGCCCTTCCGATTCCTCGTCGATTCCCACGACCTCCAGCGGATACGAGGTGCCGGTCACGTCGTCGTAGCCGGTGGCGGGGTCGCCTGCTTCGATCGTCGGTGCCACCTCGCGACCGATGCTCGCCACCACCTGTCGAGTCCCACCGGCCAAGGTCACGTCGCCGGCTCCCTCGCTCGAGCCGTTGCCTACGGCCAGGTCCTCGCCCACGGTCACCTCCACTGCGGCGACTTCCCGGGGCAGCGAGTCGACGACGACGACCTCCGAACGCGGTACGGAGGGTCCGTGGCGCAGCCGGACCTCTCGGTACCGGCTCCAGGCTCGCGCACGCGTCCGCTTGGCCGCTGCCAGCGCCCGTTGTGCGTTCGCGACCTGCCGCTGGAGGTCGTCGACCGGGTCGCCGGCGTCGATCGCGACTTGCAGGGCTGCCTGGGCTGCGGCGAGCTGCTCATCGGCGGCGGTCGCCTGGTCGCGCGCCGCCAGGTACGCGTCGCGCGCCTGTGAGAGTTCCTCGTCGGAGGCGCCCAGGGCCGCTTCGTATCCCGCTCGGGCATACCACGCTCCGACGGCCCGCTGGGTCTCCTGTCCATAGACGCCATCGACCTCGAGGTCCCAGCCCATCCGGGTCAGGCTCTCTTGGAGTTGCCGGACGTCGGGACCCTCCACACCGCCGACGAGATCTCGGTAGAAGGGGAAGCTGCCCTGCACCACGAACACCGGTCGACCGGCGACCTCGGCCAGTAGATCACCCTCGCGAACCATCTCCCCGACTCCGGTCCCCAGGCCGGTGACGACGCTCGGCCCTTCGGAGCGCAGCGGGAGGATCAACGCGTCGGCACCGACCGTGACGATCTCCCCACGGACCACGACGGTCGGTGCCAGGACTCGGCGTTCCACATCCGCCGTGACCGGTGAGGGCGCCGGCGGCTGGGCATCGGCCACCACCTGCGCCGGGGTGCGCATTCGTTGACCGACCACGCCGATCGCGAGCCCCAACCCCAGGGCGAATGCTCCCAGCGCGACGAGCGCGACGACGAAGTGGCGTCGTCTCATCCCTGGAGGATCTCGGTGGCGTAACGGAGGGCCTCGTCGAGTCGGAGACCGAGCTCGGTCAGGGTCGCTTCGTGTTCGGCGACGATGGCTTCTTCGATGCTCACGGCGACCTCCCAGATCCGACGGTCGTAGTCGAGGCTACGGCGACAGCGCAGATCGGCGATGGCGAACTTGACTTCCTCGGGATGCGGCTCGTAGTGCGTCTGGGGCGGGGTCAACACCTCGATCACGCCACTGCCGGTCGGCTCATCACCGGGAACGTCGACCACGTGCTGCCCCCGCGGAACGCCGAACATCTCCGGGACGGCGAGCACCACGGGAAGATGATCGGACCGAGCCGAGTGGTAGCCGGCGTCTTCGAGGCAGGCCAGTCGCTCCTCTGCGAGGCGGAGGCTCCGGGGGTCCGAGCGAAGCCGGGCGTTCAGCTCCTTCTCGAACTGGTTCGCCAGTTCGTCGAGGGCGTCGGCTGCGGCGACGGCCCCGGCTGGGAACGCCGCCGTGGCCTCCCTTCGACAGGCGTCGCTCACCCCTTCGAAGGCCTCGTCGTGGACGACGAGGCCTTCGAAGGGCTCTGGGCCGTAGAGGGAGCTCGCCGGGTTGAACCCGCCTGTGCGGGCTTCGGCCTCGGAGCGAGGTCCCAGCTCCACGAGCTCGAAACGGGCGAAGTCACCGGAGACCACGTCGCCACCGATGGGGACGGGATGTTGCTCGAACTCGGGATAACCCGCCTTCGCCAGACACCGTTCTTGGAGCTTGCGCAGCGCCGCGTTCACCAGGCGGACGTCGTCGGGACGGAGGAGGTCGAAGGGCTGGGGACCGCCCACCAGCCCTTTCGGGCCGACTTCGGCGTTCTCCGTTTCGTCGCTCACGGCGGAGGCGGCGGGAGACTCCGCGACGCTCGGCCCGTCTCCGGCGACACACCCCGTCGCCGCCAGGGTGAGTACGAGCAGTGCGGTCCCGACGCCACGGAGCCGAGGTGTCATGCCCGGGGCATCGTCGACGTCGCGGTCACCTACGAGACACCCTCACGTGCTCATCTGGCGCATCGTTGATCCACGCAGGGGCAGTGAGCCAGAAGTTGTCGTTGGCGATCGTCCAGGCATTGCCCGTGGCCCAGTCCACGAACCGTACCTTGCACCGGGTGTCCTTGTTGACCGCCGCGGACATGTCGTCGTCGACCTCCCCTTGGTGCTCGTCGTCCACGGTGTCCCACCACTGGTAGTTGTTGGGCGCATAGGCGGCCGACCACCAGAAATGCTTCGTATACCGACTCCACGCCGGCCAGTCGTTGAGGCAGATCTCCCCGGTGTTGCAGGCCTCTCGACCGTCACCGACGTCGCCCGACGCCGCCGTCGGGATCACCAGCAAGGCGCTCACGAGTACGACGAGCGCCATCGTGGCTCCGGACCGGGAAGGAAGGAAGGACCATCTCATGGACGTTCGCTCCTTTCGCTTGTGGGGGGTTGGCCGCCGCTGCCGCTTCCCTCTTCGTGCTCGACCGCGACGGTTCTCTCGAGTCATGGTACCCAAATCTCGCGTAACGGTGGGTGGTGGGACGCCGCCGATTGGGGTCGTCGACGATCCCGTCCTCGCGGTGTTCCGGCCGGTGTCGGTGGGCGCGTCCGGTAGGGCTCCCCGCGGGGGCGAGCCAGTCGAGGCCGCGTTGGGGTGGCCGGAGTGGACTCGTCGGTGGGGTCGTTCAGGCCGGGTCATGCCGCGGTGGTCGGTCGGCTGCCGTTGGGAGGCTCGACGCGGGCACTCGGGATCCGGTCACATCCGGGTGAGTTCGTCGACGAGCCGGTCGAACAGCTCGACCGACGACCGGTTGGGACGGGGCGCCGGCAGATCGACCAGCTCACCGCGGGGTGGGAGCGACCACCGCACCCGGCCCGGGTCGAGGGCGTCGACCGCCGAGTACCAGGCACGGAGCGGCTCGGTGAGTCGCTCATGGAGATCGAAGCGGCGGCGGGTCCGGGCCGTGTCGGATTCCCGTCGGCGATGCAGCTCCTCCCGATGAGGGAGCTCACAGAACACGACATCGGCCAGGCCGAGACCTCCGTCGATGAACAGCTCCCTGTTG
>DRQR01000008.1 GCA_011371355.1 Actinomycetota bacterium
GAGCTCCTCGCATCCCGCCGCGGCCGTCATCTCCTCGGTGGGTGCGACGAGGACGAGCTCGGATCGGCTCGTCGGCCCGGCCGCGATCGGAGCCTGGGTCTGGGTCATGCATCCCGCCACGAGTACCGAGACGACCACGGCGCCGAGTCTCCGCTGCACGAAACCCAACGCTACATCCGGTAGGAGTAGGGGGCCGTGAACCCCCCGGGATGAGCGGTTCCGCCGCCTGCGAGCGGACTCATCCGAAGCGTCGAGCCAGCTCCTCTTCCAGGAGTTCTCGGAAGCGAGCGAAGTAGCCGACCTCTGCGCGGCATCGGGCGTCGGCGACGGCCAAGGCGATCTCGTCCCGCTCGGCGGCGGCGAGCGCTTCGAGATCGAGGGCCGCTCGCGACGCCTCCGACCCTTTGGAACCGTACACCACCGACCGCAGCGCCCTCCTGCTCTGCTCCACCGCTTCCCGAGGAGCACCCAGCTCGGTGAAGCCCCGCTCGGCCATGCACCGGGACCACGCGTCGTCGTACCCCTCCCGCCCGAGCTCTGCGGTCACCCGCGTCTCCACCTCGGCGACGACCTCTGCCAGATCCGGCACGTCGACCATGGGACCCTCACCCCACACCTCGACCCGGGCCTGCCGAAGACAACTCGACTCGTAGTCGGGGAAGAGGACGTCGATCCCCGGGGGGCTCCGGTCCGCCGCGTCCCTCCTCGCCTGATTCTTCCCCCGCCGCGGCGACGTCGAACCCGCGGAGATCCCGCTCGTATGCTGCCCGCTCCTCCTCGTCGAGCCCATCGACGTATTCCCGGTTCGGATCGACCGCCTCGAACCTCGACCCGAACTCGTCCTGAAACTCGAAGAAGCGCTCCGGAAGGACCGTCGTGGCATGGCCATACCCCCACGTCGCCGCCACCGACTCGTCCCACGACGCATAGAACCCCTCGAACCCGTCGACCTGCGGAGGGGCCGCCACGTAGTCCCAGCCCCGGTGTCGCATGCACTCGGCCACGGCCTCCTCGACCCGCACCTCCGCCGCCAGCCGTTCGGCGCCCGTGCCGTACAGCAGCTCTTCCAGTGTGGTCTGATCGACGATCTCGGGAACGGTGGGCGAGACCGCCTCGGTTCCGTTCCCGGCGGGTTCTTACCCGCCGTCGGCGATCGGCTCGGTCGTCGTGGCGTTCCCGCCACCGGGCGTACCGCCACACGATACGACGAGCACCGCCGCCACGACGCCCGTCAGTAGCCGGCCGTACACCGTTCCCGAGCGGTCGACGCTTCGTAGGGGCCGTGCCCCAAGAAGCTTTCCCCCTCCGGCCGTTGACCCCTCCACCGTACCACCCACACGAACAAGCAGCCGTCGAGACACCCATGGTGTGGCCCGGCGATCGTCCCCGGCGAGGGCACCGACGTCCCGGCACACGACCCAGGGGCAGCATGCCGGGGACCCATCCCTGCGATGCTCGCCCCCTCACCCCTCACTAGCTCAGGGACCGATGAGTGCGGCTAGTCGGGGATCATCGGCGAGCACTTGGTTCTCGTATTCCCGGGCTAGCTCCCACCAGACTCGATGCAGCGGTTCGCTGCACTCCACCCGGGCCATGGCCACGGCCCGCTCATCGGCCTGCAACGCAGCGAGCCGCTCCTTGCCCATGGCCGCCGCCAGACCCTCCTCGGTGAGCACCTCGATGGGCCGCCCCTCCGCCCTCGCCCGGGCATCCTCCTCTTCGAACCAGCCGGCCACGAGATCGTAGGCCGCCGCGGGATCCGACACCGGATACCCTCGAGCGGTCATGCAGCGACGGAACTCGATCATCGCCTCTTGGTAGGCGATGTCGGCCACCACCAACCCCTCGACGATCGCCGCGGCCTCGAACACCAGCTCGTCGTCTATCCCGTCTGGCCATCCTGCGGACGACTCCGGCGAACCCGAGGCCTTCTCGCCGAGCTCGAGCTCGCACTGCTTCATCGCTCGTTCGCGCGCCTCGCGGCTCTCCTCGTCGAGGCGGTCGGCGATCGCTATGTTCGGATCCTCCACATTGTCGGCGGGAGCGGTGATGTCACTCCGGATGAAGATCCCGAACCCCTCCGTCTCGGCTCGGCGCAGGAGCTCCTCACGCTCCCTCGGGGTGGGTGGCATCGCTACGGGCAGCCGCAGCGAGTAGTCGTCGACCTCGCCGGACGGCGGTGCGAACCCCTGAGGCGCCATCAGCTCCTCGGCCAGGTCCTTCGGGATCCATGGGACGTACTCGAACCCCTGCTCCCGCATACACTCGGCGAAGGCCTCCTCGTGCGTCCGAGCCGCCGCCAACTCCGCCTCGGTCCGTTCGAGCTCCGCGTGGGGAGTCGCCGATCCCGTCATCGGAGCCGATACCGGCGTCGACGACCCTACCGTGCACGCCGCGAGGATCCCCCCTACGGCCAACAGCACCGGTCCTCGTCGCCAGGTCACCGTCGAACCCTCGGGGTCGCAGTCAGCTCCGTGATCGGTCCATCGGGACGAAGAACCCCGCCCGATAACTGAAGACCCACCATCGGCCGTTCCTGCGATCCCGCTTCAACTCAACGAACCTCTCGGCTTCCGCCCGGTAATAGTGCCAACGTGCATCGGCATGCACCCACCTCAGATCCTCCCGGAGGGCACGCCAGGTCCTCTCCCCGACGATCCCGTCGGCCGCGAGCCGATGGTTCCGTTGGAATGCCGCGACGCCGTTCCGGGTCCTCGTCCCGAAGACCCCATCGATGACTCCCACGTCGTCGTTCGCTTCGAAGTTCCCGTTCAGCACGACTTGGATGCCGGTCGTCAGATCACTCACCCGATCGGGATCTTCGCGAAGCGACGACGCCCAGCAGTTTCCCTGCCACATCAGGTCCCTCGCCCACCGATGGCAGCCGGCCGGCTCGCCCCGAGGAACTCCAGCAAGCGCTGGCACCGCAACGGCGACGAGGACCAACACCACGACGAGGAAACCGACACGGTTTCGTAGACGCAAGATCACTGGGTACCCCCCTTCTTCCTCGACCATGGCCGTGCCCCCAGAAAGCGTTCCCCCTCCAGCCGTTGACCCCTCCACTTTGCCACACACACACACACAGCGGTCAAGGCCTGGCCGCGGAGTTCGGCAGCGGCCACGCCCACCCTGCCCAGCGGCACCTCCATCAGCCACCCTCCCTGCGGCACGACGACGGCGAAGCTCGACCGTCCCGAGGCAGATGGGGTCGCCGCGGCGGGACGGACACGATCGGCCGCGACGGCTTCATCCCGGGCCATGGTGCGACCCAGGGCCTGGGGCCGCTGCCCTCGGTCCTGGCGTCGGCTCCGGGTCCTCACCGACCCTTCGGCGTTCCCCCGCCCAACCGAGATCGAACGATCGCTGCTGCGGTGACGATAGAAACGACGAGCGGCACCCACATGGCCCATACCACGTCGGGCTCCACCGCCGAGTAGTCGGCCGGGAGCGAGAACAGCGCCGAAGCGGCCAGGAGCAGCAGCGATCCCGCCAGGAGACCGATACTCGCCGAGAAGGCACCGAGGAGCAGGGTGGGGCGTTCGGCTCGGGATCTCAGGTGCCACAGGGCCACGGCTTCGAGGATCGTGAAGATCCCGATCGAGATCACGAAGAACCGAGCCGGAGATTCGAGCGGTCGAAGCCCGAAGACTCGCACGATCCCCCACACCAGTGCTGCGAGGACCAGCACCCCCAACCCGGCGAGGGCAAAGGCGGTCTCCGGACGAGCCGAGCGAACCGAGTCCTCCGAGGTCATGTCGCCGCTCCTCAACACGAACGCCGAACGTATTTCACACCACTGAGCAGGCCGGCGTAGTTGAACCTGAGCTCCATACAGTATCCGGGTTTGGGCTTCGCGTATCGGTGAATCGCATACCTGAGCCCGACGGCGACGAGGCCACACACCGCGCCGCCCAGTGCTCCCGATGCCGCCCCGAGTGCGCTCCACACCACGACGCTCAGCGTCGGCAGGGCGAGCCCGGTGAACCAACCCCAATCCTGCCTCCCGATATAGACGTAGATGTAGCGACCCAGCCCCACGGTCCACTCGGGCGTCGGCCCGACACGGAACGACCGCTGGTCGGACACGACGATCTTGCTCGTCCCAGAGGGACCGATGGGCACCTCGACGGCACCGGCCCGCCCATCGACCTCCAGCGCCACGAAGGTCACCCGAGGCGTGCTCGAGTTCCCAGCTGCGAGCGGCGGGATCGGGGATCGCGCCCGGATCGTCGCGTCTCCTCCTCCGATGGCACCGGCGGGTGCCGCCAGGCCGCCAACCATCCCAACGAGTACGGTCAACGTCGCCGCTCGGCTCCGCAACCGGATCCGAGAGTACCGAGGCACGTCGTCTCCTCCTTCCTCGACCATGGCCGTGCCCCCAGGCGACTTCC
>DRQR01000009.1 GCA_011371355.1 Actinomycetota bacterium
CCCCACAGGAGGAGCTCCTCGCCGTCGAAGAGCTCGAAGAACACGCCGCCGGGCTTGGGTCCATAGACGATCCGGTAGCTCGAGTAGGTGCGCTCGAGGTCGTCGACGGTGTCACCGACGTGGAGGCCCGAGAGGGTGGCGAGGTCGGGATCCGGCTCGCCGTCGGCGGGCAGGTCGAGTCGGTAGGCGGTCCACTCGGCGTCCTCCGGGGTGCCCTCGAAGACCGCGGTGAGGTCGCCCCAGCGCACCCACAGCCCCTCGGTCCCCGGGCAGAGCCCGTCGGACTCGGTGGCCCAGCCGGTGGCCGTCGGGGTTCCCAGGCTCGCGGTGAACCGTCCGGCGGTCTCCGAGATCGGTGCGCCGAGTTCGAGTGGACCGATCCCCGCGGCCCTGAGTCGGAGGTCGGCGAGGGCGAGCGGCGTACCCGTCGCGGCGAAGGACTCGGGGGCCGGGGCGGGGACCGTGGTCGTCGTCGTGGAGGTCGTGGTCGTGGTCGACGACGTGGTCGTGGCCGTCGTCGGTGGTGCAGGGGGGAGGGTGGTCACCGCGAGGGAGGTGGCGGTCGTCGGGGTCGCCGTGGTGTCGCCGTCGAGGAGGCCGAAGGCGATGAGGCCGTAGACGATGGCGACGGCGACGGCGAGGATCCCGGGGATGACCCACTTCGTGAGGTCGCGGCGAGGCGGGGGGACGGCCTCCCAGGTGGAGGGAGGTGGCGGGGGTGGGGCGGCGAGGGGGATCTCGCCGGTCTCGTCGTCGGCGTCGACGGCGCCGGTCCCGTGGCCGTTCGTCGACGCCGGGGCGGGATCGGGGAGCTCGGGGACGCCGACGATCGGCATCTCGCCGACTCGGATGTCGATCCACGTCCGGCCGCAGGTCGGGCACCGGCTGACGTCGGCGGGCCGGGACGTGCCGCAGTAGACGCACTGGGGCAGGCGAACCGTGGTGTCGGCCATGGCCGGGAGCATACGGAGCGGTACCGGTTAGCCGGGGATTTCCCTCCGGTCGAGGCGGCGTCGGAGTCCTTCGGGATCCGAGGTCGGGAGTTCGCACACCATCTCCCGGCAGACGAAGGCCTCGGCGGGCCCCGTCGACGGCGTCCGTCCCCGCAAGAGGGGGATGCCGCCGCCCACGTCACCCTGGGCGAGGACCACGGTGGGTCGGAACCGTTCCCAGACGACGTCGACGAGGGGCCGGCGGGCCTCCGGCGGGCCGACGACCGCGACCTCGTCGAGGCCGCGGTCGAGGGTGAGCATGACGGCGAGGGCGTGGCCACCGAACCGGGGATGGGCACGGGCGGGCCCGGCGACGAGGCGGAGCGCGCCCTCGAGATGACGACTCGCCTCGAGGTCGCCGGTGAGGGCCCGATGGAGGGCGAGGGCCTCGGCGGCGAGGGCGTTGTCCGAGGGGACGGGAGCGTCCTGGACGTTCTTCGGGCGGGCGACGAGGGCGTCGGTGGCGTTGGCGAAGAACCCCTCCGCGTCGTCGGCGAATCGATCGACGAGGTCGGCGACGAGCCGCTCGGCGATCTCGAACCACCGCTCGTCCCCGTCCACCGACGACAGGGTGAAGAGCCCGAGCGCCGCCGCCGCATGGTCGTCGGCGTAGCCGGGCGTCCCGGGACGTCCCCGTCGCCAGGTGCGCAGGAGGGCGCCGTCCACGAGGGCCGGACCGGCGAGGAACTCGGCGATCGCCCGAGCTCGCCGGAGGTAGCGGGGCTCGTCGAGGACCGCGGCGGCCTCGGCGAAGGCCCGGAGCGCGAGTCCGTTCCAGGCCACGACGATCTTGTCGTCCCGGCCGGGTCGCACCCGCCGCCGGCGGCGTTCGAGGAGCCGCCGGTCGATCTCCGCCTTCACGGTGGCCAGCTCGTCGACGTCGATGCCGAGCCGTCGAGCGGTCTCGGGCAGCGGTCGGGGGAGGTGGAGGACGTTCGCGCCCTCGAAGTTCCCCTCCGGCGTCGCGCCGTAGAGGTCGGCGGCCACGTCGACGAGGTCCCCGAGGACCTCGTCGAGCTCGTCCCATCGCCAGACGTAGTACTTGCCTTCGACCCCTTCGGAGTCGGCGTCCTCGGAGGCGTGGAGGGCGCCGGAGGGGTCGGCCATCTCCCGGTCGAGGTAGTCGAGGGTCCTGCGGGCGACCTCGACGAAGCCGGCCACGCCCGTCGTCTGCCATCCCCGGAGGTAGGTGCGGGCGAGGAGGGCGTTGTCGTAGAGCATCTTCTCGAAGTGGGGGACGAGCCAGCGGGCGTCGACGGCGTAGCGGGCGAAGCCGCCGCCGAGGTGGTCGTGGATGCCGCCCCGGGCCATGGCGTCGAGGGAACGGACGAGCAGGCGCCGAGCCAGGTCGCGGCGGTCGGGATCGCCGCCGAGGACGACGTAGCGGAGGAGGTACTCCAGGGCGGCGGGTTGGGGGAACTTGGGGGCGTGACCGAAGCCGCCGTGCTCGTCGTCGAAGTCCGCGGCGAGGCGGTCGACGGCCTCGTCGAACGCCCCGTCGGACGGCAGCGGCGACGGCGGTGGGGTCGCGGCGCGGATGGCCGCGGTGAGCCGGTCGGCCTGATCGACGATCGCGGACCGTTCACGCTCCCACAGCTCCGTGATGCGTTCGAGGACCTGCCGGAAGGAGGGGCGGCCGTGGTGGGGGACCTTGGGGAAGTAGGTGCCGCCGTAGAAGGGACGCCCGTCGGGGGTGAGGAAGACGGTGAGGGGCCATCCACCCTGGCCGGTGAGGGCCTGGACGGCGTCCATGTAGATACGATCGACGTCGGGTCGCTCTTCTCGGTCGACCTTGACGTTGACGAAGTGGGCGTTGAGGTAGGCCGCGGTGTCGGGGTCCTCGAAGGACTCGTGGGCCATGACGTGACACCAGTGACAGGCGGCGTAGCCGACCGACAGGTGGATGGGGACGTCACGCCGGCGTGCCTCGGCGAAGGCGTCGTCGCCCCACTCGAACCAGTCGACCGGGTTGTCGGCGTGCTGGAGGAGATAGGGAGAGGATGCGGCGGCGAGGCGGTTCATGCCTCCACGCTACCGGGGTCCCGGACCGAGCGGCGGGTGGATCAGATCTCGGGGGTGCCGAGTCCGCCGGTGCAGGCACCGCCGGGTTCGGGCGCTTCGCTGGATCCCTCGAACTCGTTGACGAACTGCTCGAGTCGCGGGTCGTCGGGGTCGTCGACCTCGAGGCGATGGCCCCAGGCGGTGGCGGTGATCGGCTGGGCTTGGCCGGGAACGGGACTGACGAGGACCTTCTCGAACCGCCCGACGAAGCGCTTCAGGGTGGACCCGTCGACGACGTCGGGCCGGTAGGTGAGCCAGACGGCGCCGTGCTCGAGGGAGTGGGCGGCGGGCTCGGCGTCGATGGGCTCGCCGTAGAAGCCGCAGTTCTGCCAGACGGCGGCGTGGGGCCCGCCGGCGGGGACCTCGTCGTCGGCGTAGACGTCGCCGTCGACGTGCTGGGCCGAGGCCACGGGGACCTCCTCGGTGCCCTCGGGTACGCCGCGGAGGGGCTGGGGCTGGAAGGCCACGAGCACGATGAGCACGAACGCGACGAGCGCTCCCGCGCCGAGGAGGAGGCGCTTCGGCCACGGGGACCCGGCCGTGGACTCGGCGCGCCGGGTGGGAGGGCGCTTCGATCGGGCCTTCTTCGGTGTCTTGCTCATCGGATCGCTCCTCTCGGGGGCAGGCTACGTCGGATGGCTCGATATCGGTGCGGCGTCAGCGCAGGTTGGTGCGGCGCATCGCCATGGCGTTGACGGCGACGATCACCGTCGACAGGGACATGAAGAGCGCGCCGACCGCGGGGGACAGCACGATCCCCGCCGGCTCGCCGATCCCGGCGGCGAGGGGGATGGCGACGAGGTTGTAGCCGGTGGCCCAGGCGAGGTTCTGGACCATCTTGCGGCGGGTGAGCCGTGCGAGCCGGAGGGCCCGGGGCACGCCGCGGGGATCGTCGTCGACGAGGACGAGATCGGCGGATTCGATGGCCACGTTCGTGCCCGCCCCGATGGCGATGCCGAGGTCGGCGGTCACGAGGGCGGGAGCGTCGTTGATGCCGTCGCCGACGAAGGCGACCTTGCCGGTCTTCGCGAGGTCGGCGACGATTCGGGCCTTGTCCTGGGGGAGGACCCTGGCGTAGTAGCGGTCGATGCCGAGTTCTTCCGCCACGGTGCGGGCCACGGCCTCGGCGTCGCCGGTGATCATCACCGGTTCGACGCCCAGTTCGCGCAGCGCGCGGACGGCGGTCGCCGCGGTGGGTCGGATCTCGTCGGCGAGCCGGATGACGGCGACGGCCCTCGTGTCGGTCATGACGACGACGGCCGACTCGCCGCGACGGTCGGCTTCGGCGAGTTCGGCTTCGAGCGCGGCGGGGACCGTGACGCCGAGCTCCTCGGCCCACTCGGGGGCGCCGACGGCGTAGACGGTGCCGTCGATGCGAGCCCGGATGCCCCTCCCGGGCACCGCCGACACCTCGGTGGCGGTGGGGACCTCGAGCCCGCGTCCGGCGGCGGCGTCGACGATCGCCGAGGCGAGGGGATGTTCGGAGGACCGCTCGACGGCCGCGGCGAGGGCCAAGGCCCGGTCGACGTCGACGCCGTCGGCGCCGACCCGGGAGACCACGAACCGACCCTCGGTGAGGGTGCCGGTCTTGTCGAGGGCCACGACGTCGACCGCGTGGCCTCGTTCGAAGGCCTCACGGTTGCGGACGAGGACGCCGTGGGAGGCCGCCATCGAGGTCGCGTTGGCCGTGACGAGGGGGATGGCGAGGCCGAGGGCGTGGGGGCAGGCGATGACGAGGACGGTGACCATCCGGGTGACCGCGAAGGTCACGCCGGCCCCCACGCCGAACCAGACGAGGAAGGTGGGTGCGGCCACGCCGAGGGCGATGACGGTGAGCCAGAAGGCCGCCCGATCGGCGAGGACCTGGAATCGTGAGCGGGATCGCTGGGCCTCCTCGACGAGCCGCATGATCTGCGACAGCGTCGTCTCCCCGCCGACGCGGGTCACCTCGATGGTGAGCGCTCCCTCGCCGTTGATCGCCCCGGCGACGACCTCGTCGCCCTCCTCCTTGGCGACGGGCCGCGACTCGCCGGTGAGGAAGGCCTCGTCGACCGACGAGCGTCCCTCGCTCACGAGTCCGTCGGCGGGGATCTGCTCGCCGGGACGGACGAGGATCCGGTCCCCCACCTCGAGTCGCTCCACCGGGACGTCCACGATCGACCCGTCGGGCTCGATGCGGTGCGCCTCGGTGGGGAGGAGCTCGGCGAGCGCGTCGAGGGCGCGAGAGGCGCCCCGGATCGACCGCATCTCGATCCAGTGGCCGAGGAGCATGACGACGATCAGGGTCGACAGCTCCCAGTAGAAGGGTTCGCCGGGGAACCCGAAGGTCACGGCGATGCTGTAGCCGTACGCCACGGTGATCGCCACGGCGACGAGGGTCATCATGCCGGGGGTGCGGCTTCGGAGTTCCCGACGCGCGCCGACGAGGAAGGGGCGGCCGCCGTAGAAGTAGAGGATCGTCGCCAGGAGGGGGGTGACGGCCCACGAGCCGGGGAACGTGATCGCCTCGTAGCCGAACCAGGCTTGGATCTGCGGTGAGAAGTAGAGGATGGGGACGGTGAGGGCGATGCTCACCGCGAGGAGGTCGCGGAACATCTCGGGCGTGTGGCCCTCGTGCTTGCCGTGGTCGCCGTGGTCGGCGGGAGGCGATCCGGCGTCGGCGGCCGTGGGGGGCTCGTGGTGGGGGGAATGGTCGTGCATGGTGCTGCTCCTCAGCGGATGCCGGCGGCCTCTTGGAGGTCGCGGACGTAGCGGGTGACGTCGGCGACGTCCTGGTCGGAGAGATTCGGGATGGGCGGCATCGGACCGAAGTCCCAGTGGTGGGGGGTCACCCCTCGCCGGACGGCGAGGAGGAAGGCGCCGTCGGCGTGGTGGTCGGGGCGGTAGAAGGGGTGGACGAGGGGCGGCCCCTGGGCCGTTCCGCCGCCTTCGGCCCCGTGGCAGGCCGCGCAGCGCTGCTCGAAGAGCACCCGGCCCCGGTCCGCGTCGCCGGTCGGCAGACCGTCGGGGTCGCCGCCGGGCCCGCCGAAGGCGACGGCGACGAGGCCGGCGAGACCGATCGTGGCGGCGACGATGCCGAGGAGGTTTCTGCGGGACACGGGCGTCGTTTCCTCGTCGCGGTTCGGGAGGTGGACCGAGTATACCACCCCTCCGGGGGAGGGGTAGGGGGCTCGCGGACGGCGGCCGGGGCGGCAGCGGCGGTAGGCTCTCCTCACCGGGTGAAAGGGTGTGGAGATGACGACCGCAGACGACATCGCACGGTATCGGGAGAACTACCAGGACGAGATCGACGGTGCCGCGATGTATCGGGCCCTCGCCGAGATGGAACCCGAGCCGGCCCTCTCCAAGCTCTACCTCCGGCTCGCCGACACCGAGGAGCGCCACGCCGCCTTCTGGCGAGACAAGCTCGTCGAGGCCGGGGCGGATCCGGGCGCTCCCCGGGTGTCCCGGCGAGCGAAGATCCTCATCTGGCTCGCCCGGCGCCTCGGCACCGGGGTGCTCGTCCAGACCCTCG
>DRQR01000010.1 GCA_011371355.1 Actinomycetota bacterium
GGACGGCGTCGAGGACGGCGAAGAACCGGGCGACGTCCTCGACGTCGTTGTAGAGATGGGGCGACACCCGGATCGCGTCGCCGCGGATCGACACGTAGACCCCCCGGGCCGCGAGCTCGGCGCCGAGGTCGTCGGGGAAGCCCCCGGGGGCCCGCAGTCCGACGATGTGGGGCGCGCGGTCTGCGGGTTCGGGGACCTCGAGGCCCCGGGCCGCGGCCTCCTCGGCGATGACCGCCGTCAGGTCCGCGAGGGTCGCGGCGACCTCGACCACCCCCCAGCCGGTGACGAGCTCCAGGGCGGCGATCGCCATGGGCACGAGGACGAAGTTCGAGCGCTCCCCGACGTCGTAGCGACCGGCACCGGCCTCGAAACGGTCCGTGTAGTCGACGAGGCGACTGAAGTCCGCCGCGCCCTCCCGTGCGATCCAGCCCTGCTCGAGAGGCCGGCCGTCGCGGTGGTGGGGTGCGACCCAGAGGTACCCGAGCCCATAGGGTCCGAACAGCCACTTGTAGCCGGCGGCGACCACGAAGTCGGGCTGCGCGTCGTCGATCGGGAAGGGCACGGCTCCGAGGGACTGGGTGGCGTCGACGACGAGGGCCGCACCCACCCGCCGCGCCGCCTCGCCCACGACGGCGAGGTCGACGACCGATCCGTCGGTCCAGTGCACCTGGGGGACGGCGACGACCGCGGTCTGCGGTCCGATGGCCCCGAGGATCGCCTCCGCCCAGGACCGACCGTCGTCACGCACCACGGTCCGCAGCCGCGCCCCAACCCGCCGGGCCGCCTCCCGCCATGGGTAGACGTTCGACGGGAACTGCTCGTCGAGGACGACGATCTCGTCGCCGGCCTCCAGCGGGAGATTCTCGACCGCCACCCCGATGCCGTAGGAGACCGCCGGGACGATCGCCACCGCCTCCGGATCGTCGGGAGTCCCGAACAGCGCCGCGGCGAGCCGACGAAGGCGCTCGACCGGCTCGAAGAAATCCTCGACGCCGTATTCCCAGGGTCGAGCGGCACGGCGGGCCGCCGCGATGCCCGCGTCGACGACGTCCCGCGGCTTCGGGGACATGTAGGCGCAGTTGAGGTAGGTGACGTCTGGGGGGAGGTCGAAGCGATGCCGCTGGGAGGCCACGGGCGCGGAGCCGGTCGGCATCGAGGGTCTCAGCGCTTCCGCTTGTGCCGGTTCGCCTTGAGTCGCTTGCGGTACTTGTGCTTGCTCATCTTCTTCCGGCGCTTCTTGATCAACGATCCCATGCATCGACCTTTCCGAGAGGGGGCGCCGAGGATAGACGAGTCGCGGGCTCGTTCCGCCCCGAAGCCTCCGGCGGCCCCTAGTCTTGCTCGGATGCGGCCGATGATCGGAGTCACGACCCAGCCCAAGTGCGCGAAGAGCGCCGCGGGGGACATCGAGTCCCACGTCATCGCCCACACCTACACCGACGCCGTGCTCCGGGCCGGAGGGACCCCCGTCCTCCTCGTGCCCGCCCCCGACGTCTCGGCGATCCTCGACCGGCTCGACGGGCTCGTCCTCACCGGCGGCGGCGACATCGAGGCCCACCGCTACGGTGCCGAACCCCACCCGACGATGCGGGGAACGAACTTCGACCGGGACGAGTTCGAGATCGCCCTCGTGCGGGAGGCACGGCGTCGGGAACTCCCGGTGCTGGCGATCTGCCGAGGTCTCCAGGTCGTCAACGTCGCCTTCGGGGGCACCTTGATCCAAGACATCCCCGCCGAGGTCGGCTCCCGTGACCACGACGAGGTCGGCCACGCCGTCTGGCACGGCCATCAGCCGGTCACCCTCGAACCCGGCTGCCTCGTCGCCGAGGCCATCGGCGAGACCGAGCTCATGGTCAACTCGATCCACCATCAGGCCGTCCGAGACCTCGCCCCCGGCTTCCGGGCGGTAGGGTGGGCCGGCGACGGGATCGTCGAGGCCATCGAACCCGACTCGCGGGGCTGGCCGCTCCTCGCCGTCCAGTGGCACCCCGAGTACCTGGGCCACCGCGAGGATCCCGCCTCGCTCCGACTCTTCGACGCCCTCGTGGCCGCCGCCCGGAGCGTACGACGGCCCTGATGCCGCAGACGGGCCCCACGGTGTTCGTCTGCACCGGCAACCGCTGCCGCTCGCCCATGGCCGAGCACCTCGCCCGCCACCTCGATCCGGCGGGGAGCTACACCTCTGCCGGGACGGCGGCACGGCCGGGCGCGCCCCCGACCGACGCCGCCGTCCGAGCCCTCGCCGAGCTGGGGATCGACCTGTCGGGCCATCGAGCCCGGTCGGTGTGGACCCTCGCCGAGCCGGGCCGTCTCCTCGTGGCCACGGAGGCCCACCGGGAGCTGCTCCGTCGCCGACGGGCCGCCTGGTCGGACCGGATCGAGCTCCTCGATCCCGACGGCGACCTCCCCGACCCCTACGGCGGACCCGACGCCCGCTACCGGGAGCTGCGTGACCGACTCGTCGAGGTGCTCACCACCCGGCTGCGCGGATCGACGCTCAGGTGAGCCCCTCCGCGGCGACGGCGAGTCGCCGGACCTCCCCGGCGGGGCCGAGGACCCGCCCCATCGCCGCGGCCACCTCGGCGGCTGCGCCTTCCCGGACGAGGGCGAGGGCACTGGGACCCGCCCCGGACCAGGCGGCGTGGAGCGCCCCGGCCTCGAGGGCCACCTCGACGAGACGGGTCGTCAGCGGCGAGAGGCCGGAGCGGGGGCGTTCGTGGAGCTCGTCCCCACGGGCGCAGCGAAGCGCCCCCGCATCTGCGTGTCGCAGCCCCTCGACGAGGAACACCGCCCGGGCGACGCTGCGAGCCGCGGCGGCGTGTCGCACCTCGGCGGGCAGCGCCTCCCTCGCCTCGCCGGTGGCGAGCTCGAAGTCGGGAATCGCCACGATGGGGATGAGCTCGGGATGGAGCTCGAGACGACGCGCCGTGCCGACGCACGCCGCCTGGAGCCCCCCGAACACCGAGGCCGCGGCGTTGTCGCCGTGTCCTTCGAGCTCGGCGACCACCCGGAAGACCTCTTCGGGGTCCACCGGGGCCGACCGGGCGCGCAGCGCGGCGGCGACGGTGGCGACGGCGACGGCCGAGGACGATCCCAGCCCTCGCCGCCGAGGGATCTCGGACCGGATCCACAGCCGCATCGGGGGACCGACCGCGGCGACGGCCCGGGCGACGATCTCGTCGTCGCCGGGGCACCACTCCTCACCGTCGTCGTGGACGACGACGGTGGCCTCCGCGGGCTCGGCCTCGACGACGCAGCGGAGCTCGAGGGCGAGCGCGAGGGTGTCGAAGCCCGGTCCCAGGTTCCCCGACGACCCCGGCGCCGACGCTCGTCCCCTCACGACGCCACCGGCTCCACGAAGATCTCCGACACCTCGGGGACGGCCGCCCGCACCTTCGCCTCGATCGCCTCGACGGCCCGGACGACGTCCTCCTCGCCGAGACCCGGATCGAAGGCCACCTCGACGTTCACGAGGACGTCGTCGGGTGAGAGCTGCATGGTGAGGAGCTCGTCGACGTGGTCCACCTCGGGGATCGAGAGGATCGCGGCGCGGATCGCCGCCCGCGTCTCCCGGGTCGCCGACTCCCCGATGAGCAGCGACTTCATCTCGTAGGCGATCACCCAGGCGACGCCGGCGAGGAGCACCCCGATGAGGATCGACGCCGCGCCGTCCCAGCGCACGTCGCCGGTGAGGTGGGCGACGACGATCCCGATCGCGGCGATGACGAGGCCGGTGACCGCGGCGGCGTCCTCGAAGAGTACGACGAGGAGGGCCGGGTCCTTGCCCTCCCGGATGGTCCGCACCACCGACCGTCCGGCCCGGAGCCGGTTGAACTGGGCGACGGCCGGCCGGAAGGCGATGAACACCTCGAAGAACGCGGCGACGGCGAGGACTCCGAGGGAGAGGCCGAGGCCTTCGGGTTCGTGATGGGCGGCGTCGCGGATCTTCGAGACGCCGCCGACGACCGAGAGGACCGAGCCCCCGACGAAGAGCATGACGGCGACGACGAACGCCCAGAAGTACCGCTCCTTGCCTCGACCGAAGGGATGGCGAACGCTCGGCCCGTACTCGGCGGCGACCTCGCCGCGGAGGAGGAAGAGCTGGTTGCCGGTGTCGGCGAGGGAGTGGAACCCCTCGGCGAGCATGGCCGAGCTCCGGGAGATCCCCGCGGCGACGAACTTCGTCACGGCGATCCCGAAGTTCGCGGCGAGGGCGAGATAGACGAGTCGCTTCGATTCCCTGGCGGCCACGGCGGGCAGGCTACCCCACGGAAGGAGCCCGGTAGGCTCCGTCGGGACACGGGAGGCCCATGGCTGCGGCCATCGTCACCGAGCGGCTCACGAAGTACTACGGGGACGTCCCCGGGATCGTCGACCTCGACCTCGAGGTCGCGGTGGGCGAGGTCTTCGGGTTCCTGGGTGCGAACGGGTCGGGGAAGACCACGACGATCCGAACCCTCCTCGACCTCATCAGGCCGACCTCCGGTCGAGCCCGCATCCTCGGCCTCGACAGCCACGCCGACGCCGTCGCCATCCACCGGCGGGTCGGCTACATCCCCGGCGACGTCGCGATGTACGAGGACATGACCGGGCGTGAGCTCTGTCGGTACTTCGCGAACCTCCGGGGCGTCGACACCTCCGCCGAGGTGGAACGGCTCGCCGCCCGGCTCGAGCTCGACCTCGACCGCAAGATCGGCGCCTACTCGAGCGGCAACCGGCAGAAGGTGGCCATCGTCCAGGCCTTCATGCATCGACCCGAGCTGCTCGTCCTCGACGAACCCTCCACCGGCCTCGACCCGCTCATGCAGCAGGAGTTCTACGCGATGGTGCGGGAAGCCCGCGACGAGGGCCGTACGGTGTTCTTGTCGTCGCACGTCCTCCCGGAGGTCGAGCGGGTCGCCGATCGGGTCGCGGTGATCCGGGAGGGCCGACTCGTCGCCGTCGAAACCGTCGAGGGGCTCAAGGCCAAGGCCCGTCGCCACGTCCAGCTCGTCTTCGCCTCGCCGATCGATCCCGAGGTGTTCCGCTCGGTGCCCGGCGTCCGGGAGCTCCACCCCTCCCACGACGGTCGCGGCGTCGACCTCGTCGTCGCCGGATCCCTCGAAGCGGTCATGGCCGTCGCCGCGCGCCACGGGATCGAGAACGTGATCTCCCACGAAGGCGACCTCGAGGACGCCTTCCTGGCCCTCTACGACGACGATGCTCCGTAGCGTCTTCGGCCACACCCTCTGGCGACACCGCCGCTCGCTCCTCGGATGGACCCTGGGGGGACTCGCCCTCGGGTGGTTCGTCGTCTCCTTCTACCCGACCGTGCAGACGAGCGCCGCCGAATTCCGGCAGATCCTCGAACGACTGCCCGAGCCCCTCCTCGAGACCATGGGAATCGACCCGGCGACCTTCGCCACCGCCAAGGGATACGTCGAGGCCGAGCTCTACAACCTCCTCGGGCCGGTCCTCGTCGTCGTCTACGCCGTCCTCCTCGGCGGCGCGGCCGCCACCCGAGAGGAGGAGGACGGCACCGCCGATCTCCTCTATGCACTCCCTCTCTCCCGACGCTCGATCGCGTCCCAGCGCGCCGCAGCCGCATCCGTGCTCCTCACCGCCCTCGTCGCGGCCCTCGCGACGACGCTCCTCGTCGGCAACCCCGTCTACGGCCTCGGACTGCCCGTCGCCGGGATCGTCGGGATCAACGTGGCGCTCTGGGGGCTCGCGGCCTGCTTCGGAGCCCTCGCCTTCGCCGTCTCGTCCTGGACGGGGCTCCGGGGAGCCGGGGCGGGCCTCGCCGGCTCCCTCGCCGCGGCCTCGTTCCTCCTCGACGGCTTCGCCCCGATCGTCGACTGGCTGTCCTGGGGAGACCGGCTCACCCCCTTCGACTGGTACCTCCGCGGCGATCCCCTCGCCCACGGGGTCGGCGGCTGGCAGCTCCTCCTGGTGGGCCTGGGCGCAGCCCTCGTCGGCGTCGGGATCGTCGGCCTCGAGCGACGCGACCTCGGGGTCACCCTCGGCCTCGTCGCGTTCCCGCTCCGACGACGCCGGACGGCCGAAGCGGCCCGACGCGGCGGCGAGTCGTGGATGCTCGGTCGCATCTGGAGCTGGGCGCTCTGGAGGCGGCGACGAGCACTGCTGTGGTGGATCGTCGCCCTGGCGGCCTTCACCACCCTCCTCCTCGCCGTCTATCCCTCCCTCGACGACCTCGGCGGCGACGAGCTCGCCGGGCTCGTCGCGGCCTATCCGAAGGAGATCCTCGCCGTCTTCGGGGTCACCGACCCCGAGTCGGTCCTCGAGGGTCCCGGCTTCGTCTCCTCGCGGATCCACTCCAGCGTCGGTCTCGCCGCCCTCCTCGTCCTCGGAATCGGGTTCGGGGCACGGGCCATCGCCGGAGAGGAACGCCTGGGCACCCTCGATCTCCTCCTCGCCCAGCCCGTCGGTCGGGCCCGGGTGGTGGTCGAGGAGGCGGCCGCCCTCGTCGCGGTGGTGACGCTCGTGGTCACCGTGGGGGTGGTCGTCCCGATGCTCGTCGGTGGCCCGGCCGTGGGCCTCGGGGTGACGGCCGAGGGGATGGTCGCGGGCAACCTGGGCATGATCCTGCTCGTGTCGCTCTACGGGACCCTCGCCCTCGCCGTGGGCGCGTGGACCGGACGCCGCGGCATGGCGATCGGCGTCGCCACGGTCGCCGCCGTCGCCGCCCACCTCGTCAACGGGTTCGGCGCCTTCGTCGACTGGCTCGAGCCCCTTCGACCCTGGTCGCCCTTCTCCTGGTACGCCGGCCCGAAGAACCCGCTCTCCCAGGTGCTCGGCTGGCAGCAGCCCGCCCTCGCCGCGACGGGGTTGCTCCTCGTCGCCCTCGCCGTCGTGGGATTCCGTCGCCGCGACGTGGGGGTCTGA
>DRQR01000011.1 GCA_011371355.1 Actinomycetota bacterium
CCCTTCGACATGCCCGAATACCGCCTCGCCGCCCAGGAGGAGGCCGACCGCCTCCGCGCGGAGGCCGACGCCCTCGCCCAGCGGGCCCGGGAGGCGAACCAGACGTCCGACGACTACGTCCTCACCGGGGTCCTCTTCGCCGGGGTGCTGTTCTTCGGGGGGATCGCGAACTCCCTGAAGAAGATGAAGAACCGGATGGCGGTCCTCGCCATCGCGATCGCCATCCTCCTCGCGTCGGCCTACGTGCTCCTCCGGTTCCCGATCGAGATCTGACCCTCAGACGTGGCCGGGGGGCTTCGGGATCCGGGCGACCGCCTGGCGTCGGGCCTCGACGATCTCGTAGGCGATCTGCTCGAGGGAGTCCATGAGCCACAGGTAGGCGGCCTTGCCCGGCCGGTAGTCGGCCTCGGCCATGCCCTGGATCCGGCCCTGCTCCTGGAGCTGCTTGACCTGGCGGTGGTTGTTCTTCGGCTCGAGGGTGTAGACGCCGAGGGTCTTGCCGCCGTAGCGGTTGAGGATGGAGAAGACGGGAACGTCGGAGGGACCGTCGGCGACGTAGATCATGTTCCGCAGCGGCACCCGGCGCTGGTTCTCGGGGATCTGGGCGTTCACGTCGATCTCGGGGTTCTTGTTCACGCCCTTGTTGATCTCGAAGATGGCCCGGGTCTTCGAGGTGTTGTCGATGGTGTAGCCGAGCTGGCTCACCGGCGCCTCGGCGTCGTCGACGGGGAGCCGGTCGAGGTAGCCGGGCGGTGCGGGACGCTCGATGAGCGTGTTCGCCCAGATCCCGTCCACGTAGCCGGCGAAGACGCTCCCTTCGATCATCGGACGGATCCCGGTGGAGACGATGTAGTGCTCGACGGTGATGCCCTCGGCGACGAACTCGGGGACCTCGGCGATCCGCTCCTGGGTGGCCTTCATGAACTCGGGCATCCCGGGGGCCGGCTCGATCTCGGCGCCGAGCTCTCGGAGTCGGCGGTTCGTCAGGTCGGGGAACCGACCCTCCCGGACGTAGGTGAGGAGATGGCCGAGGTAGGCGAGGTCCGGCTGGATGACCACGCCCCGTTCGGCGTAGTAGGCGGTGAGCCCGCCGACCTCCTCCCAGAAAGCCTCGGCGTCGACCCCGTAGGCGGCGAAGATCGGCTCCTGCATGTTGCCGGGGATCACCGTTCGGTCGAAGTCCCAGATGAAGGCGATCACCGTCTGGGTGTAGAGCGGCACCGGCATGGGCTCAGCCTAGAGCCCGACGTGGCGATCGCCTCGGCCGATCAGGGGATCTCGTGGGCGCCGAAGACGACGACGTCGCCGTCCCGCCACCAGGACTGGAGGGTGCAGGGCGTCCCCCGGAGCCCGCCGTGGGCTTCGCCGATGCGGTCGAGGCCGACGAGGACGGTCACTCGCCAGCCGCGGCCGGTGAGCCGCCAGACGGCGGCGGCGAGCATGGCCGGGTCGATCTCGGCGTCGGCGACGAGCTCGACGGTGCGGAGGGACTCGCAGACCACGGCCCGGATCGCCCCGGCGCCACCGGCCTCGGCGAGGAACTCGGCGAGGGGCATCTCGACGGCGTGCTCGCCGTGGGCGTGGTAGAGGGAGGCGGTCTCGGCGGCGACGAGATCGACCTCGGTGGCGGCGTCGAGGACGGCGACGGCCATGGCTTCGTCCCCTCGTGTGGCGGGTTACTCACACGAGTGTAATTCGTCGGGGCCTCCTCGGCAATCAGCCCGGGGTCAGGACGTAGTCGCCGAGGTCCTCGTCCCAGCGTAGGTCGATGATCCCCTTGGCCTTCGCCGCCTTGACGAACTGGAGGAAGCTGGAATACCCGAACCGTTTCTCGGAGAACCCCGGATCGTGTTTCCGCATCCGGTTCTTCAGTCCCGACAGGACCACGACCCCGCGCTCGCCGGTTCCCTCCTCGACGACCTCCCGGAGCAGGGCGAAGGCGGCCTCCTCGCCCCGACCGTGCTCGGGGAGGGTGACGACGGGGTCCCCCACCTGACCCTCGTCGTTGAGTTCGACGATCTTGCGCTCCTCGAGGTGGCGGAGGAGCTCGCCGAAGGCACGGAAGCCGTAGTCGGCCTCGTTGAAGGTGGGGTCCTTCCGCAGGAGCGCCCGCTTCAGCGACGAGGCCCGCACCTCGCCACCGGCGGTCCGCTCGAGCCCGGCGAGGGTCTGGGCGACGATGATCGCCATGGCGTCGAGGTCGCCGGCCGCCGGTCGCACGGGGCTCTCCGGGGCCGGCTCCACCCTCCCCCGGGCCGGTGGCAGCTCGACGCCTTCGAGGCTCTCGTAGAACAGGAACTCGTCGCAGGCGGGCGGGAGCAGCTTCGAGGTCGACGCCTTGAGACCCACCCCGACGACCCGCTTGTTGAGCTCTCGGAGCTTGTGGACGAGGGGAGTGAAGTCCGAGTCGCCGGTGCAGAGCACGAAGGTCGTGACGTAGTCCCGCTCGAAGGCGAGCTCGACGGCGTCGACGGCGAGCTTGATGTCGGCCGCGTTCTTCCGGATGAGGCCCTTGCGCTGGGGGATCTCGATCAACTCGACGTGGTTCTCGGTGAGCATCCGGCGGTCCTCGTCGAAGAAGG
Source organism: Actinomycetota bacterium (assembly GCA_011371355.1). Classification (GTDB taxonomy): domain Bacteria; phylum Actinomycetota; class Acidimicrobiia; order Spongiisociales; family UBA5794; genus DRQR01. Next base: position 2,583 of record DRQR01000011.1, read on the forward strand.
TCCAGTCGGCATAGGCGCGCCGGACGACGACCCGACCCCGCTCGGCGAGCGCATCGGCGATGGGTCGGAAGTCGAAGGTCATCCCGAGGTCCTCCCGGGCCCCGATCGCCAGGTTCTCGTAGTCGATGAACAGGCCGATGCGTTCCTCATCCATGGCTCGTCCTTCCGTCGGTCATCGGGGGGTCGGCGGTGGCGCCCCGCCAGCCGGCGAGGGTGGCCTCGATCCAGGCCCGGGCGTCGGCGAGGACCTCCCCCGTGGAACGGCCCTCCCGAGGGATCGGCGGTCCGAACCGAACCCGGACCCGGGTCCCGAAGGGGATCGGGAGCATGTTCCGTTCGAACACCTTCCAGGTTCCGTCGATCGCCGCGGGGATCACCGGCAGGTCGGGGGCGGCGTCGAACATCGCCTCCGCTCCGGCCCGGCGGAACCGGCGCAGCTCGCCGGTGCGGGAGCGGGTGCCCTCGGGGAAGAGCACGACGACGGTTCCCCGCTCCCTGGACTCGGCGGCCACCCGTCGGATCTCCGCGACCGCCTGGGCACGGTCCCCTCGATCGATGAGGGCGTTGCCGCCCCGTCGGAGGTTGAGGGAGACCGCGGGGATGCCGCGACCGAGTTCCTGTTTGGCCACGTACTTCGGGAAGTTCCGGAGGAGCACCCCGCCGAACATGGGGATGTCGAGCATGCTCTGGTGGTTCGAGACGACGAGGGCGCTCCGCCCCGGGGGGAGGTGCTCGGTGCCCTCGACGTCGTAGCGGACCCCCGAGAGCGAGAAGACCCTGAGCAGCGTCCACTGGAGGGCCGCCATCGTCCACTCGAAGGGCCGACGTCCGAAGAGGAGCGCGATCCTCCCGGCGAGGTCGAAGACGACGAGGGTGAGCCCGAAGGCCACGAGGGTGGGGAGCGTCGTGATCCAGTCGCGGACGACCCGCAACCCGGCGATCATCGTCCCTCCGGCCGGATGGGGGCACCCGAGTCCCGCTCGGCGACGGCTCGACGGAACCCGACCTCCTCGGCCCGGCGCTTCCAGGCGACGCCCTCGGGGGTGTGCCGGGCCATGCCGTCGAAGAGGGTGGCGAGGAGCTGACTCGACGGGAGGCCCATGAGGTCGACGGCCTGGTTCACGAGGAGCTTGTGCATCGCGAGCTGGTTCGTCGGCACCCCGGCGATCCGGTCGGCGAGGGCGGCGACGACGTCGTCGAGCTCGTCGTCGGGGACCGCATCGAGGACGAGACCCCACCGGGCCGCGGTCCGGCCGTCGATGAGGTCGCCGGTGAAGAGCATCCGCTTCGCGCGTTCGGGACCGAGGCGGTAGACCCACATCGCCGTGGTGGGACAGCCCCACACCCTGGCGGGCGGATAGCCGATCTTCGCGTCCTCGGCCATGACCACGAGGTCGCAGGCGAGGGCGAGGTCCGATCCTCCGGCGACCGCGTAGCCCCGCACCTTGGCGATCGTCGGCTTCAACGAGCGCCACAGCGACATGAAGTGGGCGGTGTTCGTCGACATCATCCGGTAGTCGACGATGGGATCCCAGGGCATCTCCTGGAATCCCTCGTTGGGTCCGGCGGCCTCCGCGTAGCGTTCCAGGTCGTAGCCGGCACAGAAGGCCCGCCCGGCGCCGGTGACCACGATGACGTGGACAGCGTCGTCGGCGTTCGCCGCGTCGACGGCGGCGTGGAGCTCGGCGGGCATCCGGTCGTCGATGGCGTTGAGGACCTCGGGACGGTCGAGGGTGATCGTCGCCACCGCACCGTCGACCTCGTAGCGGATCGTCTTCATGGGGCGAGGAACTCGACGAGGATGCGGTTGACGTCTCCCGGACGCTCCTGCTGGGTCCAGTGTCCCGAAGCCGGGATCGGCTCGACGCGGAGGTCGGGCACCCACCGTTCCATCCCCTCGACGAGGGAGGCGGGGAGCACGGGATCGCGACCGGCGGGGATCACGAGGGTCGGCATCGTGAGCTCGGCGTCCGCGTAGGGCGCGGCGAGGGCGGCGTTCGCGTCGATGTTGCGGTAGTAGGCGACGGGTCCGGCGATGCCGCCGGCGACGAAGGCATCCCGGTAGACGGCGAACTCCTCGTCGGTGAGGAAGCCGGGATCCGCGGCGACGCCCTCGTAGATGCGCCGCAGCCAGCGGTCGGGATCGGCGGCGAAGGCCGCCTCGGCCTTGCCGGGCTCTTGGAAGTCGAGGACGTAGGAGAACCGGTCGGCGAGCTCGGCGGCGATGACGTCGAGGGTGGGGAACCCGCAGAACCAGCCCCGGTAGGGGACGTTGAGGCTCACGAGCCGCTCGACCCGTTCGGGGTGGAGCACGGCGACGGCGAAGGCCACGATCGAGCCCCAGTCGTGTCCGACGATGCTCGCCCGCTCGAGCTCGAGGGCGTCGAGGAGGCCGACGAGGTCGGCGGCGAGCTCGTCGAGCCGGTAGGCCGCCACCGCCTCGGGCTTGTCGGAGGCGCCGTAGCCCCGCTGGTCGTAGGCGATCGCCCGCATGCCCGCCTCGGCGAGGGCGGGGAGCTGGTGTCGCCAGGAGTAGGCGAGCTCGGGGAAGCCGTGGACGAGGACCACCGGGGGTCCGACTCCCTGCTCGGTGACCCCGAGGGTGATCGACCCCGATCGGATGCTGAGACGCTCCATCGCCAGGAGCCTACCCACCGGCGGGGGCGTCGAAGGTGCCCTCAGGAGCGGCCGCCGGGGTGCCGGGCGACCCACACGCTCCAGGTGAGGCGGCTCCGATCGCGTTCGAGCTCCGCGATCCATTCGCGGGCGAAGGCCCGTCGGTCCCGGATGGGATGCCCGGGGGCGGCGAGGGCGTAGGCCTCGGCGGAGGCGAGCACCGCCTGTTCGTAGCGGAACCAGGAGGCCGGGGCGGCGACGATCTCCCCGAGGGGCTCGAGCCCGGCGGCCCGGAGGATCTCGAGCTGCTCGGCGCGGGTGAGGACGCGCCCCTCCTCGGGTTGGGGGGCGCCCTCGCGGAGGCGGAGGTCGCCGACGGCGATCCGTCCGCCGGGTCGCAGCCGACGGGCCATCGCCTCGACGGTGCCCCGGAACCCGTGCCAGATCCACGACGCCCCGATGCAGGCGACGAGGTCGAAGGGGCCCTCGGGGGCGTCGATGCCGTGCCCGATGATCCAGCGGACGCGACCGCGGAGGGGGGCCCGCCGCCCTCGCTCGGCGGCCCGGGTCACCGCCCAGGGGGATTCGTCGATGCCGACGGCCTCGACGGCGTGGCGTTCGGCGATCCGCAGGAGCAGGGTGCCGTGCCCGCAGGCGATGTCGAGGATCCGCATCCCCGGCCGGGGTCCGAGGGCGGCGACGACCCGCCCCAGCTCGGCCTCGCTCATGGGGACGAGGAGGTCCTGGTCGAAGTGGAGGGGCTCGAAGAGCTGGTAGCGCTCCCAGAGCTCGTCGAGCTCGACCCCCGGGAGGATCTCGACCTCGGGCGGGATCTCGGGCGTGGGGATCATGCCCCGATCGTACCGGGCGGCCCCGGGAATCGGCCGGAGAGAGGACGGGGCCGTCCCGCACTCGACAGGGGGGAATCGGTGCAGGACGGCCCCGCTGGCGGCAGGGCGATCGAGGCCCGGCCGCCGGTCGCCGCACGGATCATGTGGGGGAGGGAGAGAGAGACCCGACCCGTCCGGCGAAACCCTACGGGGTCACCCCCGTAGGGGGAAGGCTATGGCGTCGGCGGCCCTATCGCCCCCCTCAGAGCGGAAGGAGGTCGAGGACGTGTCGGGTGGCGAGCTCGACGGCGGTCTCGGAGAACCCGATGGAGATCCCCGCGCCCCGCTTCCAGGCCTCGAGTTGGTCGGCGTAGTGGGGTGAGAGGGGGTTGCCGGACTGCCCGCCGGGGAGCACGAACCGGTTGGCGTCCCAGTCGCCGACGTCGACGACCATGCGCAGCGACGGGACGAACGGCGAGTTCGTCGTGGGGTCGAGGAAGGAGACGGCCGCCTGGGGGATCGTGTTCGCGTCGCCGCCCCAGGGGAAGGGGCCGTGGTCGAAGATCCGGTCGAGGGGCTTGCGCTCCCCCACGGGGTGGCGGAAGGTCAGCGGTCGGACCCGGCCCCAGCGCCATCGGGCGGGGTCGTCCCCGTGGTCGGCGCGGAGTCGGCGGACGACCGTGGCGAGCACGTCGGCGATCTCCTCCTCCCAGGATCGGTCGAACCAGCCGGCGGGCCGTTCGAGGACGAGACGGACGAGGTGCCCGGTGCGACGGGAGAAGATCGTCGTCTCGGGGGCCAGGGGCGTGAAGCCGCGGCCGAGGGCCCACTCGGCCGACCTCGGCGCCTTGGCGGCGACGACCCGCCGGGCGAGCTCGACGATCGTGAGCTCGTAGACGGTCGCCGCCGACGACTCGGGAGCGACCTCGCCGTTCCAGGCTCGGAGGAGCGAGAGGGCCATCTTCGTGTCGTCGTCGTCGGCGGGCACCGCGAGCACCACGTCGCGGAGCTCCCGCCAGGGGAGGGACCGCCAGTCGAGCTGGAGCCGGGCGACGGCGTCGAGGTCCCAGTCGTCCCTGGCGGCGAGGGCTTCGTCGATCGCGGCGAGTCGGTAGCCGTCGATGAAGTCGTGACCGAGGAAGGCCCACTCGTCGCCGTCGGGTACGGGCTTGTTGTTCGCCGTGGCGATGAAGCCCTCGGGTGGGTCGACCCTGCGGGGGAGGTGGTCGATGGAGAGGAGACCCGGCTCCCAGCCCGCCTCGAGGTCCCACCCGGCGAAGGGGATCGTACCGTGCCCCTTCCGGCGGACCGGGGCGTCGCCGACGAACTGCCAGGCGATGTGGCCGTCGACCGACGCATAGACCATGTTGAGGGGCAGGACGTTCCAGTTCCGGAACTCCTGCCGGAACGATCCGAAGTCGGTGGAGCGGTGGATGGTGAGCAATCCCCGGATCGGGGCGGGATCGAGCCAGGTGGCCCGCATCGAGAGGGCCCCGACGTCGCCGGCGAGGGCGGGTCCGACGATCGGGCCCCGGTCGGTGACGAGGATCTCCTCGACCACCGGGTCGCCGCCCCGAACCGAGATCTCCTCGACGATCACCTCGCAGGGCACGAAGTCGTCTCCGCGCCGCACCGATCGACCGTCGGGCCCGAGCGCTTCGACGAAGAGGTCGGTGTTGTCGCACATCGCCGCGGTGACCCCCCAGGCCCCGTGCTCGTTGAACCCCACCGGCACCCCGGGGATCCCGACGAAGGTGGCCCCGGCGACGACCCAATCAGGGGTGGCGATGCGGGCGAGGTACCAGTGGGGTGGGGCGACGGGGGCGAGGTGGGGGTCGTTGGCGAGGATCGGGCGGCCCGTGGCGGTGCGGTGCCCGGCGATGGCCCAGTTGTTCGACCCGCCGCCGATCCCGACGGTCTCGGTGAAGACCCGGAGGTCCTCGGCGAGCCGGTCGACGACCGGCCCCGCCGGGACCGCCGGGGGGTCGGTGACCGGCAGCCAGTCGGGGTAGGTCGGGTCGAGGGCGGCGAGGGCCTCGGGCCCGTCGAGGCGGAGGACGAGCAGGCGCATGAGCTCGACGTCCCAGTTCGAGGCGAGGAGGAAGGACATGAGCTTCGCCATGCCGACGACGTCGGCGCCCTCCCAGGGCGTGGGTTCGGTTCGGAGGAGCGCGAACTCGTGGGGGACCCGATCGAGCCCGAGCCGGACGCCGGCGTTCACGCCCTCGGCGTAGGCGTCGACGATCCGACGCACGTCGGGGTCGAGGACCTCGAGCTGTGCCCGGGCCGAGCGACGGAACCCGATCCTCCGGGAGAGCCGATCGACACCCAGGGCGTCGGGCCCGACGAGCTCGGCGAGGGTGCCTCGGATCACCCGGAGCAGTCCCTCGAGCTGGAAGGCGCGATCCTGGCCGTGGCAGAACCCCAACCCGAACCAGGCGTCCTCGTCGTTCTCGGCGTCGACGGAGACGACGCCGTGGTCGTCGCGGCGGATCCGTACCCGCCCCACGATGCCCTCACAGGGGATCGCGCCGCCCACCACCGGCAGCCGACGACCCAAGGTCATCCGGAACAACCCACGGATCAGGTTCATCGTCCCTCCCTCGGACGGCCCACCCGCATCCTGCCACACGTGCCGCCCCGCGTACCGCGGCGGGTGGGGAGGGCGTGGCCCCGGGACGTGGTCCCGACGGCGGGTGCGGCCCGCCCGGTTCGACCCGTTGCCGGGAGGGGTCGGGTGGCGATCCACGACCTGAACACCGCGGCGGTCGGAGGGTACGCCATGCCAGGGCTCGTCCAGTACCGACGGGAGCTCGACTGGGCGGGTACGTCACGTCCGTCGCAGTATCTGCCCCGCCACGAGACCTTCCACCTCTTCCAACTGGAGTACATCGGCCTCCGCGACCTCGCCCCCGGTCTGAGGGTCCTATGGCTCCTGGAGGCCACCGCCGAGTGGGCCGCCCACCAGGTCGAAGGGCAGCATCCCGCCACCGACGGATCCGGCTCCAGATACGGCGCCAACCTGACCAGCTTCCTCCGCGAGCCGAACCATCTCACCGACCTCCACCGCTTCCGGGTGATGGCTCCCCACGCCTACGGCGCGTTCTTGTTCTTCGAATACCTCGAGGAGACCCTCCCGGCCGGGTCGGACATCGTCCGGCAGATCTGGGACATCACCGGGGACGGGTTGATCCCCAAGGCGGCGACGAAGGCGATCGAGGAGACGATCGAAGCCAACGGCGGCACCCTCGCCGACACCCTCGCCGGGTTCGCGGCGGCGAACTACCGGATCGAGCAGACCTACACCGACCCCGACCGCGCCGACTGGGTGCGGCGCCTGGAGAAGCTCGGCAAGCGGCCGGCCCTGGCCGGCGGCCATGCGCTGGATCCCGCCGCGGTCGGGGTCTTCGCCGGCCGTCACGGGCTCGCCGACGGCGGCGCGGCCTACGTCGAGTTCGTCGCCGACGGCGCCACCGAGGGTACCCTGACGGTGACGGTGGACCCGGCAGCCGACCTCCGAGGGGAGGTCTTCCGGATGGTGCAGCACCCCGATCTCTGCGGGGATGCGGCCGGTGGGATCGTCCCGGTCGCCCTCGGGACACCCACCGAGATCCCGATCACCCCCGACTGTCCCGAGGCGACCTTGATGCTCGTCCGAGTCGATCTCGGAGCGGACCTGCGGTCGGTGTCCTGGCAAGCCCGATGGCACCCCGGCTCCCCGACCTCCACCGAGGTGGTCAACGGCGGGTTCGAGACCGGGGACCTCTCCGGCTGGGCGTTCGTCGAACCCGACGGCGGGAACCTCGGGGTCGTCACCGCACCGGTCCACGGCGGCGGGTTCGCGGCCCGCATCGAACCCCTCACCGCCACCACCGTGGGTCTCTCCCAACGCATCGACGTCGACCAATGGAACCACGCCTCGGCATGGGTGGCCTTGGATGCGGGATCGCAGGCACCCGCCCAGGTCACCCTCGAGCTCGTCGCCGTCGACGGCACCGTCGTGGCCGCCACCACCCGAACCCTCACCACCGCCGGGAGCTGGCAGCGCCTCGACGTCACCTACCCGCTGGGGTCGGGAACCGTTTGGTATCGGGTGACCGTCGACGGCGTCGGCGCCATCGTCTACCTCGACGACGCCTCGCTGGGAATCGTGCTGTGACCGCCAGACCCGTCCCCCCTCCCCGAACGGGCCGGATGCGCCCGGCGCTGCGGCTGGTCCTGGTGGCCGCGGCAGCCCTCGCAGTGGCGGGCTGCTTCCTGCCGCCGGGTGACCCGATCTGGGACTGCAACTGTCCCCAGCTCACCGAGCTGGTGGCCTCCATCGACTGGACCGGCGACGGCACCGAACCCGACAGCGTCGGCTTCTCCCTCGGGGATCCCCCAAAGCCCCTGCGGGCGAGCGCCCACTGGCGGAACGTGCCCGACGACCGCCGCTACCGGCAGGCGGTGGCCCGCATGACCGAAGCCGGCTACCAACCCGTCGAGATCGACGACCTCGGCGGCACCGTCTCGACGGTGTTCGAGACCGACACCTGGCAGCTCAGGATCGGCTACTCGGGAGGCTCCGAATCGCTGTATTTCGTCGTCTGGATGGCCGAACCCGACGACCGAGCCCCCGACTACCTCCAACCCCTCATCGACCTCTACGGACTCCGACCCCCACCCACCACCACCACGATCCCATGACCAGCCCCCGCACAGCCCGACGACCCCTCAGGCTGCGGCTGGTCCTGGTGGCCGCGGCAGCCCTCGCAGTGGCGGGCTGCTTCCTGCCGCCGGGTGACCCGATCTGGGACTGCAACTGTCCCCAGCTCACCGAGCTGGTGGCCTCCATCGACTGGACCGGCGACGG
>DRQR01000012.1 GCA_011371355.1 Actinomycetota bacterium
AGCCGGCACCGTCCCGAACAGGGACGGTGCGCCGCGGAGGTGGACGGGAATCGAACCCGCCAGGGCACTCTCGCACCCTCACCGGTTTTGAAGACCGGGGGACCCACCAGGCGTCCAGACACCTCCGACGAGAAGCGTAGCGAGGACCGAATCGGACTCGGCCGGCGCGCTCAGGAGGTGATGTACCGCTCGAGCTGATCGATGAGGTCTCGCTGGTCGGCGATCACCGCCTTGACGACGTCGCCGATCGACACGATGCCCACGAGGCGGCCCTCGTCGAGGACCGGGAGGTGCCGGATCCGGCGCTCGGTCATGAGCTCCATGCACTCGGTGACCGTCGTCGCCGGGCCGACGGTGACGACCTCGGTCGTCATGATGTCGGCCACCGGCGTCTCCTTGGAGCCCCGGTCGAGGAGGATCACCTTGCGGGCGTAGTCCCGCTCCGACATGATCCCGGCGAGCCGATCCCCGTCGAGGACGACGACGGCGCCGACGTTGTGCTCGGCCATCTTCTCGAGCGCCGAGAAGACCGTGTCGTCGGGTCGGACGGCGACCACCTCGCCGCCCTTCCGGGCGAGGATCCCGGCGACGGTTCGCTCCATGACGACCTCCTCCCGCCCAAACCTACCAAGTCGGGCGCTCGGATGCGGCGAATCAGGCGAGGACGTTCTTGCCCTCGAGCTCGTAGGGCTCCCGGTCGACGGCGAAGAACGAGATCGGCACCTCGGTGTCGTCGGCGAGGCGCTCCCCGGTGAGGTACCGAGCCACCATGGCGCCGATCATCGGCGACTCCTTGAACCCGTGGCCGGAGAAGCCGTTGGCGACGACGAAGCCCTCGAGCTCGGTGGGACCGACGACGGGGAGGACGTCGAGGCGGTTCACGGTGTAGAGCCCGGCGATGCCGCCGAGTCGTCCCCGATGGGGCAGGTCGGGGATCCGATGGTGGAGCGCGTGGATCTTCGTGTCGACGAAGGCGCGGTCGGCCACTCGCCGGAGCTCGTCGGGATCCACCTCCTCCCGTTCGTCCTCCTCGAGGATCGAACCGCAGATGAGCTGCTGGTCGCCGGCCTCGGGCCGGAAGTAGATGCCGCCGGAGCCGTCGCCGACGACCGGGATCGGACGAGGGACCTCGGGGGGCAGATCCCGATGGAGCACCTGGACGCGGGTGGGGACGAGCGGCCACGACAGGTCGAGCCCGGCGAGGGCGTTGATCCGGTTGCACCAGGGACCCGCCGCGTTGACCACCCACGGGGCGGCGATGCGGGTCCCGTCGGCGAGCCGGACGCCCCGCACCCGTCCCCCCTCCACGTCGATCCCGACGACCTCGGTCCGGAGTCGCACGTCGACCCCGGCCCGACGGCACGCCTCGGCGAGGTCCTCGAGGGCCCCGGTCGGATCGAAGTAGCCGGCGTCCTCCTCGAGGAGGAACGCCTCCCCGGGTCGGCATTCGTGGGGGGTCTCCCCGGTGAGGTCGAAGGGCGCAAGGCAGGGCGACAGGGCCGGGAAGCGGTCCCGAAGCTCGTCGGCGTCGAGGACCACGGCCCGGACCCCCTCGGCGACGAGCCGGTCCCGATCGGCGGCGACGGCGACGGGATCGTCGTCGAGCATCCAGAGGACGCCGACGGGATGGTTCCGGGCCCGGGGTTCGGCGAGGCCGGTGTAGTCGGCCCAGTTCCGGAAGATCGCGTTCGCGTCGCGGGCGATCCGGATGTTCTCGACCCGGGTGTAGCGCTGCCGGGTGATCGCCGACGACGCACCCGTGGATCCCTCCCCGAGCCCGGTGCCCTTGTCGAGCACGACGATGCGCAGCGACGACCGCCGGGCGACCTGCCAGGCGATCGACATCCCCATGATGCCGCCGCCGACGACGACGACGTCGGTCGTGGCCGTCATCACTCGAGCTCGCCGAGGTAGGCCCTCCGGAGGTCCTCGTTGGCGAGGAGCCGCTCGGCGGTGTCGGCGAGCACGATCTGGCCGGTCTGGAGGACGTAGCCGCGATCGGCGATCGACAGCGCCATGTTCGCGTTCTGCTCCACCATGAAGATCGTCATCCCGGCCTCGTTGATCTGCTGGATGATCTCGAAGTTCTGCTGGACGAGGATCGGTGCCAACCCCATCGATGGCTCGTCCATGAGGAGGAGCTTGGGTCGGGCCATGAGGGCCCGTCCCACGGCGACCATCTGCTGCTCGCCGCCCGAGAGGGTACCGGCCTTCTGGTGGAGGCGTTCCTTCACCCGAGGGAACATCTCGAAGATCCGCTCGAGGTCCTCCTCGAGGTCCTCGCCCTCCCGGAGATACGCGCCGATCTCGAGGTTCTCGAGGACGGTCATGCGTTTGAAGAGGCGACGGTTCTCGGGAACCATCGACACCCCGCGGGCGACGATCTCGGCGGTGGACTTGCCGGTGACGACCTCGCCGTCGACGAGGACGTCGCCGCTGGAGGGCACCACCATGCCGAGGATCGTCTTGAGCGTCGTGGTCTTCCCCGAGGCGTTCCCCCCGAGGAGGCAGACGAGCTCCCCGGGTCGGATCTCCATCGAGACGTCCTTGAGGACGTGCACCGGCCCGTAGTGGGTGTGGACGTTGCGGAACTCGAGGACGGGGGTGTCGGTGGTCATCCTGCCTCCGCGGGACGGCCGAGATAGGCCTCGATGACGTCGGGGTTGGAGCTGACCTCCTCGTAGCTCCCCTCGGCGATCTTCACGCCGTGGTCGAGGACCACGACCCGGTCCGAGACGTCGCGGACCACCCGCATCTCGTGCTCGATGACGATGATCGTGAAGCCGCGCTCGTCCCGGAGCTTCTTGATGAGCCCGGTGAGCTCCTCGGTCTCCTTCGGGTTCATCCCCGCGGTCGGCTCGTCGAGGAGGAGGAGCTTCGGCATCGTCGCCATCGCCCGGGCGATCTCGAGGCGCCGACGGTTCGCGTAGGAGAGGACGTAGGCGGGCTGCCCGAAGCGGTAACCGACCAGGCGCGTCCCGAAGAAGCCGAGGATCTCCTTGGCTCGCTCCTCGATCGCCCGCTCCTCCCGTCGGAAGGCCGGGGTGTTCAACAGGGCCCCCCACACCCCGGTGTGGGTACGGCAGTGCTGGGCGACCATGACGTTCTCGAGGACGGTCATATCGGGAAAGAGCCGCACGTTCTGGAAGGTGCGGGCGATCCCCCGCTCGGTGATCTCGGAGGGTTCGAGGCCGCCGATCTCCTCCTCCTCGAAGACGATCGACCCTTCGTCGGGGACCTCGAGACCGCTGATGACGTTGAAGAACGTCGTCTTGCCGGCACCGTTCGGGCCGATCACCGAGACGATCTCGAGGTCGTCGATGTGGAAGTCCACGCCGCCGAGGGCCTGGAGCCCTCCGAAGGCCTTCTTGAGTCCGGTGATCTCGAGCAGGGCCATCAGCTCGGCGCCTCCCCTCGGGCCGCCGCCTGGGCGGCCTCGGTCTTCAGCCAGGCGTCCTGGAGGAACTCCTCCTGGTGGAGCTCGCGTTGGCGCTGGACGCTCGGCCAGAGGCCCTCGGGGCGTCGCAGCATCATGACGACGAGGAGCACGCCGTAGAGGAGGAGCTTGAACTCCCCGAACTCGGCGAGGAGCCCCGGCTGGGTGGGTCCGCCGAGGACGCCGATGAGGACCACGGCGCCGATGACCACCCCGGGGATCGAGCCCATGCCGCCGACGATCACGATGACGAGGACGATGATCGAGACGATGAGCTTGAAGCTCGAGGGGAACACCGAGCCGACCTTCACCGCGAAGATCATCCCGGAGAAGGAGGCGAGGATGGCCCCGGTGACGAAGGCGAGGAGCTTCATCCGGGTGGTGTCGATCCCCATCGCCTCGGCGACGTCCTCGTCCTCCCGGAGCGCGGCCCAGGCGCGACCGATCCGGGAGTGGTAGAGACGCCAGGCGACGTAGATCGCGATCCCCACGAAGATCGTCACGACGTAGAAGATCGTCTGCGGGCTCGTCCCGGCCACCTTGATGGGACCGAGGTAGCCGGGGGGGATGTTGCGGATCCCCTGGGCCCCGCCGAACAGCGGCGCGAGCCAGTCGGAGAGGAAGAGGATCCGGACGATCTCGCCGAACCCGAGGGTGACGATCGCGAGGTAGTCGCCCCGGAGCCGAATCACCGGGGTGCCGATCACGAGACCCGACAGGGCGGCGACGGCGATGACGATGGCCATGACCACCCACCCCTCGACGGTGAGGAGGTCGAGGCGGAACATCGGCTTCAGGGTCGGGGACAGCGGCGAGGTCAACAGCGCGGTCGTGTAGGCGCCGACGGCGAAGAACGCGACGTAGCCGAGGTCGAGGAGCCCGGCGTACCCGACCACGAGGTTGAGGCCGAGGGCCATGAGGAGGAAGAGCCCGACGTTGGCGAGGAGCTCGTTCGTGAGCCCACCGACGATCATCGGGAAGACGACGAGGCCGGCGATCGCCACGAGCCCCCAACGAACGCCGAACCGGCGACGTTCCTCGCCGGTCATCGCCGCGTAGCGGCTGCGGAACCGCAGGACCGCGCCGCCGGTGGTCCGCAGGGTGACGAACCCCGCCACGAGGGCGACGACGACCGCGCCGGGGATCGTGATGCCGCCGTTGGGGGCGTAGAGGAAGCGTTCGACGGCCTCGAGCCGGAAGGTCTCGAGCACGTCGACGACGGCGAGCTCCAGGAGGGCGACGACGAAGACCGCGGCGAGGGCGTTGAAGACCGCCGCCCTCCCCCGCTCGGGGAGTACGTGGAGCAGTCCGCCGACGAGCCCGAGCCCCGTGGAGAGGACGATCCACGTGGCGACACCGAAGCCGACCCCTCGGCCGAAGGTGAGGAGGTCGACGAGGACCGGACTCAGCTTCACGAACACCTCGCGGAGGTCGAAGGTGGCCGCCACCACGATGAAGAGCCCGAACACCGCACCGGCGAGGAGCCCGGCGACGGCTCCGGCCACGAGGTCGCGGGCACCCTTCGCCGGCGCCGCCATCCCCTCCTTCACCGGTTCGTAGGCCGCGGCGTACCCGAAGGCCGGGGGCGCCCACAGCAAGAAGAGGTATCCGAGGGAGAGGACGGGGTGGACCATCATCCGGGCGTCGAGGCTCTCGACCATGCCGATCGCGGCGATGAAGGCCATGGTCAGCCCGCCGTAGAGGCCCCAGGCGCGAACCCGGCCCCAGTCGACGTCGGTGGCGGGACGTGCGGTCATCAGGCGCGATCCTCCTCGGCGAGCTGCTCTCCGAGCACGCCGGTCGGCTTGAAGATGAGGACGAGGACGAGGGCGGAGAAGGCGACGACGTCCTTGAGCTGGGTGAGGCCGGGGATCACGATCGACCAGCCTCCCACCCCGGCGACGCCGCCGAGGAGGAGCGCCCCGGCGACCGAGGCGATGGCGACGCGGCCCCGTCGCCAGGCGAGGACGCCGACGAGGACGCCGAGGACGAGGAGGACGAGACCCGCACCGAGGGGGATGCGCCAGCGGAGCCCGCGGAGGACGACGTTGGGACCGAGGGCTTCGAAGAGCCCGAGGAGGAGCCCGCCGGCCATCGCCCCCACGAGGTTGCCGATGCCGCCGAGGACCGCCGCGGTGAAGGCCTTGATCCCGGGCAGGAAGCCGGTGACGAAGGACACGCCCCGGAAGATGAGGGCCCACATGATCCCGGCGACGCCCGCCATCGCCCCACCCACGGCGAAGGTGGTCACGATGGTGCGGTCGACGTCGATCCCCATGAGGGCGGCGATCTCCTTGTCCTCGGCGACCGCCCGCATCGCTCTCCCCGTCTTCGTGCGTTCCACGAAGAGCCAGAGGGCGACCATGGAGATCACGGCGATGAGGATGACGAGGATCTTCGTCCCCTCGATCTGGAGACCCAGGATCGACACCTTCGCGGCGAGCCAGGCGGGCGGCTGCGGGTAGGTCTTCACCGCGGGGCCGACGAGGCCGAGGACGGCGTTCTGGAGGAAGAAGGACACCCCGATCGAGGTGATGAGGGGGATGAGTCGGGGGGCGTTGCGGAGGGGACGGTAGGCGACCCGTTCGACGAGCACGGCGGTGATCGTGGAGGTCGCCACCGCGGCGACGAGGACGACGAGGATGGCGACGACGAAGTTCGACTCCCACATCCCGGTGGTGAAGAACCGGTCGGCGACGAAGAACCCGACGATCGCCCCGGCCATGAACACCTCACCGTGGGCGAAGTTGATGAACCCGAGGACGCCGTAGACCATCGAGTAGCCCAGGGCGATGAGCCCGTACATGGCCCCCTGGGCGATCCCGGCGACGACGAGGTCCTTCCACGCCGACCCGGTGAGCCCTTCCCCGGCCACGCCGAGGGCGAGGGCCCCGATCACCCCCCAGGCGACGACGAAGATCGCGCCGATCCGCATCGCCAGGAGGAACGAATCGACCCAGTTGAAACGGAAGTCCGTGCGCTCGGCGACCGTCGTCATGGTGAGGGAGATTCAAGCACAACCCGATCCGCCGACGCGGGTGGCCCAGACGCGCCGAGGGGGCCGACGTCGGTCGGCCCCCTCGGCTCGGAACGAAGCTCGGATCAGCGCTCGGGCGCGAACTCGAAGACGACGTTCTTCTTGCCGGCCTCGATGTTCGTCGAGTCCTCGTGGAGGACGATCGTGATCCGCTGCGACCCGCAGTCGCCGAACTCGTCGCACGACAGGGTCCCGGTGATGCCGGGGAAGTCCTTCGTGGCGTAGAGCCGGTCACGCAGGGCCTGACGGTCGATGAACAACGTGCCGTCGGCGAGCTGGACGGCGACGTCCTGGATCGCGGTGAGCAGCAGGACCGTCGCGTCGTAGCTGTGGGCCCAGAACGCCGCGGTCGGCTGCTCGCCGTACTTCTCCTCGTACTTCGCGAGGAAGTCGTCGGCGGAGACCCCGGTGGCCGACTTGTTGTCGCCGAA
>DRQR01000013.1 GCA_011371355.1 Actinomycetota bacterium
CGGCCCGCGCCGCCCCCGACCGGGAGCCCATCCCCCCTCGGCTCCCGGTCGGCCGCGACGGCTCCGCGGCGGCGAGGCGACCGCGCCGGCCCCTCCGAGGAAGCCTGCAGGGAGCCCACGGCTTCATCGACTCAAGGTGATCCCGAAGGTGGTCGAAGCGTCGTCATGGCCACGACCCTCACCCAGGAGCCCCCGGCGACGGTCTCGGCGACGCGCCGAGCGCCGATCCTCGGACATCTCCTCGCGTTGGCGGCGCTCCTCCTCGCCGTCCTGCCCACCACCGCCCCGGGCTCCCTGTGGACCTCCGACGAAGGGGCCATGCGGCTCCAGGCGAAGCTCCTCGCCGAGGGGCGAGGCTGGACCCTCGAGCGTCCCTTCGCCGAGCTCGACCCCGAGGGGCGGTCGGTCCCCATCGCCGATGCGGCCGTCGCCGGCGACCGGTACGCCCCCTTCGCCAAGCATCCGCTCGCGGCGTGGGTGGCGGCCTGGTTCCAGGGGCTCGCCGGCGACGTGGGGCCCATCCTCCCGTCGATCCTGGCCACCGTCGTCGCCGCGGCGGCCGCGGCTCGGCTCGCGGTCGCCGTCGGCGGACCTCCTCGGCTCACGCTGTGGACCGTCGGGCTCTCCGGCGGGTTCTTCTTCTACTCCTTCTCCGTCTTGTCCCATGCCATCGGCGTCGCCCTCGCCGCCGTCTCGGCGGTCGGGTTCCTCGGATCGTGGACGGAAGGGCCGGCCCGGCGGTGGTGGCTCGCCGCGATCGGCGCGGCCCTCCTCGGACCCTTCTTCCGGACCGAACTCGTCCTCTTCGCGGTGGCCGCGGGCGTCGTGTCGATCTGGGTCGCGTGGAGCGAACGACGGCCCGTCGTGGCGGCGTCGGGGCTCGCCGTCGCGGCGGCCGGGCTCGCCGGGGGGTTCCTCGATCGGTGGTGGGCCGCTTCCATCCTGCCGGGGTCGTCGCCGAGCACGACGGTGCCCGGAGCTCACCCCGACCGGGTCCTTCGGGGAGCCCTCCACGCCTTCGTCGCCGTCGAACACCACGGGAGCTGGGCGTGGCTCGAGGAGTACGCGCTCGTCGCCGCGCTCGTGGTCCTCGCCTTCGTGGTCCGTCGAGATCCTCACCGCCGGGTCGCCCTCGTCGGCGCCGTCTCGACGGCGATCGCGGCGAGTGTGTGGCTGCTCCTGTCGGATCCCCAGCCCGTCTGGGGGCTCTTCGTGGCGTTCCCCACGCTGGTCTTCGGGCTCGTGATGGTGGGGAGGGAGGAGCTTCGGTCTCGGCCCGCCCAGGTCCTCGTCGGGATCGGGGTCGTCTTCGCGGTCCTCGTGGTCCTCACCGTGGAGCCGGGAGGCGGTGGCGTCCAGTGGGGAGGCAGGTACCTGCTTCCCGGGGCGGTGGTGGTCGTGCCGGTCGCCGTCGTCGCCGCGGTCCGGCGGTGGGAGCTGCTCGGCGACGTCGACCGGGTGCTCGTCGCCGGCGCCCTCGTCGTGGCCACCGGCACCCTGGCGATCGGTGGCGTGGCCGTGCTCCGACAGGAGGGAGCCGATTCCGACGCGGGCGCGGCGACGATCGCCGCCCTCGCCGACGCCGCCGCCCCGAGACGGCCGGTGGTGCTCAGCGGACTCCAACACCTCGGGCGGCATGCCTGGCGCGAGGTGGAACGGGTCGACTTCGTCCTCGTCCCGGCGGCCCTCGTCGGCGAGTACGCGGCGCGCCTGGGCCGAGCCGGCGTCGATGAGCTCTTCGTCGTGGATCTCGCCGGGCAGGGAGACGGACGCCTCGCCGGCACGGGATTCCGTCCCCTCCGGCGCCTCCCCTCCCGGCATCCGGGCCTCGTCGTCACGGAGTTCATCGGGGCCGGGGGAGCGTCGTCGCCGAGCCCCGGACCCGAGAAGGACCATCCGATCTCGTCGGCAGATCGGGGCGCGACTTCAGCACTGAAGGGATCGACCTCCGGGCCGACGGGACCGGCACCATGATCATCGCACTCCTCACCAACGACCCGAACACGCCGGTGGCCGTGGCTGCGGCCCTCGGGGTCGGCGGGGTGTCGGTGGCGGTCCGAGCCTGGTGGCAGCGTCGCCGGATCGGACGCCTCGACCTCAGCCGGATGAAGCGGTACGTCTGAGCGACCAACCCCGGGACAGTGCCCGCAGGGCCCGGTTCACGTCGTCGGTGGAGAAGGTCCCCACGACGTGACCGTCGCCGGCGACCACGAGCACTCGGTCCGCCTCGGCCTCCTCGAGATGCTCGACGGCCGTCCACAGGTCGTCGTCGACTCGGAGGGTCGTGGCCGCCTCCACCGGCACCATCACCTCGGCCACGGTCGTCGTCGCCCACCGCTCGGGCGGCACCTCCTCGAACCGGGCTCGAGAGGTGATCCCGATCGCGCGGTCACCGTCGCGAACCACGAAGACCCGGTCGTCGACGCCGAGGACGTGCCAGGCGGCCAGCTCGCCGAGGGTCGTATCGGCCGGGAGGTACGCATAGGAGGGATTCATCCAGTCTGCGACCCGCTCGTGCTCGAGCAGGTCCCGGAGGTGGAGCTGTTGGATCTGGGTGACGGCGGCCGACTCGAGGAACCAGCCGATGAACATGATCCACAGACCGTCGTAGATCGCCCCGGTGAAGGCGAGCCACAGTCCGAAGGCGACGAAGAGGTAGGCGACGAACCTGCCGATGTTCGCCGCGACGATCGTCGCTCGGCGGGGATCTCGCCAGCGCTGCCACAACACGGCTCGCAGGACGTTGCCTCCGTCGAGCGGGAACCCCGGGATGAGGTTGAAGAGCCCCAACATGAGGTTGATGAGGGCGAGGTAGGAGACGAGGGCGAGGGCCAGCCGACTCCAGCCGAATGCGGGCCGGACCAGGAAGAGCAGCCCGGCGAGCACGAGCGAGCTCGCCGGCCCCACGAGCGCGATCCACAGGGCGTGGCTACCCCGGCGGGGTTCTCGAGCGAGCTCCGACACCCCGCCGAAGATGAACAGCGTGATCCTCCGCACCGGGACCCCGACGGACCGGGCGACGAGGGAGTGGGCGAGCTCGTGGACGAGGACGCTGGCGAAGAGCAGGAGAGCCGTGGCCGTCCCGGCGACCCAGTAGGCGATCGGGGAGGCACCGGGCGCCGAGGTGGGGTAGAAGCCGGCGGCGAAGGACCAACTCAACAGCACGACGACGAGGAACCACGACAGGTCGAGCTCGACGGGGATCCCGGCGATCCTGCCGATCCTGAGATGTCGACGCGTGAGCATGCCCGTCCTCCGTCGGGCCTCCGAGGATAGGGGGAACGTCGTCGGCCGGCCGCGAAGGCGACCCCGCGTCTCGGGTCACCCTCGGCGGCCGGCCGACGCCTGCACGCGGAGGGGGAGACGCCCTCCCCGTCGGCAGCCGACGCGCCGACTCGAGCATCGTCGCGAGCCGCGTAGCCTGGCGCGATGATCGAACGGCTCTCGGTCCACGACGTCGCCGTTCCGCTGCGGCGCCCGTTCCGGACCGCCGCGGGGGTGCTCACCACTCGCCGGACCATCCTCGTCGGTCTCGGGGTCGGGGATGTGGTGGGTTGGGGTGAAGCCGCGCCCTATTCGGGTGCGGCGATCGGCGACGCCGACGCCGCCTGGGAGGCGCTCACCGCTCGACGGCCCGAGCGGGTGCCGATCGCCCGGGCCGCATGGTCGGAGGCCGAGGCCGATCTCGCCGCCAGGGTCGTGGGGCGGTCCCTCCGCGCCGAGATCGGCGCCGATCCCGGGCCGGTCGTCGCCTCCCTGGCGGTGGGCCTCGAGGACCCGGTCGCCGACGTGGACGCGGCGGTCGCGCTGGGGTACACGGCGGTGAAGCTGAAGATCGCCCCCGGGAGCGACCTCGAGGTCGTCTCGGCGATCCGGCGGCGCCATCCGGGGCTCGCCGTCGGGGTCGACGCCAACGGCGCCTACCGACCCGGTCGGCTCGAACCCCCCTCCGCCCTCGCCGAGTACGTCGCTTACCTCGAGCAGCCCTATCCGCCGGGATGCGAGGAGGCCGCTGCGATGCTCCGTCGCCGTGGCTTCCGCGTCGCGCTCGACGAGTCGGTGACGTCCCCGACGACGGCTCGGAGGCTTCTCGAGGGGGGATGGGCCGACCTCCTCGTCGTCAAACCGGGACGTCTCGGCTGGGACGGGGCCCTCGACGTCGCCCGGGCGGCCGCCGATGCCGGGGTGGGGATCCGGGCGTCGGGCCTCGTCGAGACCGGGATCGGTCGTGCCTTCGTGGCCGCGCTCGGGGCGCTACCTCACGCGGGGATCTCCGACGTCGCCTGCGCCGATCACCTCCTCGCCGTCGATCCGGTTCGGCCGGCCTGCCGGCTCGTGGACGGGAGGATCGAGGTCGCCGACGGACCCGGCATCGGGGTCGAGCCGTTCCTCGACGACGTCGAGGTCATCCGCTCGGTCGAGGTTGCGGTGCGATGAGCTGACTCTGCGCCACCCGACCGATGGGTCCTCGGGGGTCGAAGAGCTCGGTGTCGGCGAGCCCGATGCCGCTGGGATGCTGGTGGGCGAGCGAGGCCATGCCGAGCCACTCGCCGTCGAGGGGTCGGTGGAGATGGAGGGTGAGATCGGGGTTGACGTAGCTCCACCGGGTCGGGTCGAGGGTCTGGGAGTTGCCGTTGGCCACGTCGGCGAGGGCGGCGACCCGGACGAGGGGCGACGGTTCCTCTCCGGCGACCACCGGGACGAGGAGGCGCAGCCACGACCGGCCCGGACCCGGTCGGAGGAACGAGTCGTCGAGGCTGCGGATCTCGATGGCGTCGACGTGGAAGCGGCGGTGGGGTCCCCAATCGTGGCCGAGGGACCGCCAGTCGACGAGCTCCCCCTCGGCGGGTCCCGGCGGGGGTCGCCACGGCGGATTCGGCGACGGGGGCAGGTCGAGCTCCGTCACCCGGATCTTCAGCCCACGGGCGGTGGCGACCTCCACCCCGTCGGCGACGATCGCCGCCTCGGCGAGCTGGATGCGTCGGCCGTCTCGAAGGATCCGGGTCTCGACGCGCAGCGGCGTCAGGGGCACGACCCGGTGCAGGTCGACGGTGAGCCGCACCACCTCCATCGGCACGGCGGTGGGCAGTGCCTCGATGGCCCGGGCGGCCAACGCGGAGGGGGGTCCACCGTGCTGGGCGTCGTCCGACCAGCCGCCGCGGGTCAGGTCCGTGGGGACGACCACGTCGCCGTCGAGTCGGAAGAGAGCGTCGCCCGGGTCGATCACCGTGGAGGGTCCCGGTCAGTCCACCGGCAGCCCGAGACCGCGGGCGATGACGAGCCGCTGGATCTCGCTCGTGCCCTCGCCGATCTCGAGGATCTTCGCGTCGCGGTAGTGGCGGGCCACGGGCGTCTCGTCCATGAAGCCGTAGCCGCCGAAGATCTGCGTCGCCTCCCGGGTGGCGGTGACCGCCGCCTCGGTGGCGTAGAGCTTGGCGATCGCCGCGGCCTGCTTGAAGGGTCGGCCCTGGTCCTTGAGCCACGCCGCCCGGTAGGTGAGCCACCGGGCGGCCTCGGTCATGGTCTCCAGGTCGGCGCACTTGAAGGCGACCGCCTGGTAGGACCCGATCGGCCGCCCGAAGGCGGTCCGCGCCTTCGCGTAGGCCACCGACTCCTCGAGGCAGGCCTGGAGCACCCCGACGGCCATCGCCGCGATCGCGATTCGCCCGTCGTCGAGGGTGGCGAGGAACTGTCGGAAGCCCTCACCCCGGGCGCCGAGGAGGTTCTCGGCGGGGACCCGGCAGTCCTCGAACCGGAGCCCGTGGGTGTCCGAGGCGTGCCACCCCATCTTCCGGTACGGCGGCTCGACGACGAACCCGGGGGTCCCGGCCGGCACGACGATCGCCGAGATCTCGTCGGGACCGGTGCGGGCGGTGATCGTCACGAGGGAGGTGAGCTCCGTACCCGAGTTCGTGATGAACGCCTTCGAGCCGTTGATCACCCACTCGTCGCCGTCGAGCTCGGCACGGGTGCGGGTGGCCCCGGCGTCGGAGCCGGCGTCGGGCTCGGTGAGGCCGAAGGCGGCGAGGGCGCGCCCGGTCACGAGATCGGGGAGCCACCGGGCCTTCTGCGCCTCGGTTCCGTAGGTCGCGATCGGGTTGATGCCGAGGGTCACCCCGGCCTCGAGGGTGATCGCCATGGACTGGTCCACCCGGGCGAGCTCCTCGATGGCGATGCAGAGGGTGAGGAAGTCGGCGTCCGATCCGCCGTACTCCTCCGGGAAGGGGAGTCCGAAGAGGCCGAGCTCGCCCATCTTCCGGACCGTGTCGACGGGGAAGGTGTGGGTGCGGTCCCACTCCTCGGCGTAGGGCGCGATCTCGGCCTCCGCGAACTCGCGGACGACCCGTCGGAACGCCTCGTGCTCGGGGCTCAGCTCGAAATCCACCATCGCCTCCTCGGACCGCCCTGGAGGCCCCAGGCTACCGGCCCGCGGGGGCGTGCCCTCTAGGCTCTGGGCTCGTGGACACCGCGGTCGCCCTCGTGCAGAGCTACCTCTACATGAACGGGTACTTCACGGTCACCGAGTATCCCGTCCTCGAGCTCCTCGACTCCGGGGAGGTGCGGTCGGTGACCGACGCCGACATGCTGGCCGTGCGCTTCCCGGGCGTCGGCGTGCAGGTGCCTCACGCCACCCACGGCTCCCGGCTCGTGTGCGATCCGTTGCTCGACGTGCCCGAGGACCGGCTCGACCTCGTCATCGGCGAGGTGAAGGAGGGACGAGCCGAGATCAACGCCGCCGCCCGGGATCCCGAGGTGCTCCACGCCGTCCTCCACCGTTTCGGGCACGTCGACGAGGAGACCGCCGACGAGATCGTCGGCCAGCTCCTCGCCGATGGCGAGGCGTTCCATCCCGACGGTCCCCGGGTCCGACTCATCGCCTTCGGGTCTCGACCGCCCCGGGAGGGACCCGTCTTCTACCGGTGGATCTCCCTCGGCCACATCGCCCGGTTCATGCACGAGACGATCTCGGCGCGATGGGAGGCGGCGCAGGCGATCCAGTCGAAGGATCCCGCCCTGTCGTTCCTCCTGCTCTTGGAGAAGGCGCTCCGCGGGGAGGGGAGCTGAGATGTTCGACGTCGTCCTCCACACCCCCGAGATCGCGCCGAACACGGGGAACCTCATGCGGCTCACCGTCAACGCCGGGTGTCGTCTCCACCTCATCGAGCCCCTCGGGTTCTCCCTCGACGAGGCCCGTCTCCGACGTGCCGGGCTCGACTACCGCGACTACGCCGAGGTCGAGGTCCACGGTTCCTTCGACGGGTTCCTCGTGACCGTGCGGCCCCGGCGGATCTTCGCCTTCACCCCGAAGGCGGCGCGCCGCTACACCGACGTCGCCTACGAGGAGGGGGACGCCCTCTTGTTCGGACGAGAATCGGCGGGGCTGCCGGCGGCGGTGCTCGGCCACGGCGCGATCACCGACCGGGTGCGGATCCCCGTGGTGGCCCGGGGACGGAGCCTCAACCTGGCGAACGCCGCGGCGATCGCCGTCTACGAGGCGTGGCGGCAACACGACTTCTCGGGTGCGGAGGAACCATCGTGACGGCGCATCGATACCGACTGTCGCCGCGGTTCTACGAGCTCGACCCCTACGGGCACGTCAATCACACCGCCTACCTGCAGTACTTCGAGACCGCTCGCGTCGAGCTCCTCCGGGAGGTGGGGTTCGACCTGGTGGAGATGGAGCGGGCCGGGGTGATGATCGTCGTCGTCGACCTCCAGGTCCGCTTCGTCACGCCGGCCACCCTCGGGGACGAGCTCGTGATCGAGACCGAGGTCGTCGAGACTCGCCGGGTGTCCACCCGATGGCGTCAGCGCATGCTCCGGGGGGAGGAGCTCATCGCCGCTCAGGAGCTCTCCGCGGCGATGACGAACCGGGACGGCCGGCCGACCCGCTTCGACCCGAAGCTCGTCGAGGCGTTGGAGCGGTTCACGATCGGCTGAGGATCAGCCTTCGCCGAGGGCCTGCTCCGCGGCTCCGTGGATCGCGAGGACGAGGGGGAAGACGTCTTCGTCGTCGGCGAGGGCCGCGTCGACCTCGAGCCGGACCGCAGCGTAGATCGGCTCGGCTCCCAGGGCGCCGGTGCGGAGCCCCTCGAGCCCGACGGCGCAACGCTGGGGGAGCACCATGAACGCCTCGGGCTCGGATCGCAGGAAGGCGAAGGCGGCCGCCGTGTCGTCGAACCGGTGGTGGATCTCGGGACGATGGGCGGGACGGCTGAGGAGTTTGAGGAGCGCGCGCTCGTCGTGGGGACCCGTCGGGCCGACGACGAGGTCGAGCTCGACGAGGCGCTCGGCCGGCACCCGTGTGGCGTCGCCGAGGTTCGACGACGTGGCGACGAGGATCCGGTCGTGGCCGACCTCCACGATCTCCACGCCGTCCGGGTCGGGCTCGGCGGGCCACCGGAGGCGGAGACGGAGCTCGGCCTCGGCGTGGACGGACACGACCCGGATCCGGTCCGCCTCGAGGTGGCTGCGGAGTGCCGTGGTCACCTTCGCCACGACCCCGGGCCCGACGCCGGGATCGAGGCCGAGGCGGAGGTGGCGGAGCTCGGGGACGGTCGGGGCTGTGTCGACGGCTCCCGGATCGGGGAGGGGCGCCGCGGCGTCGTCGGGGGGTGTCGGATCGGCAGGTGGAACGTCCTCTCGACGACCGAACAGCCCGCGACCTTGTGGCATCGTCCCCTCCTCGTCGTCTCCATCGTACGGGTCGCGGCCGTCGGGGCGGCGTCAATCCGGCAGGCCGACGGCGCGCCGGAGCGTGGCGAGGACGGTTCGGCGCAGGAGCTCGACCTTGTACCCGGTCTGGGGGAGGGGAGCGGCGCCGTCGGCCGCGGCCGCCGCAGCGGCTTCGAGGCGGTCGGGATCGGGGGGCCCGTCGACGAGCCGGGCCTCGACGGCGCCGAGGCGGAGCGGGATCGGTGCCACCGCTCCGGCGGCCACGGCGGCCGCCGCGATCCGTCCACCATCGAGGCGGAGCCGGACGGCACATTCGACGAGCGGCCATTCGGCCAGCAGGCGGGAGGTGGCTCGAAGATAGGCCGTGGCCTCTCCCGGGTCGGTGGGGCCGAGTCGGACCCCGGTGACGAGCTCGCCGGTTCCCAGGGTGTCGCCGCGGGTGGGGTCGGTGCCGTCGCCGAGGAGCTCGGCGACGGTCCGGTCCTCGCCGCCGGCGACCTCGACCGTCGCCTCGTAGACGAGGAGCGCCATCGCGGTGGTCGAGGGATGGGGCGCGGCGCAGGGCCCGAGATCGAAGATCACGTGGAAGCGGTGGTCGCCGTCGCGGGCGGGGCAGGTGTCGCCCCCGGTGCGATGGCAGGAGACGCCGGCGCGGGCGTACCAGCATCGGGTCGCCTGGAGGAGGCTCCCGCCGAGGGTGGCCATGCGCCGGACCTGGGGGGTGGCGAGGGCGCCGACGGCAGCGGTGAGGGCACCGTAGCGCCGGGCGAGTTCGGGATGGGTGGCGAGCCGATCCAAGGTGACGAGGGCGCCGAGCCGGGCCCCGCCATCGTCGATTCGGAGGTCGTCGAGGTCGGGGATGCCGAGGAGATCGACGACGGGACCGCGGTGGCGGCCGGCGCGTCGGCGCTCGCCGAGGTCGGTGCCGCCGGCCCGCGGTGTGCCCGCCGCGGCGAGGGCCTCGTCGAGGGTCGACGGGCGGTGGAGGGTCATCGTCCCACTCCTTCGACCACGTGCTCGGGGCGGATCGGGAGGCGGCGGGGGCGCCAGCCGGTGGCGGCCCGGACGGCGTTCCCGATGGCGGCGGCCACCGGGAGCGTCGCCACCTCTCCGATGCCCACCCCGCCGCCGGGGACGTGCTCCCAGCCCTCTTCGTTGAAGGACACCTCGATCTCCGGGACGTCGGCGATGCCCGGGATCCGGTAGTCCTCGAGGTTCGCGGTGAGGGTGCGACCGCTGGCGGGGTCCAGGACCCGCTCCTCGTAGAGGGCGTAGCCGATGCCCTGGATCACCGCCCCCTCGACTTGGGAGCGAGCGGTGATCGGCGACCACATCCTCCCCGCCGAGATCCCCGCCCAGCAACGAACCACCCGGATCCGGCCGAGGAGGGTGTCGACCTCCACCTCGACGACGTGCACGGCACCCGACGAGCCGCGTCCGAGCCGGGTGTGGAGCATGGTGAACGGGCTCAGGAACCCACCGGCGTCCCCGGGCCGTGTCGCCTGGGTGGAGAGCCCCTCGAGCCGGGGGAGGACGTCGGGCCAGGGAAGGAGCTCGCCGGCGTGGCGAATCCCGTCGACCTCGGCGACGACCGGGCCGCCCAGGTCGACGGCGAGACGCTCGGCGGCGAGGGCCCGGAGATGCTCGGCGGCGGCGACGGCTGCGGGTCCCACCGAGGTCGCCGTCCGGCTCCCCGCCGACATCGGTCCGTAGGGGAGCTCGGAGTCGCCGATGACGACCTCGATGGGGGCGCCGTGGAACTCGCCGGCGAGGGCCCGGGCGATCACCGTCCTCGTGCCCGTGCCGATCTCCTGGACCGAGCTCGTGGCCCGGAGCACTCCCTCGCGGACCTCGAGGCCGATGCGGGCGTCGGGGTCGACGAAGTAGGCCCAGTTCCCGGCGGCGACGCCGACGCCTCGTCGAAACCTCCCCGATCCCGGTTCGCGAGGGCGTTCCCGCCACAGATCGAGGGCCCGGGCCTCGTCGTAGAGGGCCCGCCGCTTGGGATTGCCGTCCCACCGGCGGCGGAGCTCGATGGGATCCACGCCGAGGGAGAGGGCGACGTCGTCGACGACCTGCTCCACCGCCCACAGGGACGGGGGCCCGCCGGGACCGCGGAAGGGTTTCCCGGGCGGATGGTGGGAGAGGAGATCCCAGTCGTGCATCGATCGGGGCGCCCCCCCGTACATGAAGAACGGGATCGCTCCCACCGGCGAGTTGATCGCCGCGCCGGTCTCGCTCGCCGCGTCGAGGGTGATCGCATCGAGGTGACCGTCGTCCACGGCGAGGGCGACGTCGAGGTGCACCGCGGGCCGGTGCCCGCCCACCGTCAGCTCCTCCTGTCGATCCATCACCACCCGAACCGGGAGGCGGGCGATGCGGGCGAGCTCCACGGCGGCGAGGACGGTGTCGTCCATCGACAGCTTCGAGCCGAACCCGCCGCCGACGTGCTCGGCGACCACCCTGACCTGCGACGGGTCGAGGTTCAGGTGTCGGGCCAGTTCGGTCCGGACGGCGTCGACCGCCTGGGTGGAGGTCCAGACGGTGAGCCGGTTCCCCTCCCAGCGGGCGACGGTGGCGTGGGGCTCGAGGGGCGTGTGGGTCTGGGAGGCGGTGACGAAGGTGCCGCCGTGGAGGCGTGCGGGGTCGGTGCGACGAATCCGGGTCCGGGCGACGAAGGGCGGGAAGGAGGTGGCCACCGGGCCGCGCACGTTGCCGCGCCAACGTGCGGGTCGGAGGGGGCCCTCCGAGGCGTTCGCGGCACGTTTCCTGCTGCGACGGTCGGGGAAGACCGGAGGGTCCGCGCCGGGGACGAGGGCGGCGGGTCGGGCCTCGAGGTGGACCCCGATCGCCGCCGCGGCGTCTTCGGCCTCCCGGCGGGTGGGGGCGGCGACGGCGGCGATCGGGTCGCCGACGTAGCGGAGCGTCGGGTCGTCGCGTCGGAGGTCGACGGCGACGGCGCCGAGGGCACGAGCGGGATCGAGGTCGAGGCCGTGGAGGTGGGCGTGGGCGATCGGGGAGCGAACCACGACGCCCTCGAGCATCCCGTCGAGGCGAACGTCGGTGGTGAAGACCGCCCGGCCGGTGACCTTGTCGAGGGCGTCGACCCGTACCGGCGGCTCGTCGATCGCGGGGTCGTCGGCACAGGCCGCCGCCACCGCGGCGAGGATCGCCTCGTGGGCTCCGCACCGGCAGAGGTTGCCGGCGAGCGCGGCGGCGATCTCGTCCCGAGGCGGCCGTTTCGTGCCGTGGCGGGCCCGCCAGTCGTCGTAGAAGCCGATCGCCGCCATGACGAACCCGGGGGTGCAGTAGCCGCACTGGAGGGCGTCGAAGGCGGCGAAGGCCCGCTGGATGGGATGGAGCGGTGCACCCACGCCCTCGATCGTCGTCACCGACCGGCCTTCGGCCGCGGTGGTCGGGGTGAGGCAGGCGAGCACGGGAACGCCGTCGAGGTGGACGGTGCAGGCCCCGCACACCCCGCCGCCGCAGACGAGCTTCGTGCCGCAGAGGCCCAGTCGGTCCCGGAGGACCTCCACGAGGGTCTCGTCGGTCTCGGGTGCGGCGACGGGTTCGCCGTTGACGTCGAACTCGATCATCGGATGCCGTTCGGTCGGGGGGCCACGAGGTGGTCGAGGAACCGGCGGAGCCGGGCTCGGACCTTCACGCGGAAGGAGCCGAAGTCGAGGTCGGCGAGCGCCGGGGCGAGCCGTGCGGCGAAGCCGCCGAAGGGCGAGGTGTCGGTGGTCTTCCCGGACGCTGCCGGGCTCGCGTCGGGTCGAGGCCCGTACTGGGCCTCCCCGGGAGCCCGCCGAACCGTGGGGCTGGTCACCCCCCGGAAGCTACCCGACCGTCGGCCGGCTACCAACCTCGTCGTCGCGCAGGTCCAGGAGCTCGTCCTCGAGGTCGCCGCTCGTGGCGCCGAAGGCGGCGTCGAGGGCGAGCACGAGATCGAAGACCGCCCCGTCGTCGGCGTCGGCGCTCGTGGTGACGACCCGCACGATCCGGGCTCTGGGGACCGGGGTCACCGGCCGGCCGAGGTCGACCTCGGCGGCGGCGTCGGCGAGGCCGGCGAGGAGGGCCGTGCCGGTGTGAGCGGCGATCTCGAGACCGAGGGCGAAGGTGGGGGCCCGGCCGACGACCTGGACGGGACGCCCGAAGGCCTCGGCCACGTCGTCGGCGGCTCCGGGCGCTCCGACCACGGTGAGTCGGATCGGCCCGGCGTCGGGAACCTCGCCGACGAGCACCATCGGCTCGGCGAGCAGCGCCATCGCCTCGAGGCCGGTGACCTCGTCCACGGGGGAGACGACCACGGCGAGGCGGAGCGTGTGGCCGACGGCGGCGAGGAGGGTGGGGGCGTCTCCCGAGACGAATCGAAGCCCCGGTGCCGCCCCGGTGAGGGCCGCCACGACCCGCGTCGCGGTCCGGTGCGAGAGGGCGACGTCGAGACCGACGACGAGCTCGCCGGTGGCGGGGGTCGGGGCGGCGGGCTCGGTCGGGAGGACCGGGTCGGGCGCGGAGACGCCTCGGCCTCCGGCGAGGACGAGGAGGGGCGGCAAGACGACGAGGGCCGCGGCGAGGGCGAGGGCGATCATGACCACGGTGAGCACGCCGTAGCTCGCGAACATGGGCATGGGAGCGAAGGCGAGTGCCGTGAAGCCCGCGATCGAGGTCGTCGACGACCCCAAGAGGGCGGTGCCGGTGCCTCCGCCGGCCCGCCGGGAGGCCTCCACGGGGTCGCCGGTGTGGGCGAGCTCCTCCTGGAACCGGTGGCTGAGGTGCGTCGCGTAGTCGATGCCGATCCCGACCGACACGGCGCCGATGACCGCGGTCACCACGTTGATGGCGTAGCCGAGGGCCTGCATCGCTCCGTAGAGCCAGGCGACCACGAAGAGGATCGGCACCGTGGTGATCGCGCCGTAGCGCCAGGAGCGGAAGAACCCGGAGGCGAGGAGGAAACAGGCCAGGAGCGCGATCGGAAGGGACCAGAGCATCGACCGGAAGATGCCGACGAGCTGTTCGTCCCGGTAGATGGGGGAGCCGGTCGGCACGACCCAGCCGGGTGGGTCGAGGGCGTCGAGGCGAGCCTCGAGGTCGGCCACGAGGGGCGCGAGCTCGGCCCGGACGCCGGTGATCGTCTCCTGGACGTCGGTGTTGGGGATCTGGACGACGATCCGGGTCGCTTCGAGCTTCCCGTCGGTCCAGATGGCGGGGGCGAGTCGCCGATGGTTCCAGCCGGGGGGTGCCTCCCCCTCGAGGATGCGGGCGAGATCCTCCTGATGGTCCCGGTCGCCGCCGAGGCCGGCGTCGTCGAGGAGATCGAGATACGGTGCGTCGACGGCGACCCGTCCGTCTCCGCCGATGGCCAGGTAGTCGGTGTCGAGATCTCGGAGGTCCTCGACGAACCCTCGCAGCGCGGTGATCCCGTCGGGGTGGGTGAGGTCGCCCTCGACGTAGATCGTGGCCGGCTCGCCGCCGTCGGCGCCGAGGTAGGCGTTCGCCTTGTCGAGGGCGACGATGAACTCGGAGTCGGGGTCGAGGTAGTCGGAGGCCTCGAAGCGCACCTCGAGTCGGGTCGCCGACCAGACGGCGACGGCCGTGATCGCCAGGGTGATCGCGAGGGTGGGCCAGGGGTGTCGGGCGACGAGGGCGCCGAGGCCGCCGAGGATTCGTGCGGGAGGCGACGCCGGGGTCGATCCCGCCGGGGGCTCCGGGTTGGGGGTCGGCGGGTGTCGGCGAGCTCGCCAGAGGGGGATCCCGATGGCCGCCGCGGCCCATACGACGAGGACCCCGAGGCCTGCGAGCGGGCTGACGAAGACGAGGAGGAGGACCGCTGCGGTGCCCCCCGCCGCGGCGACGACGGAGGCGGCGAGCTCGCCGCCGACCCCCACGCCGACGAGCCGGAGGGTCCCGAAGCGCTCCTCGAGGCCGACGAGCGCATTGGGTACGACGATCCCCAAGACCACGAAGGCGGAGAACGCGGCGATCGCCGCGGCGATCCCGAACTGGCGCACCGACTCGATCGGCGACGAGACGTTCGACAGGAAGGCCGCCGAGTCGGTGGACATCGCCAGCGCGAGGGCACCGAAGACGCTCCCGAAGCCCACGACGAAGGCGGCCCGGGGCGACCGTCGGTTCGCCCGTTCCTCCCCGTAGCGGCTGAAGGAGTGGAAGAAGGAGTCCACGCCGAAGGAGATCATCGAGATGGGGACGAGGGTGGCGAGGAGCTGGTCGTTCTCGAGACCGAGCAGGTTGGAACCGCCCTTCAGCCACACCATGAGGACGGCGAGACCCAGGGCCGAGCCGACGACCGCCCAGTAGGACCGATAGGTGGCGCCGACGATGAGGAGGACGACGAACAAGGCGGCGCCGATGAACGGCCCGGCCGCCATGCCCTGTTCGATCGAGGTGAGGTTGAGGTCGGCGGCCACGAACCACGCCCGGTAGCGGTCCCCGGCCATGGCGTCCCGGAGCTCACGGGCGTACTCCTCCTTGGAGAGGTCCTCGCTCCCGATGGCCACGAGCCCCGATCCCCCGCCGAGGGCCTCGTTGTCGGCGGCGATGGTCACGACGAGGGCGGGGGCGTGCCAGCCGGTGTCGTCCTCGGTGGCCGTGGACGGCAGACCCACCTCCACGGGAGCCACCTGGGTGAGGACCGCGTCGATGGTCCGGGCGATCTCGTCGTCGGTGGCCCCGTCGAGGCCCCCCGGCACTCCGAAGCCGAGGAGGGCCCGGTGGACCTCGTCGAGGAGGGAGTGGAAGCCGAAGCTGGCGAACTCCGGGTCGTCGACGAAGTACCGGGACGCCGCGGGATCGGCGCGGAGCTCCTCCATCTTCGACCAGAGCTCCCGCACCACCTCGGGGGCGAGCACGTCGTCGGCCTCGACGAGGACGAAGTAGCGATGCACGGGGTCGGCGAGTCGGTCGTCGAGGCGTCGCTGGGCCTCGACGACCGGGCCTTCGGGTGCCTGGGAGGCGGTGGCGGTAGGAGCCATCGCCAGCATCGGCCAGACGAGGGCCGCGGTGATGCCGAGGGTGACGAGGATCGTGGCGAGGCGATGACGCGCGAGGAAGGCCGCGAACTCCACCGTCCGAGGCGTCTTGGCTCCCGCAGACGGCTCCACGCCTCGAGGCCCCACCGAGGTGGGATCGGCAGGGCGGGAGGTGGGATTGAGGGATTCGCTCAAGTCGTCCCGGCCGGATCCGATGATGTCTGCGAACGCGCCCATGAAGGGGTGGGCGCGCCTCGAGGGGAGGATCGATCGATGCGTCTGCTGCGTTCCCTGCTGGCTCGTGCCGTCCTGGCGCGGATGAAGGTGCCTCGCGACGTCGCCCGATTCGGGTTCCGACGCTACGCCGACCGCAAGGCCGTGGTCACCGATGACGTCGAACTGACCTTCGCCGATCTCGAACGTCGGGTGCTCGAGCTCGTCGGCGCCTGGCGGGAGGTGGGGATCGGGAGAGGGGATGCGGTGGTGTCGATCCTGCCCGACGGGGTCGACCAGATCGTCGTTCGGCTCGCCGCGAACGAAGCGGGCGTCCTCCTCACCCAGTTCCCCACCGCGGTGACGAAGGAACAGCTCGAGGTGGCCCGAGCGACGCTGCCGCCCCGGCTGGTCATCGGCCATCCCGACACCCTCGACCTCGCCGAGCAGTTCGGGGCGCGCACCCCCATCTGGCTCGTCGGGGAGGAGTACGACGATCGCCTCGCCCGGGCCGAGCCGACGCGCTCCGACGAGCCGGTCGGCCCCCGAGACCTCCTCGGGATCGGCTACACGTCGGGCACCACCGGTCGACCCAAGCCCATCGTCGCCGAGCAGGGCAAGCTCGTCACCGCGATGCGCCTCGTCGTCAAGAACGTCGGCGTGCCCGAGCCGGGGGAACGACCCGACGTCTTCGTCGTGGGGATCCCTCTCGTGGGTGCAGGGAGCGGCGTCCTCCTCCCGGCGTTGCTGGCCGGGAGCACGATCGTCGTTCCCCCCGACTACCGGCCGGACGTGGTCGCCGCGCGCATCGAGGCCCACCGGGCCA
Source organism: Actinomycetota bacterium (assembly GCA_011371355.1). Lineage (GTDB taxonomy): Bacteria > Actinomycetota > Acidimicrobiia > Spongiisociales > UBA5794 > DRQR01. Next base: position 16,705 of record DRQR01000013.1, read on the forward strand.
CGCGGACCTTCGTGACCCCCTCGACGCTCATCGAGTTCCTCGACCTGCCCTCGAGCGTCCGTCTCGATTCCCTCCAGACCCTCATCTACGGGACCGAACAGACGCCCGGGGCGAAGGTGCGGGAGGCCCTCGGTCGGTTCGGGCCGATCCTCCAGCAGGGCTACGGCTCGGCCGAGTGTTATCCGCCGGTGTCGATGCTCCAGCCCGAGGACCACGTCGTCGACGGGGAACCGGCGCCTCTCGAGGTGCTGGCGTCGGTGGGACACGTGGTCAAGGGGGTACGGGTGCGCATCCTCGACGATCGGGGCGACGAACGCTCGCCGGAGGAGATCGGTCGGATCGACGTGTGGAGTCCGACGGTGTTCGCCGGTTACTACGAGCGTCCCGACCTCACCGCCGACGTGCTGCGAGACGGCTGGCTCCTCATCGGGGACGTGGGGCGGTTCCTGCCCGACGGCCGGCTCCAGGTCCTCGGTCGCCGCACGGACGTCTTGAGTCGGGGATATCGCACCATCTACCCTCGCTTCGTCGAGGAGGTGGCGCACCTCCATCCCGGGGTGAAGGAGACGGCGTACGTGCAGGTGGACACGCGACTGGTCCTCGCGGTGTCGCCCCGAGCGGCCTTCCGCAACGGTCCGCCGGGCGCCCTCGAGGAGGATCTCGGTGAGTTCCTCGTCCAGCGGGTGCGGCGAGAGGAACTCCCCGACGAGATCGTCCTCTTCGACGATCTACCCCGGAGCCATCTGGCGAAGGTGCTCCGGCGGGAGGTGCGGGCCGAGCTGGCGGGGGCTCGATGAGCCCGCAGACGCGGACCGGACTGTCGGCGGGCACGAAGCTGGCCTACGGCGTCGGCAACATCGGGATCCAGGGTGTCGTCGCCCTCATCAGCTTCTACCTGTTGGTGTACTACACCGACGCGCTCCTCGTCCCGGCGGGGTTGGCGGCCACGGCACTCTTCGTGGCGAAGATCTGGGACGTCGTCAACGATCCGCTCTTCGGGTGGCTGTCGGACCGGACCCGTTCCCGTTTCGGACGGCGGCGGGTCTATCTCGTGTTCGGGGCCGTCCCGTTGGCGGTCGTCACCTACCTGCTCTTCGCCCTCCCCGCCGGGCTCACCGGAGCGGCCGCGTTCGTGGCGATCCTGGCGTCGTTCGTGGTCTTCGACACGCTCCTCACCGCCGTGTCGATGCCCTACTCGGCGATGTCGGCCGAGCTCACCCACGACTACGACGAGCGGACGAGCCTCCTCGCCTATTCCTCGGTGGGGGCGGTGATCGGCTTCCTCCTCGGAGGTGCCGCGGCCCCTGCGATCTTCGGGGCGGGTGGAGAGAGCCCGGCCGCGCTCCAGGCGGGGTTCCGGACCGCCGGCCTGGTCTTCGGGATCGTCGCCGGGCTCTCGGTCGGCTTCGTCGCCTGGAAGGTGCGGCCTCGCGGCGACGCCGAGGCGAAACCCACCGAGTTCTCCATCCTCCCGGCGATCGCGGCGACGATCAAGAACAAGCCCTTCGTCGAGCTCATCGTGGCCTTCGGGCTCGCCCGGTTCGGGTTCACGATGATCTCCACCGCGTTGCCGTTCTTCGTCGTGCGTCGCCTCCTCGAGGACCAGAAGAAGGTGGGGGCGATCCTCGGGGTGCTCCTCGTCGTCGTCGCCGTGTTCATTCCCTTCTGGCGGGGGGTGGCGGTACGGAGGACGAAGGGCTTCGCCTACGCGATCGGCCTCGCCGTCACGGCCTTGGGGATGGCGGCGGTGTTCTTCGTCGGGGCGGGACGGTTCGGGCTCATGTTGGGGCTGACCGCGCTCATCGGGTTCGGGATCTCGGCCCACTGGGTCATCCCGTGGGCGATGCTCCCCGACGTCGTCGAATACGACCAGCTCGAGACCGGCGAGCGCCGGGAGGGCATGTACTTCGGGGTGTACGGGCTCGTCGACAAGATCTTTCGTACCCTGGGGTTGGTGTCGGTCGGATGGCTCCTCGGCCTCTTCGGCTACGACCCGTCGGCGGTGACCGAGTCGGCGGTGTTCGGCATCCGGCTCGTCGCGGGTCCCCTCCCTGCCCTGTTCCTGCTCGCCGCGGTGCCGATCCTCCTGCGCTATCCCATCGACCGCGCCAGTCACGCCGAGGTTCGTCGGGAGCTCGGCGAGCTCGCCTGAGGCCGGTGCGCTGCAGGGTCGACGACACCGGAGGGCTGGGTCCCGTCGAGGTGGAGGTCGGCGAGGGCGGTGGTGGGGTCACCCCGGCGAGCCTGGTCACGGCCCGGGCCATCGGCCGGATCCGGGGACAGCTCGCCGGGGTCGGGATCGACTGGGGCTGCGGCACGGGGTTGCTGGCCATCGTCGCCGCCCGGATCCCGACGGTGGAGCGGGTCGTCGCCCTCGAGGTCGACGCCGGGGCGGTGGAGGTGGCTCGTCGCAACATCGCCCGTGCCGGATCGGCGGATCGGGTGGTCGTCGTTCGGGCCGACGGCTTCGTGCCGCTCGACGAGGAGGGACGGCGGACCCTGGCGGAGGTCGAGGGTTACACCGACTTCCTCGTCGCCAACCCGCCCGCTTCCCGGGACGGGGACGGACTCGAGTGGCGCCGCCGGCTGCTCCACGGTGCTCGGCGGTACCTGCGACCCGGGGCCACGGTGCTGCTGCAGGTTGCGGCCCACTACGGGATGGAGCGGATCCGCACCGTGGGGGAGCGGTGCGGGTACCGGTACGTGGACACCGTCGAGCGGTCGGCGTGGATGCCCTTCGACTTCGACCGTATGGATCTCGCCGAGGCCTTCGAGGCCTACGTCGCCGCGGAGGTCGCCGGGGGACCGCCCTTCGCGTTCCGGACGCCGGAGGGTTGGGAGGTGACGGCCTCGGAGGTCGCCGCCGGCGCGGGTCCGGCCCTCACGAGCTGGCAGGCGCACCGCTACGAGTTCCTCGGTTGAGCCCTCGGACGGGCGGGCCTCAGACGAGGAGGGAGACGACGAAGGAGAAGATCGCGGTGAGGGCGGTCATGGCCCCGACCGTGGTGCCGACGTAGAAGCGCTGCATCTGGTGGACCTCGATGTCGAGCCGCTCGAGCCGGTGATCGACCCGGTCTTCGAGGCGCTCGAAGCGGTCCTCGAGCCGCTCCATGCGCTGGTGCATGTGCCGAAAGCGTTCGTCGATGTGCTCGAGATGCTGGTCGATCCGCTCGAAGCGTTCGTCGATGTGTTCGAGTCGCCGGTCGATCTGCTCGAAGCGTTGGTCGATCTGCGAGAAGCGTTCGTCGATCTGCTCGAAACGCCGTTCGAGGCGGTCACCGAGGAGCGCCAGGTCGCGACTCGTCACCGCCTCGGCGGCGGGCTGTCCGGGCAGGTACGCCATCAGCGTCTCGGCATGCTCGGCTCCGAGAACTCCTTCGAGCCGAGCATACAGGGCGTCGCGGGCGGCGTCCGTCGTCGACATGGGTGGAGCGTCTCATGTGGAGCTCGGGGTGTCAAGGCATCGGGTCCTCTGCGTGCCGCGTGACCGATACCGCCGTACCATGGCCTCGTCGGGCCCGTAGCTCAGTCGGTCAGAGCAGCGGACTCATAATCCGTAGGTCGCAGGTTCGAGTCCTGCCGGGCCCACCGC
>DRQR01000014.1 GCA_011371355.1 Actinomycetota bacterium
CGCCTCGGCGAAGTCGTCTGGGTCACCAACCTCATCGGCTACGGCCAAGTCTTCGGCCTCCCCCTCGGCTACGAGGACTACCTGGACTGGGTCCAGGAGTGCAACCGCTTCCGGCTCGTCTTCGAATCCACCATCACCAAACGGGGAAGCCTCGGTGGGCTCTCGAACGACTTCACCGGCTTCGTCGTCGGCGAAGTCGACCTGTACCCCGCGAGCGCCCTCGTCACCGAATCCATCGGCATCGGTCCCCTCGAATACCGAGTGGCCGAAGGACGGAGTAGCTGGGAGCTCCCCGGCGGCACCTGCGAGGCCACGATCACCGGAGGGATCGACGGCGAGATCCTCGCCCACATCGCCGACCTCCCCGCCCGCCCCCAGAAATACGGGCCCTGGTCGGTCCCCCACCTCTACGGGCCCGTCCCCCCACCCCCCGACCCGCCCGTCGACCAGACCACCATCGTCCTCATCGACCCCGGCGACCCCAAGGAGCGCCACGTCATGCGCGGAGGTTCGGACGTCTGCGACCAGCTCGCCGGCACCGCCGAGAGCACGGTCTGGAAGGCGGAGTTCAGGCTCAGCCACGTCTTCGACGTCGTCGACGACCGCAGCCTCTACTACCAGGCGTTCCAGGAGGCCTACGAGGAATTCCTAGAAACCGGCGAGGCCACCAACCGAGACCGGACCTTCGGGGAGCTCTACGAGCTCGCCCTCGACGACTTCCAGGGCGGCCGCATCTACGCCACCGGAACCTGGGAAGGGTGCTCGCGAGACACGAAGGATTCCCGTAGCTGTGAACGCACCTTCATCACCCTCTACCACGAACCCTGAGGAGGAACCATGCAACGAACCCCGACCATCCTCGTCGCCCTCGTCCTCGTCGCCGCCGCCTGCAGTGGAGGCTCCGCCGGGGAGGCCACCACCGCCGCGACGGCGAACACGACGACGGCGCCGGCCTCGGGCGGCCAGACCGCGATCGACGAGCTGCCCGATCTCACCTACCAGCTCACGTCGACCGGTGACCTCGCCTTCGAACACGAAGGGATCCCCGCCTGCCAGCTCGCCGGGAACACCGAGCTCATCGTCGACTTCGCACCGACGAACGCCACCGGGATGTTCACCTACCAGCTCCGCGCCGCCGACTACGACCCGGCGAGCACCAACTACGGCATCGCCTTCACCATCGAGACCGAGGCGGGGGAATCACAGGGGAGCGGATGGATGACGTTGACCACCACCGACGCCCCCCAGGCACTCGACCTCCTCACCGGTGAGTTCACCGCGGTGGTCTCCGGCGACGCCGGCGACGGCGAGCTCGAGGGGAGGTTCACGTGCACGGTCTGAGCCGTGCCCTGGGGGCGGTCGTCGCCCTCGCCCTCGTGGCCGGGGCCTGCTCGGGCGGCCCCGGGACGGCTGCCGGCCCGCCGGAGACCACCCTGCCACCCGAGGCCTCCTTCGTCTTCGGCGACGACGAGGTCGTCGACACCACCTTCCTCGCCGAAGGCGCCGACTTCGTCGGCTACGAGCAGATCGCCGAGGTCCGCGTCACCGGGCCCGTCGACGGCGCCTACGAGGCCCCGATCCGCTGCATGATCCGAGACGAACCGGGTGGCCCCCACCTCCACGTCTTCGTGAGCCCCCCCGAGACCGCGAAACCCGGCGAGCCGACGCTCCGCGTCGTGTTGCGCATCCGACCCCCGGACCACACCGGTCCCCTCGAACTCGGCCCCGGCGACGTCGAGGTGGACTACCACCCCACCGGCGGCGTCGCCTCCGAGCCGATGGAGGCCCGGATCACCGTCGACGTCGACCAGCGCGTCGACGAGTACGGCACCCGCAGCGCGGAGATCGCCTTCAGCGGCGAGTACCACGGCGGCCCCGGGGAGGGAACCGTCGAGGGCACGGTCCGCTGTGCCTACTTCTGATGATGAGCCGCCACCGGACCGACCGCGCCGTCGATCGGCTGGACCGCAGCGTCCGGGCCGCCGAGCTGCGCTGGCTGGAGACCTGGGTGCGGGGCCCGGTGGACGTCGCCGTCTCCGACCTCCCGCCCCAGGTGGGGGACCGGGCGGCGGACCTCGACCTCCTCACGCCCCAGGGCGACCACCGACGCCTCGCCGAGGCCTGGGAGCACGGCACGGCGGTGCTCGTCTTCCTCCGCGAGTTCGGGTGCCGCTGCGCCCACGAGCGGATGCGGCGCCTCGACGGGGAGGCCCGTCGGTTCGCCGGCCACGGCGCCTCGGTGGTGGCGATCTGCCAGGCCGACCCGGTCCGGGCCGCCGAGTTCGCCGCCCTCTACACCGACCGGGTGACGCTCCTGTGCGACCCCGACCTCCACGCCTACGACGCCTACGGGCTCCGCGAGGGCACCCTCGCCGAGGTCCTCTTCGACCTCCCGCCCTTCCAGCGGGACCACTCCCGCCGTCGCGGCCTCGAGCTCATGGAGCGGGGACGGGCCGCCGGGATGCCCCGCGTCGACAACCCGTGGATCATGCCCGCCGAGTTCGTCGTCGACGCCACCGGGACGATCCGCCTCGCCTACCGCTACCAGCATCGCTGTGACCTCCCCGATCCCGAACTCCTCCTCGCCGCCGTCGAGGAGGCCGAGGACGCCCTCCGATCCCGCCCATGAACGATCCCATCTCCACCCCGAGTCCATGAGGAGGACCCGATGACCCGACCCGATCCCCGCCGCATCGGCATGCCCGTCCTCGCGGTGCTGCTCCTGGCGGCCGCCTGCACGCCGACCTCACCGTCACAACCCCCCACGGCCGGTGGCTCCGAGCCGGACTCGACGCGGTCGGCGGCCCCGTCGGGAGGACCCGAGGCCGCCACGGAGCCGCCACCTCCCCCGCTCCTCGAGCTCGGGGATCCCACCCCGCTCCTCGTGGCCCCCGGCGACCGGGTCCCCGTCGACGGGGCCGCCGACCGCGTCGAGTTGGTCTCCGCCGGCGGCCGGGCCGACGTGGAGATCGTCGACGGCGCCGTCGTCGTGCCCGCCGACGCCGACGGGGAGCTGCTCCTCGTCGAACACCGGGGCGACACCCTCATGCCGCGGGTGCTCTACGCCGCCGAGGGTCCCGGCGTCTGGGTCGTCCCCGACCACACCGAGCTCACGCCGGGTGACGTCGCCCTCGTGTGGATCCTCCACCGAGACCTCCCGACCCCCGAGATCTTCCTCATGGGCGGGGAGCTCGAAGAGGAATTCGAGGACCTCGAAGAGGAACCCGAGGATTTCGAAGAGGAACCCGGGGACCTCGAAGAGGCACCTCAGGCCCTCGTCACGGCGGGCGACGCCCTCCTCACCCTCGGCGTCCCCGAGCCCATCGACCTCGGGGCCCTCGACGGCGGGCCCCTCGTGCTGCCCCACGAGGTCGCCGAAGCCCTCGACGATGCCGGCGCGTTGGGCCTGACGGTCCTCACCGAGATCGGCGTCTACCCCCAGGAGGCGACCTTCGAGTTCTGCGACACCCCCGGCATCGTCGAAGGGAGCCTCGAGGGAACGGGACGGATCCGAGCCGTCTCCTTGGCCCCGGCGGGTCGCACCGGCACCCTCGTCACCGCCGACGGCGGGTTCCGGTTCCTCGCGCCCCCGGGTCCGATCGTCCTCACCGGGCTGGCGGACGACGGCACCCCCCTGCGGGCGACGGGCCGGGCCGACTGCGGCAGGACGGCGACGGTCGGGGATACCCCCACGAGCGCACCGGAGTCCCTCGACCTCGCCCGGGTGCGGATCGACCCGCTCGGCCGCGCCGAACCGGACCGAGCCTGCCGGACGGCGACCGTGGTCGGCGCCGAGGCGGCGGCTGCGGCGCTGGAGCTCGACCGCCTGGACCGGCTCGACGTCCTCACCGGCGACGACGTCGAACGGGCGATCGCCGCCGTCGCCGACGGCGTCCTCCGACCCCTGGAGCTCGTCGCCGGCCTGGCCTCCCGGTGGTCTCCGGGGGGCTTGACGGCGGTGGCCGAACCCGACGGCACGGCGGTCTTCGACGGCACCGTGGGCCTGCGCGGCGACCCGGTGGAGCTCGTCCCCGCGGTGGCCGCCACGAGCCTCTGTCCCACCGCGGGGATCGCGATCGGCGAACCGGGCGAGACGGTGTCGTTGCCGGTGCGGGTCACCGACCTCGCCGGGACCGGGCAACGGACCACCGTCGAGGTGGTCGACGCCCGAGACGATACCCTCCTCGGCGTCGCCGACACCGACGAGGCCGGCTCGGTGACCGTGACCTGGACCGCCCCCGACGCCCCGGTGGTCCAGCCCCTCGTGGTGACGGCGAGCCTCCCCGTCTCCGGTGCGCCCCCGAGCGGGAGCGGCTTCCACGCGGCGGCGCCGCCGTCGATCCCGGCGACGGGGGCGACGAGCTCGACGGCGTTCGTGGGAGGGGTGTGGCAGCTCGTCGGCTCGAACTGGTTGACCTTCTCCGAGGAGGTCCCCTTCCTCGGCGGCTTCTCCATGGGGGCGGCGCTCCTCGCCTGCACGAGCGGACCCCGGCTCCGTGGACCGTGGCACGGGGTGGTGTGGCTCGCGTCGGGAGGGGTGATGACCCTCGGGATGGCCGGGATCGCCCTGTCCGGCGCGATCGGCCTCAACCCGATCCAGTCGCTCGTGGGATTCCCCGGATCGCCGTTCCCCGACCTCGAGAGCGTCGTCTCCGGAATCTTCACCGGCTGGCTCGGCGTGGGAGAGTTGGAGTCCTACGGGGTGCAGGAGGCGCGGACGCGCTTCGCCCGGGAAGCCTTTCTCAGAGACGCCTACGGACGCTATCTCATGGACCTCCTCCTCACCCAACGTCCTCCCGCTTCCCTGGGACCGAAGGACGGCGCCGTCGTCGAGGTCTTCCCCGTTCCCTTCGAGGACGGCGAGATCTCCCCCGGCGGCGACCCCAAGGTCGTGAGCCGGGAGCCCTTCCCCCTCGTCTCCCTCACCGAGGTCACCCGACCGCGTCTGTCCCTGCCGGTGGGAACGCTCGTCTTCGGCTCCCCGGCGACCGGCACCGCCCGGCTCTTCAACGAGGGCGGGACCGTCACCCACGCCCGGTTCTTCTGGACGCCGTCGTGTGGGCTCGACGCCGAGACCTTCGAGCAGGCGAAGCGGGACTTCGAGACGCTCCAAACCCTCCCGGTGCCGTCGGGGTGACCTGCCCGCGGACCCGGATCGAGCCCCGGAGACGCTCCGAGGGGCCGGGACCCGACGGGATGGACGCACCGGCCTCCGCTCGGGCAGGGATCCGCCGGCCGCGGGCGTCTCCTGGGAACGGTCCCAAGGCTGCCGGCCCGCCCCTGACCCGCCGCCTCGAGGAACGTCATCGCCGCGCCCGAAGGCCCTGGGAGCCTGGGAACCCGGGGGACGTCGAGGTCTATCCGGCGGGTTCGAGACGGATCGTGACGTCGAGGAAGATCTCGAAGGGACCTTCGTCCGTGCCGGACACCTCGTAGGAGGCGGTGAGGTCCAGCGGATCCGAGCCGAGCTCGTCCTTGGGGACGAGGGCGACGACGTACCCCTCGCCTTCTTCGACCCGAAGGACCGTGGGACGCCCCGGAACCGGCGATGCCGCCTGGGCGAGATAGTTTGCGGGGAAGAAGACCTCGAGGACCTCGCCGTCCTCCTCCACGCACTCGGGTGGGGTCTCGACGGGCAGCGCGAAGGGCGGGTGGTAGGCGACGAGGAGCGCATCGCCGGTGTCCTCGACGAGCAGCGAACCCTCGTCGGGGTTCCGGGTCGCCTCGCCGAGGCGGAGCGGGGAGGACCAGTCGCCCTCCCAGTAGCCGTCGTCGGCGCTGTCGTCGTGGCAGGAGAGGTAGCCGC
>DRQR01000015.1 GCA_011371355.1 Actinomycetota bacterium
CGGCGGCGATCGACGGCCGTCGGGGACGGGACATGGCGACCTCCTCACAGATCCCTAGCATTGGGGCCCACCGACGAGGGACCCGAACGTGGCCGAACGATACGACCATCGCGAACTCGAACCCCGCTGGCAGCGCCGCTGGGAAGAGGAGGGGATCTACCGCGCCGAGGTCGACTGGAGCAAGCCGAAGCACTACGCGCTCACGATGCTCCCCTACCCCTCGGGCGACCTCCACATCGGCCACTGGTACGCGATGACGCCCTCGGATGCTCGGGCACGTTGGATGCGGATGAAGGGCTACAACGTGCTCTTCCCGATGGGCTTCGACGCCTTCGGCCTCCCCGCCGAACAGGCGGCCGTGCAACGGAACATCCACCCGGCGAAGTGGACCTGGGCGAACATCGAGCGGATGCGCCGTCAGCTCCGGTCGATGGGGGCGATGTTCGACTGGCGTCGGGAGGCGATCACCTGCGATCCGTCCTTCTACCGGTGGACCCAGTGGCTCTTCGAGAAGTTCTACGAGGCGGGGATCGCCTACCGGGGCGAGGCCCTCGTGAACTGGTCGCCGACGCTCCAGACCGTGCTCGCCAACGAGCAGGTCATCGACGGGAAGGACGAGCGGACCGGCCAGCCCGTCGTCCAGAAGCTCATGGAGCAGTGGTTCTTCGAGATCACCCGCTACGCCGAGGAGCTGCTCGACTTCGAGGGCCTCGACTGGCCCGAGCCGGTCAAGGCGATGCAGCGGAACTGGATCGGACGCTCCGAGGGCGCCGAGGTGGTGTTCCGCACCGAGGGGGGCGACGAGCTGCCGGTGTTCACGACCCGCCCCGACACCCTCTGGGGAGCCACCTTCATGGTGCTGGCCCCCGAGCATCCCCTCGTCGACGGGGTCACGACGCCCGACCGACGCGCCGAGGTCGACGCCTACCGGGAGCAGACGGCCCGCCGCAGTGAGCTCGAACGCATGGAGGAGGGCGAGAAGACCGGCGTGTTCACCGGCGGGTACGCGATCAACCCGGTCAACGGGGAGCGGATCCCGATCTGGATCGCCGACTACGTGCTCTTGTCCTACGGCTCGGGTGCGATCATGGCCGTCCCCGCTCACGACCAGCGCGACTTCGAGTTCGCTCGGAAGTACGGGCTGCCGATCGTCCCGGTGATCCAGCCCGACGACGGAGAGCCCCTCGACGGGGCGACGATGACCGAGGCCTACGTCGGGCCCGGGGTGATGGTGAACTCGGGACCCCTCGACGGGACCCGGTGCACCGAGGCGAAGGGACGGGAGAACCCGAGCATCGCCGCGGCGATCGACTGGCTCGTCGAGCACGGCGTCGGACGGGAGGCGGTGGGCTATCGCCTCCGCGACTGGCTGATCTCGCGGCAGCGATACTGGGGCTGCCCGATCCCGATGCGCTACCGCCGGGACGGGACGATCGAGCCGGTCCCCGAGGCCGAGCTGCCCGTGGTCCTCCCCGAGGACGTCGAGTTCACCGGACGGAACCCCCTCGCCGAGCATCCCGAGTTCGTCCAGACCGTCGACGCCGAGGGACGGCCGGCGCGACGGGAGACCGACACCATGGACACCTTCGTCGACTCGTCGTGGTACCAGTATCGGTACCTCTCCCCCGACTACGACGAAGGACCCTTCGATCCCGAAGAGGCGGCCTACTGGCTGCCGGTCGACACCTATACGGGAGGTGCCGAGCACGCCACCCTCCACCTCCTCTACACGCGGTTCTTCACGAAGGCGATGCGGGATCTCGGCATCTTCGACGAGACCGCCGAGGTGATGCGTCGGCACGGGCGGGACCCCGACTCGCTCTTCGACGAGCCCATGCTCCAGCTCCGCAACCAGGGACAGGTGCTCGGCGAGGAGCGCCCTGGGGACGTCGTGCACGTGGTCGGTCGCTGGCGGGGTGAGACGCTCGTCGCCGAATCGGTACGGGTCGACGAGCACGCGGATCCCGCCGACGCCGACGGCGTGATCGTCGGCGAGGTGATGCGTCGGGTGGAGAACGTGCTCCAGGTCCGGGTCGACGACCGGCTCGTCACCGTGGAGGTCCCCGAGGACGCGGTGGTCGAGATCCCGGGGATCCCGGGCGACAACGACGTCACCCAGATCCGTCACCATCTCGAAGTCCAGCGGATGTCGAAGTCGCGGGGCAACGTCGTGAACCCCGACGAGCTCGTCGAGGCCTACGGCGCCGACACGGTGCGCACCTACCTCATGTTCGCCTACGACTGGGAGAAGGGCGGTCCCTGGGACAGCCGGGGCATCCTCGGGACCCGCCGCTTCCTCGACGACGTCCACCGGATCGGCACCGAACGCTACGTCCCCAAGGACGTCTCGGAGGAGGCGACCGCGCGGCTCCGACGGCGGGTCCACCAGGCGATCCGGAAGGTGGACGCCGACATGGAGGCCTTCAAGTGGAACACCGCGGTGGCGACGCTCATGAGCCTCCGGAACGACCTGCTCGAGGCGCTCCGGTCCGGTTCGGTGTCCGCCGATGCCTGGGACGAGGCGGTGAAGACGCTCCTGCTCCTCCTCGCCCCCATGGCCCCCCATCTCACCGAGGAACTGTGGCGAGGTCTCGGCTTCGACGAGTCGATCCACCTCCAGCCGTGGCCGGAGTTCGATCCCGAGGTCGCCCGGGAGGAGCTCGTCACCCTCGTGGTGCAGGTGAACGGCAAGGTGCGGGATCGCCTCGAGGTGCCCGCCGACGCCGATGCCGAGGCCGTCGAGGCGGCGGCACTCTCCTCCGAGCGGGTCCGGCGCTGGCTGGAGACGGGCGAGGTTCGGAGGATCGTCGCACGTCCCCCGAACCTCGTGAACATCGTGGTCGGCTGAGCCCGTCGGGGCTCAGTCGATGGTGATCGTCACCTCGGGCGCCTCGAAGCCGATCTTCTTGTGACTCCCGTCGCAGGTCGGCTTGTTCTCGGACGCGCCGCACCGACACAAGGCGAGGCGTCGGAGCTCCTTCGTCTCGTCGCCGAGGCGCACCCGACCGTTCGTGTCGATGAGGTAGGGTCCGTTCTCCGATGCGTGGATCTCCATCTCCACCTCTCCTTTGATTGCATACTGCAATCAATAGCGTAGCGGAGTTCGGGAACGAAGCCCGCCGCCGCCCCCCTCAGCGGCCTGCCGCCTGGGCCGTCTTCCGCGCGGCGATCGCGACGGGATCCCACACCGGCGAGAAGGGCGGGGCGTAGGCGAGGTCGACCCACGACAGCTCCTCGGCGGTCATCCCCGCCCAGACGGCAGTGGCCACGACGTCGATCCGCTTGCCCGAGCCGGGTCCACCGACGATCTGGCCCCCGAGGAGGCGGCCGCTCCCTCGCTCGGCGGTGAGCCGAATGGTCACCTCGGCCGCGCCGGGCATGTAGTGGGACATCGTCGATCCCTCGATCGTCGCCTCGACGGCGTCGAGCCCCGCCTCGACCGCGTCGGAGACCCTGAGACCGGTGGAGGCGATCTCGAGTTCGTGGAGCTTCGTGATCGCGCTCCCGAGGACGCCCGGGAACGCGAAGTCACCGCCGGTCAGGTTGATGCCCGCCACCCGGCCGGTCTTGTTCGCCACCGTCCCGAGGTGGTAGTTCACGGGCCGTCCCGTCACCCGATGTCGCACCTCGGCGCAGTCGCCGGCCGACCAGACGTGGGCCACCCCGGTCCGCTGGTGGTCGTCGACGGCGATCGCGCCGGTGGGACCGAGGGGGATACCCGCCGCCTCGGCGAGCTCGACGACCGGCCGAGAACCGATGCCGAGCACGACGACGTCCGCGGGGAGCGTGAGCTCGCCGGCGACCACCTCGACGACCCGCCCGTGCGCTCCCCGCAGCTCCTCCACCATCGCCCCGAGATGGACGGGGATCCCCATCGCCTCCACCCGTTCGGCCACCTGGAGTCCGAGGGCCGGATCGAGGGTGCGCGGCAAGAGCGCCGGCGCCGCCTCGACGATGGCGAGGGACCAGCCCTTGACGTGGAAGGCCTCCGCGACCTCGAGGCCGATGTAGCCACCGCCGACGATCACCACGTTGCCGGTGGGCCCGTCGGCGAGCCGCCGCAACGCCTCGGCGTCGTCGAGGGTGCGGAGGGTGTGGACGCCCTCGAGCTCGACGCCGGGAATGGGCGGGACGAAGGCCCGCGCGCCCGTGGCGACGAGGAGCTCGTCGTACCGATCCTCGAACGTGCGGTCCCCCTCGAGGTCCAGGACCGTCACCGTCCTCGCGTCGGGGTCGATGGCGACGACCTCGTGACGCAGCCGCAGCTCGATCCCCGCCCGGGCGAACTGCTCGGGGGTGCGCGCCACGAGCCGGTCGAGCTCGGGGATGTAGCCGGCGATGTAGTAGGGCTCGCCACAGGCCGCGTACGACGCCCACCCGGTCCGCTCGTAGGCGACGACCTCGAGATCTCGGTCGCGCCGACGAGCCGTGGAGGCGGCGGTCATCCCCGCCGCGTCCGCGCCGATCACCACGAGTCTCCGGCCCACGCTCCACCTCCTCCTTCGACGAGCCCCCGATCACCTGCCGAGATCGGGATCGACCTGGATCGCCCGCAGCCGCACCGTGAACACCGAATCGCCGCTGAGGATCCCGCTCCGGCCGAAGAGCCGGCCGTGCTCCCAGTTCGACAGCCCGAGTTCCGGCTTGTCGAGGGCGTACTGACCGTCGACCCACCGGGTGAAGCCGTTGCCGACGAAGGGCGAGTCGATCCGCTCGAAGAACCGGCGTTGCCGCTCGGGGTCGTCGTCGACGAGGCTGGCCACGAACTTCGGGCTGTAGGCGTTGAACCACGCCACCGCCTCGTCGAGGTCGGCGGCGACGGCGAGGGTCACCTCGGGGCTCTCCTCCCACTCCCACTCCTCGCCGAGCCGGGCCCGCTCGATCGGCTCGGCCTGCGGTTCGACGTGGGCACCGTCGGCCCGGGAGATCGACACCCGCCGTCCGAACCACTCGTGTGGGACGTAGGGGACGGACTCGTCGAGGACGTGGAGCTTCGGGTTCGACTCCCGACGGGCGCCGGCTCGGACGAGCGCGTCGAGGAAGACCTCCACGAGCTCGTCGGCGCGCTCGGCGACGACGACGCAGGTGTTCAGGGTGTTGCACACCTTCCGGTCGAGGGAGTGGTAGACGGCGAGGGCGAAGACCTCGGGATCGGCACCCGGCCCGGCGACGATCCAGCCCCCGCCCGTGCCGTGGAGCGACACCGCGTTGCCGGCCTGTCGGGCGACCGCACCGAGCTGCGCCGTGGCCCGACCCGAGCCTCGGGCGACGGCGAGGGCCAGGCGAGGGTCGGCGAACATGGCCCATCCCGCGGCATGGGAGGGAGAGGCCACGAGCGAGGCCGCACCCTCCGGGATCCCGGCGGCCCGAAGGGAGGGGGCGAGGGCGTGCTCGACGATCGCCTCGGCGGTGCCGAGGGCGTCGGAGCCGATCCGGAAGACGACGGTGTTCCCCGACCGGAGCACTCCGGTGGCGTCCGCGAAGACGTTCGGACGCCCCTCGAAGACGAACCCGACGACCCCGAGCCCGTCGCGAACCTGCTCGACACGCCATCCGACGTGCTCGACGACGTCGACGATCGCGCCTCGGCCCGAGGGGGCGTCCCGCCACGACCGGAGCCCGGCGATCATGTCCGCCCTCATCCGGTCGTCGAGGACGAGGCGGGTCACCGATCGGCCGCGGCCGCGAGCCCGCTCGACGTCGGCTCGGTTCGCCGCGGCGATCGGGGCGAAACGCTCGTCGTCGGCCAGGGCCGACGCGAAGTGCTCGTAGAACTCGGTGATCTGCTCGTCGGTCACCCCACCCATCGCGGCGAAGGCCTCCACGGCCCGGTCGACGGCCCGCCGGGCGATCTCGGCCTCGGCACGCGGCACGTGGAGCAGCGCCCCGGTCTCCTGGACGACGATGAGCCGGTCGCCGGGAGCGAAGGCGGCGGCGAGCTCCTCGGAGACGTGGGTCACCTTGTCGCCGCCGTAGACGATGGGCATACCGGGAGTGAGTCGGTCGAGACGCTCGGTCATGGCCCCGACGTTAGCCCAGCTCGGCGAGGGCTCCTCCCCCTCAGGGACCGAAACGGCCGGCGACCGGTACCCACCCGGACTCTCCGAAGAGGAAATCGACGTCGGCGGGACCCGTCGTCGTCGAGAACCGGAGATGGAACCTCGCCTCGTCGGACCGGAAGACCCCCGGCGTTCGGCGACCGTCGCCATCCCAGTCCCCGACGACGAGGAGGTCGCCGGCCATCCCGTAGTCGACGACGATCTCGGCGTAGCCCGGCGTGAGGGAGTTCCGGAGGTACCAGCGATCTCCTCGTCGTACCCCGACGGTGTCGATGCCGTCGCCGTCGAAGTCCCCGACGAAGGGTTCGTCGCCGACTTCCCCGAAGGGGTAGGAGAACTCGGCGGCCCCCAACCCGCCGTCGTTCTCCCCCAACTCGTTGATGATGTACACCCTGGCCTCCGACG
>DRQR01000016.1 GCA_011371355.1 Actinomycetota bacterium
GGGAGCCCGTCGAGGGATTCGACTTCCGCGACCTCACCTACCATCGAGCGCGGGACCTGGGGTGCGTGCGCATCGCCTTCGACCGGCCCGAGGTCCGCAACGCCTTCCGACCCCAGACCGTCGACGAGCTCTACGCGGCGCTCGATCACGCCCGAACCACCCCCGACGTCGGCTGCGTCCTGCTCACCGGGAACGGTCCGTCCCCGAAGGACGGAGGATGGGCGTTCTGCTCGGGCGGCGACCAGCGGATCCGCGGCGCCGACGGCTACCGCTACGCCGACGACGACGGCGACGTCGATCCGGCTCGGCTCGGCCGGCTCCACATCCTCGAGGTGCAGCGGCTCATCCGCTTCATGCCGAAGGTGGTGATCGCCGTCGTCCCCGGCTGGGCGGTGGGCGGAGGCCACAGCCTCCACGTCGTCTGCGACCTCACGATCGCCTCCCGACAGCACGCGGTCTTCAAGCAGACCGACGCCGACGTCGCGAGCTTCGACGGCGGCTACGGCTCGGCGCTCCTCGCCCGCCAGGTCGGCCAGAAGCGGGCCCGGGAGATCTTCTTCCTCGGCCACGACTACTCGGCCGAGGAGGCCTACCGGATGGGCATGGTGAACGCCGTCGTCGACCACGAGGAGCTCGAGCTCGTGGCCCTCGAGTGGGCCCGGGACGTCCTGGCCAAGAGCCCGACGGCCCAGCGGATGTTGAAGTACGCCTTCAACCTGCCCGACGACGGCCTCGTCGGTCAGCAGCTCTTCGCCGGGGAGGCCACCCGCCTCGCCTACGGAACCGAGGAGGCGGCCGAGGGGCGCGACGCGTTCTTGGAGAAGCGGCGCCCCGACTACCGCCGCTTCCCCTGGCACTACTGATCGCCGTGGCTCGCGTCCGCGCCTGGATGCTCGCCGCCCGCCCGGCGACCCTGCCGGCCGCCGCGGCGCCGGTGCTCGTGGGCGGCGGCCTCGCCGCCCACGACGGGGTGTTCAGGTGGGACCTCTTCGCGGTCACGCTCTTCGCGGCCCTCGCCCTCCAGGTGGGGGTGAACTTCGCCAACGACCTGTCGGACGGGCTCCGCGGCGTCGACGACGATCGGGTGGGACCGGTCCGTGCCGTGGCGGCCGGACTCATCGCCCCCGACGCGATGCGCCGCGGCATCGTCGTCGTCTTCGGCCTCGCCGTGGCGGCCGGCCTCTACCTCGCCCTCCATGCCGGATGGGTGATCGTCGGGATCGGCGTGGCCTCGATCCTCGCCGCGCTGGGCTACACCGGTGGCCCGATCCCCTACGGCTATCGAGGGCTCGGGGAGGCCTCGGTCTTCGTCTTCTTCGGCCTCGTCGCCACCGTCGGGACCCGCTACGTCTTCGACCGCACGGCGCCGTCCGGCGTTTGGCTCCTCGGAGCCTCGATGGGGGCCTTCGCCGCGGCGATCCTCGTCGCGAACAACCTGCGCGACCGCGCCGGCGACGAGGCGGCGGGGAAGCGGACCCTCGCGGTGATCCTCGGTGATCGCCGGACCCGGATCCTCTTCTCGGGGCTCCTCGGCGGCGCCTACGCCGCGATCGCCGTCGCCGTGGTCGCCGGGTACCTCCCGACGACGACCCTCCTCGGGCTCGTCACCGCCCCCGGCGCCCTCCGGCTCGCCCGGCGCACCGACCCTTCGGATCCCTCGAGGCTCGTGGGCGTCCTCGTCGGCACCGCCCGCCTCCAGCTCGTCACCGCGCTGCTCGTCTCCGTCGGCCTCCTCGTCGGGGGTCGGTAACCTGCCCGCGTGGAACCGGCCGCCGTCTTCGCCACCCGACTCGTCGCCGCCCTCGCCGATCTGGGTCTGCGCACCGCCCTCCTGTCCCCCGGGTCGCGACACACGCCCCTCGCCGTCGCCTTCGCGGTCGAGCCCCGCATCGACCACCACGTCGTCTGGGACGAACGATCGGCGGCCTTCGTCGCCCTCGGGGCGGCGAAGGCGACGGGGCGCCCCGTGGCGGTCCTCACGACCTCCGGGACCGCCGGCGCCCACCATCTCCCGGCGATCGTGGAGGCCTCCGAGGCCCGGGTGCCCCTCCTGTCGATCACCGCGGACCGTCCCCCCGAGGTCCGCGGCGCCGGGGCACCGCAGACCACCGACCAGACGAGGCTCTTCGGCGTCCACGTACGGGCCTTCCTCGACCCGGGCGTGCCCGACGACGACGTCGCCCGGGCCGCCCCGAGCCTCGCGGCGCGGGCCTGGGCCGCGGCGGTCGACGCCCCGGCGGGCCCCGTCCACCTCAACGTGCCCTTCCGAGAGCCCCTCACCGTCCCCGAGGTCCCCGCTCCGCCGGAGGAGCGCCGACACGTCGCCGGGATCCGGGTGCCCGAACCCGAGGACCTCGACCGGCTCGCGGCTCGGCTGGCCGGCCGGCGGGTCCTCATCGTCGCCGGCGGTCCGATGCGGCCCGGATTCGGTGCGGCCGCGGCGATGGTCGCGGCCGAGCTCGCCGCCCCCGTCCTCGCCGACGTCCAGTGTCGCTTCCCCTCCCCGGCGACGATCCACCATCCCGACCTCGTCGTCGAGGCCTTCGACCTCCATCGGCCCGACGTCGTCCTGCGGATCGGCGCCCTCCCCACGTCGAAGGCCCTCTGGCGCCGCCTCGAGGTCGGAGACGTCCCGCAGGTCCATCTCGACGACGTCGGGGCGCGGGATCCTCTGGGCACGGCCTCGTGGACGATCACGGGAGATCCCGCAGCCACCCTCGCCGCCCTCGTCGGCCGCCTCGAGCCCGGTCCGGAAGGATGGCTCGAGGCGTGGCGGCGGGAGGACCGTCGCGCCGCGAGCCACGTGGAGGACGTCCTCGCCGCCGCCCCCTTCCCGAACGAGCCGTCGATCGCCCGGACCGTCCACGCGGCGGCCCCTGCGGGGACCCTCGTCGTCGGTTCGTCGATGCCGATCCGCGACGTCGACGCCTTCGCCGGACCTCCCCGGACCGACCTCCACGTCCTCGCCAACCGTGGGGCGAACGGCATCGACGGTATCGTGGCCACCGCCGCCGGCGTCGCCCTCGTCGGGGAGGGCCCGGTCGTGGCCTTGAGCGGCGACCTCGCCGTGCTCCACGACGCGGCGTCCCTCCGCTGGGTCGCCCGGCGGGGACTCGACGTCCGCCTCGTGGTCGTCGACAACGACGGCGGGGGGATCTTCCATCTCCTCCCCCAGGCCGAGACCCTCGACGAGCCCCGATTCGAGGAGCTCTTCGCCACCCCCCACGGCACCGATCTCGTCGCCGTGGCCGAGGCCTTCGGCGTGCCCGCCTCGTCGACGATCTCGGAGGCCGAGCTCCGACGGGACCTCGTCCGGCCCGGCCCGCGGCTCCTCCGCCTCCCCACCGACCGTCGGGCGAACGTCGAGCTCCAGCGACGCCTCAGGTCGCCGCGAGGAGCTCGAGGAGGGGACGGAACTTGAGTCGGGTCTCGACGAGCTCCTCGTCGGGTTCGGAGTCCGCGACGATCCCTGCGCCCGCGTAGAGCGTCGTCCCGTCGCTTCCGAGCAGCCCGCAGCGCAGCGCGATCGCCACCTCGCCTCGTCCGGTGCCGTCGACCCAACCCACCCCGCCGGTGTACCAGCCGCGGTCGATCGCCTCGACCTTGGCGATGAACCGGGCCGCCTCGTCACGGGGCGCGCCGCCCACGGCCGGGGTGGGGTGGAGGGCCGCGACGAGGTCGAGGAGGTGGACCCGCCGGGCGAGCCGGCCGACGATGGTCGTCGAGAGGTGTTGGACCGTCGCCATCCGTCGCAGCGACGGCTCGGAGGGCACCTCGAGATCCTCGACGAAGGGACGGAGTCGGGCGGCGACGTCGTCGACGACGATCGCGTGCTCGAGTCGGTCCTTCGGGCTCGCCATGAGGCCCCGGCCGAGCTCCTCGTCGGCGAGCTCCCCCTCTCCCCTCGGCGCCGAGCCGGCCAAGGGGTTCGACCGCACCCACGCGAGGTCGGAGGCGACGAGGAGCTCCGGCGAGGCGCCGAGGAACGTCGCCGGGCCGTGCGACCACGCGAAGGTGTAGCTACCCGGATAGCGCAGGCCGAGCCGATCGACGAGCTCGAAGGGGTGGGGCCGCTCCGCGGAGACGATCCTCACGGCACGGGCGAGCACGACCTTCGTCATCGTCCCCGACCGGATCGCCTCCACCGCCTCGGCCACGTCCCGCCGCCACGTCGAAGGCGCCGGGATCGACGTCACCGTGTGGTCACCCACCTCGAGCACCCCCGCCGACGGCACCGCCTCGAGCTCGGCGAGCCGGTCGACGACGCCGGTCGCCTCGGGATGGACTTCGATCGTCGCCCCCGCCGAGCCCGCCTCGATCCAGACCTCCGGGACGACCGCCTCCGCGGCGGGGAACCCGGCCCATTCGGGGCTCGCGGGACCCTCGGGGTCGAAGCCGAAGCCGACGAAGGCCACCTCGCCCGCCGGTCGACCGACGAGGGCCTCACGGAGCGTGGCGAATCGGTCGGGTCCGGCGGCCACGTATCGGTGCTGCCGACCCAGGCCGAGCCGGATCCGGCCCCCGGGTTCGGAGAACCAGCGGACCTCCCCGAAGATCGGGCCGGCGGCTCGGGCGACGAGGACCGGATCGACGGGACACGGGACGGCTCCTCTCGACGCGCCGAGCCGCTCGAGGACGGATCGTGGGATCACCGACACGCTCGACGATGCTACCGGTCCCCTTCGGCGTCGACGTCGTCGAGCCGCCACCGCAGCCGGTTCTCGACCCGGAGGACGCCGTCGAGGCGCCGAGTCAGCTCCTCGAGGAGCCGGGCCTCCGTCCTCGTCCCGATCTCCCCGGCGAGTACGACGACGCCGTTGTCGACCGAGACGTCGATGGTGTCGGGGGCGACGAAGAGGACGCGACGGAGCAGGTCTTCGCGGATCTCGTCCTCGATGACGTCGTCGGGGCGGGTGAACACGGTGACGACGTCGGATCGAGAGATCACGCCGAGGAGTCGCCCCTCGTCGTCGACGACGGGGAGGCGCTTCACGTCGCGGTCGGCCATGAGCTTCGCCGCCTCGTGGAGCGTGGCCTCGGGAGCGATCGTGACCACGTCGCCGGACATGACCTCGGCGACGGTCTCGACCGCTCGGAATCGTTCCTGGCGCTCGACCTCGAGGCGGAGGAAATCGGCCTCGGTGATGATCCCGACGAGGCGATCCTCGACGACGGGGAGCCCACTCACCCGATGGCGGACCATGAGCCGAGCCGCCTCGCGGATCCCGGTGTCGGGGGTGACGGTCACGACGTCGGTGGACATGAGATCGACGACCTTCATCGGGTTGGAGCCTCCTGTTTCGACTCGTCGGCGGTGGGGCGATCGACCCGGAACGGGCGATCGATCCGCGAGGGACGCCAGGCCTCGGCGGCCGGAGCGACCCGGATTCGGGCGTCGACGATCGCCGCGCCTTCGCCCGGCGCCCCGACCTTCACCGGGTTGAGGTCCATCTCGGTGATCTCGGGGAGGTCTTCGACGAGGCTCGAGACCCGGAGGAGGAGCTCCCGGACCGCCGGGACGTCGCCGGGCTCGGCGCCGCGGTACCCCTCGAGGAGCCTCGCCGCCCGCACCTCGCGGATCATCTCGTCGGCGTCGACGTCGGTGATCGGGTTGATGCGGAAGGCGACGTCGCCGATGAGCTCGACGAAGACCCCGCCGAGACCGAAGACGAGGAGGGGTCCGAAGTTCGGGTCCTCGACCATCCCCACGAGCACCTCGTGGCCTCCGGGCACGAAGGCCTGGACGAGGGCGCCTTCGGCGTCCGGGGCGACGGCGACGACGCGCCGGTAGGCCTCCCGGACCGCGTCGTCGCCTTCGACCCCGACCACGACGCCTCCGACGTCCGACTTGTGGAGCACCGATGCGGCGACGACCTTGAGGACCACCGGGCCCCCGATCTCCCTGGCGATCGCCACCGCCTCCTCCGGGGTCCTCGCCAGGCGGCCCGGCGGAGTCTGGAGCCGGTAGGCGGCGAGGATCGCGTTCGCCTCGTCGGGATCGAGCCACCCGCCCTCGGGGCCGAGGCGCTCGAGGGCGGCGGCGACCGTCCGCCGCGCCCGGTCGGCGTCGACGTCCTCGAAGCGGACGACGACGCCCTGGGGTCGCTCGAGCCACCGGGTCCGCTCCACCGCGGCGGCGAGGGCCCGGGCCGCCCGTTCCGGGAAGGGGTATGCGGGGACCCGGCTCTGGTGACCCGACAGCTCGACCGGCGCGCCTTCCGAACGCATGTAGACGGTCTGGAAGGTCTTCTTCCCGTAGTGGCGATCGGCGACCTCCCGGATCGCGGCGACGGTGAGGTCGCTGCCCTCCGGCGACGCCGGGATGTAGATGGCCATGATCGCGTCGATCTCGTCGCTGGTGAAGAGCAGCTCGAGCACGTGGCGGTACTCGTCGGGGCCCGCGGCGGCGATCATGTCGACGGGGTTGGCCACCGCCGCGTCCGGGGAGAGGCGAGCCCGGAGCCGGCCTTGGAGCTCCTCGGAGAGTTCGGGCACCTCGAGCCCGCGTGCGGCGAGGGCGTCGACGGCGAGGATGCCCGGGCCCCCGCCGTTCGTCACCACGGCCACTCGGTTCCCCTCGGGGAGGGGTTGGTTGGCGAGGAGCGCGGTCACGTCGAAGAGGCCCTCGAGGGTGTCGACACGGATCACCCCCGCCTGGCGGAAGAGGGCGTCGACGGCCACGTCTCGACTCGCGAGGGACCCGGTGTGGCTCGACGCGGCCCGGGCTCCCGCCACCGTCCGGCCCGACTTCACCGCGACGATCGGCTTGCGCCGGGCCACCCTCCGGGCGAGCCGGCCGAACCTCCGGGGGTGTCCGAAGGACTCGACGTAGAGGAGGATCACGTCGGTCGCCGGATCGTCCTCCCAGTAGAGGAGGAGGTCGTTGGCCGAGACGTCCACGGCGTTGCCCACCGAGACGAAGTGGGAGATCCCGATGTTCAGGTCGTTCGCGTAGTCGAGGAGGGCGAGGCCGAGCGCCCCCGACTGACTCGAGATCGCCACGTTGCCCCGAGGCGGCCGCACCGGACCGAACTGGCCGTCGAGACGAACGGCGGGGTCGGTGTTGATGATCCCCATGCAGTTGGGCCCGATCATCCGCATCCCGGCCTCCCGGACGAGCTCGAGGAGCGCCGCCTCGCGGCGTCGACCCTCCGGCCCGGTCTCCCCGAAACCGGCTGAGATCACGACGAGGCCCCGAACCCCCTTGTCGGCGCAGTCGCGCACGACGTCGAGCACGAGGGGGGCGGGGACCACGACGAAGGCGAGATCGACGGTGTCGGGCACGTCGAGGATGCTCGGATACGCGGCGACGGACCGCACGACCCGGGTTCGGGGATTCACCGGATACACGGGCCCGGTGAAGTCCCCGTCGACGAGGTTGGCGAAGAGCCGGCCACCGATGGAGTGGGGATCGCGACTCGCCCCGATCACCGCCACCGAATTCGGATAGAACATCCGGAGCAGGGAGGCGACGATGGCCTCGCGCTCGTGGGCGGCTTCGGCCTCGAGCACCGCCTCGTCCTCGGCGGTGGAGAACTCGACGGTGTACACCCCCTCCTCGAGCTCGCGGCGGAGTCGGAGCCCGGCGTTGCGGAACACTCGCATCATCCCCCGGTTGTCGGCGAGGACGTGGGCGCGGAAGGCCGAGATCCCGTGCTCCCTCGCGTAGGCGGCGAGGAGGTTGAGCAGGAGCGTGCCGATGCCCCGGTTCTGGTCGGCGTCGGCGACCGCGAACGCGACCTCGGCGACCGAGGGCTCGTCGCGGAGGGCGTCGTACCGACCCACCCCGCGGATCCGTCCGCCCTCGACGACGACGAAGGCCATCCGGCGGTCGTAGTCGAGGTGGGTGAACCGTTCGAGCTCCTCGGGCTCGAGCGCGCGCTTGACCCGGAAGAACCGGAAGTAGGTGGAGCGGACCGACATCCGCCCGACGAGGTCCTCGAGGCCGGGCGCATCGTCGGGGAGGATGGGCCGGACCCGGACCACCGTGCCGTCCCTGAGGACGACGTCCTCGATCCAGTCGGTCGGGTACCCCGGTGGGGGTTCGGTGACGTCGTGGGGGACGATGGCCATCGGTGCCTCTCGCTCGTCGTCGACGGGATTCTCGCGCAGCGGCGACCCGCCCGCCCCTCAGGGAGGCCCGAAGACGACGAGGACCCGCGCCCCGCCTCCGGGGGCGCTCCCGATAACGACGTCCCCACCGGTGGCCCTGGCGGCCTTGGCGACGATGTCGAGCCCGAGCCCGGTCCCGCCCCCGCGGCTGACGCCCCGCCGGAGCACCCCGAGGTCGGCGAACCCCGGGCCCTCGTCCTCGACGACGAGCTCGACGGCACCGGTGGGGCCGGTGCGCACGAGGATCCGGAAACCGGCGCCCGGAGGGGTGTGGGAGAGGACGTTGTCGACGAGGGCGTCGACGAGGGCGCCGAGCTCGGCGGCGCTCATCGGGATCTCGTAGCTCCCCGGGGCCACCTCGACGTCGACTCGACGATCCTGGGATCGGGCGAGCACCTCCCAGAACGCGAGCCGATGTTCGAGGACCTCGACGAGGTCGGCGTGGGCCCCGCCGGCGTCGTCGGCGGGACTCCGGGCCGTGGCGATGAGCTCGTCCACCGCGGCCTCCATGCGGTGGATGTCCTCGAGGAGGGAGGCGGACTCCTCGGGATCGGTGAGGGTCTCGACCTGGAGCCGGAGGGCGGTGAGGGGGGTGCGGAGCCGATGGGAGAGGTCGGCGACGGACTCCCGCTCGGCGGCGAGGAGGGCGTCGAGCCTCCGGGCGAGGGTGTTGAAGGCCTCCCCGACCTCGGCGATCTCGGGCGGTCCGCCCGGCTCGACCCGGACCCGGAGGTTGCCTTCCCCCAACTCCCGGGCCGCCGCGGAGAGCTCGCCGACCGGCTCGACGATGGACCGTCCGAGACGGTCGGCGGCGGCCACCGCGACGCCGACGAGGAAGAGCCCGAGGCCGGCGAGCATCGCCCAGGCGACGGCCACCCCCCGACCCAGCTCCTCGGCGGCGACGAACACCCTGACCACGACCGCGTCTCCCTCCTCCGGGGTGTCGGCGACCAAGACGGGCACGAGCACCTCTGCGCCTCCCTCGGTGTGGGCGGTGAAGGCCGCGCCCCGGCGCGCGGTCTCGAGGCTGTCCCCCACCTCCACCTGGCGGCCGACCATGGCCCCGTCGGGGAAGACGATCGACATCGTGGCCGGACGGCCGAAGGCGTTGAGCACCCCCTCGGCGAGCTCCGGCCCGAGGCCGATCCCGGGATCGAAGGAGCCGGCGACGGCGAGGGCGGCGGCCACCGACTGCGCGTCCCGCTCGGCCCGGCGGAGCACCCGGTCCTGGGCCTGGTTCCGCACGAGGATCCCGAGGGGGACGAGGAAGGCGAGGACCACGAGGGAGGAGACGGCCGCCGACAGGAGGGCGAGCCGTCGCCTCATCGGTCCCGGGGGTCGACGAGCTTGACCCCCACCCCGAAGACGGTCTGGAGGTACCGGCGCTCCGCGGCGCTCTCACCCAGCTTGCGGCGGAGCCACGACAGGTGCACGTCGACGGTCTTCTCCGAGCCGCCGTAGGGCTCCCGCCAGACCTCGGCGAGGAGCTGGCGCTTCGTGACCACCTCGCCGGGTCGCTCCGCCAGATAGGCGAGGAGATCGAACTCCTTCGGACTGAGCCGGAGCCGACGTCCGTCCAGGGTGGCCTCTCGGGCGGCCCGGTCGACGACGAGGCCGCCGACCACGAGCCTGCCCTCCGAGGCGCCGGCCCCGACCCGCCGGAGCACCGCCCGAACCCGGGCGACGAGCTGCTCGACGGAGAAGGGCTTGACGAGGTAGTCGTCGGCGCCGGCGTCGAGGGCGGCGATCATCTCCCGCTCCGCGCTCCTCGCCGTGGCGACGATGATCGGGACGTCGGTGACGGCTCGGATCATCTTCAGGAGCTCGGCACCGTCGAGGTCGGGGAGCCCCAGATCCAGGATCACGAGGTCGGGACGGCGCTCGACGATCCGCTGGAGACCGACGAGGGCGGTGGCCTCGGCGTCGACCTCGTACCCGGCCTCGGCGAGTACGCCGACGACGAGCTCGCGGATCCGCTGTTCGTCTTCGATGACGATGATCCCCGCCATGGATGAACTGTGTCACGTCGACGAGTCCTTAGCAATTCCTTAGCCTCTCGTTGGGGACATCGAAAGGATCGCCCCGGCATGCTGGACACGATGCGGCAGCGACTCCTCCTGGCCGCCGGCTGGCTGCTCGCCGCCGTCGGCTCGGTGGCCGTCGCATCCGGTGCCGTGGCGGTCGCCGGGGGACAGGTCCTCGACCGTCCCCTCCACCCGCTCACGGCGGCGGAAGTGGCGAACCTGCCCGTCGGACAACCGATCGGTCTCGGAGAGCCCAGCGGGGAAGCCCTTGCCTCCGGCAGCCTCGAACCCACCGCCGAGTCCGATCGGGAGTCCGGTCCCCCGGCCCCCCGGGCCGGCGGCCAGGGAGGAGCCTCCGCAGCCACCGGCGTCGTGCCCCCCACCGACCTCGACCCGGTGGCGCGCCCGGAGGAATCCGAGAGCCGGGTCGTCGCCGTCGCCGGAGGACGGCTCGCGGTGGCGGCCCGAGACGACGCGGTGACCCTGCTGTGGGCAGCCCCGGCACCCGGCTACGTGGCGACGGTCGCCGCCGCGGAGCCCGAGTTCCTCGCGGTGACCTTCACCGGCGGCCCGGCACGGGACGTCGTCGTGGTTCGGCTCGTCGACGGCGAGCTCGTCGTCGAGGCCGGCGTCGAGCCGCTCCGCTGAGACGTCAGCGCACCGGGAGTCCGTGGCTCGAGGCGTTCCGACGGGCGACGAAGGCCGGCACCTCCTTCGCCGCGAGGGGCTCGGACACGAGGAAGCCCTGGATGCGACGGCAGCCGAGCTCGACGAGGACGTCGAGCCGTTCCCGGGTCTCGACGCCCTCGGCGACCACCGCGAGGCCGAGTCGCTCCCCGAGCGCCACCGCGGCCGAGACCACGGCCCGGGCCTCGGGCTTCTCGAGGCGCTCGACGAAGCTCCGATCCACCTTGAGGCCGACGATCGGCATCGTCGGCAGCAACCCGAGGGAGATCGCGCCGGTGCCGAAGTCGTCGACGAGGGTCACGACACCCCGATTGCGGAGACGTTCGAGGCAGCGAATCGCCCGTTCGGCGTCGTCGGTGAAGACCGCCTCGGTGAGCTCGAGCTGGAGGCGTCGGGGATCGAGGTCCGCGAGGGAGAGGACTCGATCGACGGTCCCGAAGAGATCGTCGTGGCGGAACTGCCTGGCCGAGACGTTCACCGACACCCGGAACCCGGTGACCCCCTGCCGGAGCCACTCGCGCATGTCGCGGCAGGCGCGTTCGAGGACCCACTCGCCCATCGGCACGACGAGGTCGGTGTCCTCGGCGAGGGGCACGAAGCGGGTCGGCGGCACCGGGCCCAGCTCGGGATGCTCCCACCGCAGCAGGGCCTCGACCGCGACGACCTGCTCGGTCTCGAGGTCGACGGTGGGCAGGTAGACGAGCTCGAGACGGTCCCCGGTCTCGAGGGCGTGGCGCAACCCGTCGATGAGGGAGAGTCGCTCGGAGGTCTCCTTGCGGAGCTCCCTCGTGAAGTACTGGTAGGAGTTCCGGCCGGCGGCCTTCGCCGCGTACATCGCCAGGTCCGCGGCCTTGACGAGCTCGTCGGCGGTCTCCCCGTCGACGGGGAAGATGGCGATCCCGATCGACGTGGTCACCTGGACGTCGATCTCGCCGATCCGGTAGGGACGTCGGAGGGCGGAGAGGATCTTCGTGGCCACCCGGCCGGCGTCCTCGACCCGATTGCCGCCTTCGAGGATGACCGTGAACTCGTCGCCGCCGAGGCGGGCGACGGTGTCCGATTCGCGCACCGACTCGACGAGCCGCTCGGCGATCTGGCGGAGGAGCTGGTCGCCCGCGGCGTGGCCGTACCGGTCGTTGACGTCCTTGAACTCGTCGACGTCGAGGAACATCACGGCGACGAGCCCCCCGTCTCTCCGGGCCCGGGCCACGGCGCCGTGGAGCCGATCGGTGAACAGCGTCCGGTTGATGAGTCCGGTGAGCGGGTCGTAGCGGGCGAGGTAGGACAGCCGGGCCGGATCGAGGGCCTCGTCCGCCTTCGCCCGTTCGTCCCACAGGTTGAGGAGGCGCTTCGCGTCGGGACGGAAGAGGAAGATCCCTTCGAGGACGAGGACCACGAGGGTCGCGGCGAGGAGGAGGAGCTGGATCTGACGGAGCTCGGCCACCTTCGCCTCGGCGGCCACCTGGGCCTGGAAGACGACCGTCCCCATCTGGGCGTCGAAGAGCCCGGCGGCGCCCGCGACCTCGTCGGCGAGCTCCCCGGGGACCCGCCCGCCCTCGTCGAGGACCCCGAGGACCTCGTCGACGGCGGCGAGGAGCCGATCGAGGGCCGGGGCGGCGTCGTCGAGGGCGCGCCGCACCGAGGGTTCGTCGGCGGCCGGGATCCCGCGGGCGGCGTCGCCCCGGACCAGGGCGGTGAAGTCGTCGGCGAGCCGCTGGCGAAGGGTGGTCAGCTCGACGACGTTCTCGGGCAGCCCGAGGGCTCCCGGGGTGGAGACGAGGGCACCGATCTGCCGGGCCGATCGACCCTGACGTGCGGCGAGCTGGATGATCGCGGCGTCGGCCTCCTGCCGGGCGAGGAGGCGGGAGGTGATGAGGGTCGAGGCGCCGGCCATGACGGCGATGAGCACGAGCCCGGCGACGTACCGGAGCACCGGCCGCGGCGGTGCCCCCTCGTCACCGACCCTCCGGTCCACTCCACCGAAACCGAACACCCACGCTCCTTCCGGCGGTCAGCGTATCGCCCGCCGTGCCCTTCGTATCGGCATTCCGGGCGCCGAACCTGAGCGGCGGGGTACGCTCGCCGGAGGCGTCCGAGGAGGTTCGTGCCCGACGACATCGCCCCACCCGGGTGGTCCGTGGTCTTCCTCGCGGCGACCGCGGCCTGGTTCGGCCTCGTGGGCCTCGCCCCCGGGGTCGTCGACCCGCTCGATGCCGCCTGGCACGGGCTCGCCACCCCCACCTGGCTCCTCCCCCTCGCCCGAGTCCTCGACGTCGTGGGAAGCCCCCTCGGGACGGGGCTCGTCGCCGCCGCGGTGGCCGTCACGGCGCTCCGTCGTCGTCGCTGCGCCCTCGTGCTCTGGGTGGGGAGCCTCGGCGTCGCCACCGTGCTCGCCTTCGCCTTCAAGGCCCTCTACGGCCGCCCGCGGCCTCCCGACGGGCTCGTCGAGGTCGTATCGGCGAGCTTTCCGTCGGCCCATGCCACGGCCGCGGCGGCCATCGCCGGCGCGGCGCTCCTCCTCCGACCCCCCACACCGGTCAGGGTCGGCGTCGCGGCCTACGCCGTGGCCATGGCCTGGTCCCGGACCGCCCTCGGCGTCCACTGGCTCTCCGACGTCGTCGGGGGACTGCTCCTGGGAGCAACCGTCGCCGTCGTCGTCGGGCGAGGGGTGACCGGGTGGTGCCCGGGGAGGGACTCGAACCCCCACGCCCCGAAGGGCAGCGGATTTTAAGTCCGCCGCGTCTGCCGGTTCCGCCACCCGGGCCGTTGCCGGGGAGGGTACCGCCATGGAAGGGGGGACCTCCGGGCGGGTAACCTTCGCCGAAAGGTCCGAGCATGGAGGGAACCACGGTGAAGGTGTACCCGTCCGAGAAGATCCGCAACGTCGCCCTGGTCGGTCACTCGGGATCGGGGAAGACCACGCTCGCCGAGGCGCTCCTCTACCGGGCGGGCGCCATCGATCGCCTCGGCAGCGTCGAGGCGGGGACGACGGTGATGGACTTCGACCCGGAGGAGCACGCGAAGGGGATGTCCCTCTCCCTCGCGATCGCCCCCTTCGAGTGGCGGGGCCACAAGATCAACCTCATCGACACGCCCGGCTATCCCGATTTCGTCGGCGACGTGCACGCCGCCCTCCGCGTCGCCGACCTCGCGGTCTTCGTCGTCGACGCCGTCGAGGGCATCCAGGTCCAGACGGAGTACGCCTGGGAGGTGGCCCGCGACCTCGGCGTGCCTCGGATGATCTTCGTCAACAAGCTCGACAAGGAGCGGGCCTCCTTCGACCGGGTCCTCGACGAGCTCCGGGACCGCTTCGGTCAGGGCGTCGCCCCCATCGAGCTCCCCGTGGGTGAGCAGGCGGCCTTCCACGGCGTCGCCGACCTGTTCCGTGACACCGCCTACGTCTACGACTCGGGACGGGCCGAGGAGGTGCCGATCCCCGAGGAGCTCGCCGAACGGGAGCACGAGGTCCACGACAACCTCGTCGAGGGGATCGTCGTCGCCGACGACGAGCTCCTCGAGCGGTACCTCGAGGGCGATACGCCCTCGGTGGAGGAGCTCGAGCGGGTGATGGCCCGGGGCATCGCCGAGGCGAAGGTCTTCCCCGTCGTCTGCGGCTCGGCGACCGGACCCATCGCGGTCGACCGGCTCGCCGACTTCGTCGTCGAGCTGGGACCGTCGCCGCTCGACCGGGGCCCGACGATCGCCTACGCAGGGGACGAGCCGGTGGAGATCGAACCGAACCCCGAGGGCCCTCCCCTCGCCTTCGTGTTCAAGACCTTCGCCGACCCCTACGTGGGTCAGATCTCGGTGTTCAAGGTGGTCTCGGGCACGGTCAAGCCGGAGACGACGCTCACGAACACCCGTTCCGGGGTCGACGAGAAGCTCACGAAGATCGCGGCGATGGTCGGGAAGGAGACCGAACTCGTCGACGCCGCGCCGGCGGGAGACCTCGCCGCGGCGGCGAAGCTCAACGACACGAAGACCGGCGACACCCTCGCCCCGAAGAACCAGCCGGTGAAGCTCCCGCCGATCGAGCGCCCCGAGCCGGTCCTCGCCTACGCGATCAAGGCGAAGAGCCAGGCCGACGAGGACAAGCTCGCGAACGCCCTCCGCCGGATCCTCGACGAGGACCCGGCCCTCGTCGTCGAGCGGGACGACGAGACTCGCCAGACCCTGCTCAAGGGGATGGGCGACACCCACCTCACCATCACCCTGGAGAAGCTCCGCCGCAAGTTCGGCGTCGACGTCGAGGTCGAGCCCGCCCGGGTCCCCTACCGGGAGACGATCACGAAACGCGCCGAGGCCGAGGGCAAGTACAAGAAGCAGACGGGCGGCCACGGACAGTTCGGTGTGGCCCAGATCGTCATCGAACCCCTGCCCCGGGGCGAAGGGTTCGAGTTCATCGACGAGATCAAGGGGGGAGCGATCCCTCGACAGTTCATCCCGGCGGTGGAGAAGGGCATCGTCGAGACGATGGCCGACGGTGGGGTCGTCGGGTTCCCCGTGGTGGACGTCCGGGTCCGGCTCGTCGACGGCAAGTACCACTCGGTGGACTCGTCGGAGATGAGCTTCAAGATGGCGGGTCGCCTCGCCTTCAAGGCGGCGATGGAGCAGGCCGCGCCGATCGTCCTCGAGCCGATCTCGCGGATCGAGATCGTCGTGCCCTCCGAGTACCAGGGCGACGTCATGGGGGATCTCTCGGCGCGTCGCGGTCAGGTCCAGGGAACCCAGGCCGTCGCGGGCGGGAAGCAGAAGATCACCGCCCTCGTGCCCACGGCCGAGCTGCGTACCTACGCCATCGACCTCCGCTCCATCACCCAGGGCTGGGGTCGGTTCTCCGCCGAGTTCGACCACTACCAGGAGCTGCCCGCCCACCTCGCCGAGGCGGTGGCGGCCGAGGCTCAGGAGTCCTGACCCCCGGCGAGCGCCGCGGCGAAGCCGTCGAGGAGGTCGTGGCGGGAGACGACGAACTCGTCGACCTCGAGGGCGGCCAGCGCCGCGGCGAGGACGATCG
Organism: Actinomycetota bacterium; assembly: GCA_011371355.1. Classification (GTDB taxonomy): domain Bacteria; phylum Actinomycetota; class Acidimicrobiia; order Spongiisociales; family UBA5794; genus DRQR01. The sequence continues at coordinate 15,838 of DRQR01000016.1, forward strand.
CGCCCCCGAGGATCACGTCGGCCCGCCCCTCGGGGACGCCGAGGGCCGCGATCCCGCCGACGTCCCGGGGAGCGAGACGCGCGATCACCGCCTCGACGTCGTCGAGGCCGATCGTCGCCCGGGGATCCCCCTCGACGAGGCGGGAGACCGTGGCCGCGGTACCCCCGACGGCGACGACGGTGCCCTCGGCCGGTCCCGACGCGGCGAAGTGCTCCCGAGCCATCGCCCGGGCGGCGGCGAGCCGGTCCGGGTCCGCCGGGAGGGGGCGGAGGAGCCGGTCGGTGAGCCGGACGGAACCGAGATCGATGCTCAGGACCCGCTCCGGCTCGGGGCCGCCGCCCGAGACGATCTCGGTCGAGCCTCCACCGACGTCGACGACGGTGAGGGGTGGGGCGAAGCCCGTACCGGCGAGGACGCCCCGGTAGGAGGCGCGGGCTTCCTCGAGGCCCGAGATCGTCCGCGGCCGGACCCCGAGCACCTCCTCGGCGGCGTCGAGGAACGCTCCCGGGTCGTCGACGTCACGGGTCGCCGAGGTGGCGACCGCCAGGACGCGAGCCGCCCCGAGGTCCTCCGCCGTGGCCCGGCACGCTTCGAGCGCCTCGAGCACCGCGGCCACCC
>DRQR01000017.1 GCA_011371355.1 Actinomycetota bacterium
AGTTCGTGATCGCCTTCACCACGCCGAAGGCGACGATGAAGGTGAGGGTGGCCGCCACGCCGTCGACCCCGAACTCGTCGCGGGCGAGGAGGGGGAGGACGGTGCGCTCCTGGCCCAGCATGCCCCCGACGAGCATGTTGACGGCGACGAGGAGGAGGAACTGGGCGAGATTGGGCCCGATGCCCAGTCGCACGGTCAACCGCCGACCTCCCCGGCGTCGGCGACGACGGGCGGGGTGCGGGTCGGGTGGACGTGGGCGCTGATGGGTGTGGCCACGACGCGCTCGGGGTCCCTCGACGACTCCCGGGCAACCTACCGCCGGCCCACCCCGATCTTCAAACGGATGTTTGAATACGCCGTGGATCGAGAGGCGAGGGAGGACCGATGCCGCGACCCCGGGGCGAGCGTGCGGCCAAGGAGGCGCTCTACGACGGCTTCGCCACCGTCGCCGCCGCGCTCGCCAACGGCCGACGCGCCGAGATCGTCGAGCTCCTCGCCCAGGGCGAACGCAGCGTTCGGGAGGTCGCCCGGGCCATCGACCAGAGCGTCGCGAACACCTCCCACCATCTCCGGGCGTTGGCGAGCGCCGGGCTCGTGGCACGGCGGCGGGACGGGACCCACGTCTACTACCGCCTCGCCGGCGACGACGTCTACGGGCTGTGGGCGGGGATGCGGGAGGTCGCCGAGACGCGCCTCGACGGCATCACGGAGTTGGCGCGGGACTACCTGGGAGATCGTCGGGGGTTGCCGACGATCGGACGGGACGAGCTCGCGGTCCTCATGGAGCACGGGGCGGTGACCGTCGTCGACGTCCGCCCCGCCGAGGAGTATCGGGCCGGGCATCTCCCCGGCGCGGTCTCGGTGCCCCCCGATCGTCTCGACGAGCTCCTGCCCACCCTGCCCGCCGACGAGGAGGTCGTCGCCTACTGCCGAGGCCCCTACTGCGTCTACGCCGACGAAGCGGTCCGGGCGCTCCTGCGGGCGGGACGGCGGGCTCGGCGCCTCGAAGGCGGCTTCCCGGAGTGGGCGGCGGAGGGTCGTCCGGTCGCCGTCGACTAGCTTCGCGACCCCGGAAGGGGGAGTCGGCGACGGACGGGGATCCGACGGAGGTGGGCATGGAGACCTATCGGGGCGTCGTCAGCCAGTGGGAGCTCGACCACATGGGCCATCTGAACATCCGCTTCTACCAGGCGATGTTCGAGGCGGCCTGCTGGCAGCTCTACGGGGCCCTGGGGCTGACCCCGGGGTGGATGCGGGACCACGGGCGCGGCATGGCCGCCGTGGAACAACACATCCTCTACCGAGCCGAGCTGGGCGCGGGGGCCTTGGTCGTCGTCGACACCGAGGTGACGGAGGTGGGCGACAAGATCCTCCGCTTCGTCCACCATCTCCGCGACCTCGAGGCCGACGTCGAGGCCGCCGTCAGCGAGTTCGTGGCCGTCCACCTCGACACCGAGCGCCGACGGGCCGTGCCGCTCCCCGGCTTCGTGGGGGAGCGGGTCGACGAGCTCGGGCTGCGCCCGACCGGCACCGCCGGGAGGCGACCGGGTTCGCCGGCCGGGTGAGCTCGACCCGTCCGGGAGTGCGGGGCGGCCTCGGACGGGGCGCCCTCGAACTCGGAGTAGGATCGCGGCGATGTCGACGGCTTCCCTCCGCGACCCGATCGTCCGCTGGCTGCTGCTCGTCGCGGGGGTCGTGGGCTTCATGGTGGTCGTCGGCGGCTACGTCCGCCTCTCCCGGGCGGGCCTGTCCATCGTGGAGTGGGACCCGATCACCGGGGTCCTCCCGCCCCTGTCCGACGCGGCTTGGCGAGAGTCGTTCGCCGCCTACCAGAAGACTCCCGAGTATCGGATCGTCAACGCCGGCATGACCCTCGCCGAGTACCGGCGCATCTTCCTCATCGAGTGGGGGCATCGACTCCTCGCCCGGATCGCCGGGCTCGCCGTCGTCGTGCCCCTCGTCGTCCTGATGTGGCGACGTCGTCTCGGGGTGCGCGCCTCGCTGCCCTACTGGGGCCTCGTGGCCCTCTTCGGCCTGCAGGGAGCCCTCGGGTGGGTCATGGTGGCCTCCGGCCTCGTCGATCGGCCCGCGGTGAGTCACCTCCGGCTCACCCTCCACCTGCTCGTCGCCCTGACCATCCTCGGTGTGGCCCTCTGGATGGCGCTCGATCGCCTCGGCGCCGCCGAGGGGGGAGCCGTCGACGAGGGGCTCCGTCTGGGGTCGTGGCTGCTCGGCGGGGTGATCGTGGTCCAGATCGCCCTCGGCGGCTTCGTCGCCGGGCTCAAGGCCGGCCACGTCTCGAGTACCTGGCCGCTCATGTTCGGGTATCTCGTACCGCCGGGGGTGTGGGGTGGCGCGGTCGGGTGGTGGGAGCGGCTCGGGACGCCCCTCACCGCCCACTGGACCCACCGGTGGTTCGCTCTCGTGGTCCTCGCCGTGGCGGTCGCCGTCGCCGCCGCCTACCGACGCCAGGCCGATGCGCCCGCTCCGGCCCGGGCCGCGGCCACCGTCCTCGCCGGGGTGGTGGCCGTCCAGGTCGCGCTCGGGATCGGGGTCGTCGTCTACGGGGTGCCCATGTGGCTCGCGCTCGTCCACCAGGGCACGGGCGTCGTCGTCTTCGCCCTCGGGGTCGTCGTCCTCCACGCCGCGGTTCGGACGCGGCGCGCCTCGCCGGTGGCGGTCGCCGTCTGAGCCGTCAGGGGAGGCCGAAGACCCGCTTGGGATTGTCGACGAGCATCGCTCGAGAGGCTTCCTCCGACAGGCCGAGCTCGGCCCACTGGGCGAGGTAGCGTCGCCAATCGAGGCCGTTCGAGCCGAAGAGGATCTTCTCCCGGCCGACGTTCGAGTTCAAGAACGAGCGCAGGGCGGGGGAGAAGTACTTCGGCAGCCAGGCGCTCGTCGACAGGTAGACGTTCGGCCACTTCGTGACGACCGCCAGGGCCTCCTCGACCCACGGCCAGCCGGTGTGGGTGCCCACGAGGGTGAGGTCGGGGAAGTCGCAGGCGATCCGGTCGAGCTGGATCGGTCGGCCGTGCTCGGAGGGCATCGCCTCGAGGACGTGGCCGATCTGCATCGACACTGGGATCCCCTTCGCCTCGCAGAGGGCGTAGAGGGGATACATCCGTCGATCGTCGAGGCCGATGTCGTACCCGTAGATGTGGAGGTAGACGCCCTTGAAGCCGCGCTCGAGGCAGTCACGCTCCACCTTCTCGAGGCCTGCTTGGATGTGGAGGGGGTCGTAGTCGGCGAGGCCGTAGATCCGCCCCGGATACTTCGTCATGAGGTCGACGATCGTGTCGGTCATGTCGAGGGCGAAGCGGGTCTGCCGCGTGTACGACCAGGCGAGGAGATCGGTGGCGAGGACCGTTTCGACCCCGGCGGCGTCCATCGCGGCGATGAGCTCTTCGCCGTCGGCGTAGCCGTCGCCCCAGGCGAGCTCGACCTGGCACTTGAGCTCGCCCGGCGAGTTCGTCGCCGCGACCCAGCTCTCCTTCCACTCCCGCAGCAGCAGCGGGAACAACGTGTCGACGACACCCTGCATGGCTCCGTTCCTTCGCTCGACGGGCTCCGTGGCTGACCAAACGGTCAGTACGTCACCGAATATAGCGCAACCGCCGCCGGGGTGGCGCGAGATCTCATCGTCTGGGGGTCGTACCTTCCGTCGCCCCCGGGGCCTCCGGACCGCCGGGCCGATGCTCGTCGGGCTCAGCCGAGGAGCGGTCCCTCCCCGGCACGCGCCACCGCCGGGTGGCGGCCGCCGCCACCCCAGGCGAGCGCGGGATCGGCACCGCGGGGCGGCCAGTGGTCGTCGCGGCGATACGCCCAGTACTCGAAGGGGTTGTCGTAGTAGGCGAGGGTCGTCACCGTGCGCCGCCAGGAGCCTCCCCGCCGCCACCACAGGACCGTCGCGACCGCGGCGCCGCCGAGCACCCAACCTCCGTAGACGATGGGGTAGAGGGGTCCGAGCCAACGCTGCTGCCAGACGTGGAGGGCCTCGTGGGCCACGACGAACCGACGACGACGCCGGCCCTCGGGGGTGGCCGGGTCGAGGCCGACCCGCCCACCGGCGTTCGACACCACCGTCCCCCAGGTCAGGGCGAAGTCGGGATGGAAGGAGGGTCCGGCCTCGTAGACGTGGAGATCCGCCCGCTCCGACAGGTCGGCCCGATAGGTTCCCGACGTTCCGAGGGCCCACTGCAGGACGTGCATGGCGAGGCCCGCGGTGGTCCCGGCGAGATTCCACGTCGCGTCGAGTCCGAAGGCCACCCAACCCCTCGGGGAGGCCCAGCGGTAGATGCCTCGCCGGCCGGAGACCACGCCGGCCGCCCCGGCGAGGACCGGGGCGACGAGTCGGAGAGGTCCCCGGCGGAACGCCGCGGCCGCCAGGCAGGCGGCGCCGAACCCCGTCGCCAGGGCCTCGGCGACCCGTCGGGTCACGACCCGACCCCGAGGGCGAGGAGGTCCATCGTCGCCGCCACCGCCACGTGGAGCCCCGCCGCCGGCCAGATGCTCCGACCCTCCAGGCTCAGCAGGCCGAGGACCGTCCCGCCGAGGATCGCCGCGAGGGCCTCGGGGAACGGCTTGTGGACGTGGATGAGGGCGTAGGGCACCACCATGACGAAGACCGCGCCGACCCCGAAGCGGTCCTGCAGCCCGTGGACGAGGAACCCGCGAAAGAAGAACTCGAGGGCGACGAACTGGAGGGCATAGAAGCCCCACCAGATCCACAGCGCCGGGAACCACGGCTCGCCGGGAGCGAGCCGGTAGAAGGGGTACCGGTCGAGGAAGGACGGGTCGGAGGCGGCGAGGGCGATGAAGGGCAGCGAGAGGACGTAGAGGACGAGGTAGGGGGCGATCCCCCGCACCCGGCGACGTAGCCCGTAGGTCGCCGGGTCGTCTCCGAGCACCCGGGCGGCGAGCAGCGGGCCACCCACGTAGCCGACGACGGCCACCGTCGCCCACCACACGAGGACGCCCAGTCGGGGGTCCTCACCGGCCACGAACCGCAGGGCGACCTCCGGGCGACCCCCGAACTCGATGAGGAGGAGGACCACGGCGGCGACGACGAGGACCACCGCCACCCGCCGTAGCTGCTCGCCGACGGGCGTGACGGCCCGGTACCGCTCGGACCGTTCCTCGACCTCGGCGACGACGCCGCCCATCCAGTCGCGGAGCGGAAGGGTTCTCGAGGAGACCATGACCGGGACGATACCGATCCGAGGGGGGACCTTCGGCCCTGGTGCGCCGAGCCGCGGTCGGCGAGGGTGGGCCCGTGGAGGCCCACGGCAGGATGCGATGCGGGGTGTGCGGGGGGCCGACCCCCACCAGCCACCTCGCATGTCCCGCCTGTGGAGCCCGGTACTGCGTCGCGTGCATCGAGGAGCACCGCCGGGCCCAGTGGGCCGGCGGGGAGGCGGCGACGATCTCCTGCCGGGCCTGCGGGGGCATCCTCCTCACCCCGAGCTCGACCGATCCCGGGGACCGGTAGGCTTCCGCGCATGGCACGGCTCCTCGCCTCGGCCGGACTGGGTGTCCTCGTCGCCCACGAGCTCGCCTACGCCCTCGCCGAGGGGATCGGCGGCGACGTCCACGGCTACCTCGGTTACCTCGCCGGCCTCGCCGTCCCCCTCGGCCTCCTCGCCGTCGTCTCCCTCGGCCTCCGGAGCCTCCGGTTCGACGGCCCCGGTCCCTCGGTGCGGCGCCTCGCCGCCCTCCAGGTGGCGCTCTTCGGTGTGCAGGAGCTCACCGAGCTCCTCGCGGCCGGAGGACGAGCCGCCGACCTGCTCCACCACGAGGCCTTCTGGCTCGGCGCTGTCCTCCAACCCGTCGTCGCCTGGATCCTCGTTCGAGCGGCGAGGGCCGGCATCCGCCTCGTCCGGCACACCGCCGGGCGCGTCCGACCGCCCGTCGCCGCCTTCGAGCGGACCCGATTCACCGCACCCAGCCTCCCCTTCGTCCCGGCCCCCGCCCATCTCGCGGCGATCCGCCGTCGCGGTCCTCCCGTCCCGGTCGGTTGAATCCCGTCGCCGAGCCTCCTTCGGCGACCCGACCACCTCAGACGAGAGGAGTGATCTCCGATGCGACGACTACTCGCGCTCGCGCTCGCCTTGGTCGCCGCCGCCTGCTCGGCGGGCGGCGCGGGCGAGCCCACGACCCCGACGGCGACGACCTGCGATCAGCTCGCCGTCGAAGACGCCTTCGTCCGGGTTCCCCCCGGCGACAACACCGCGATCTACGCCACCGTCCGGAACGACGGCCCCGCCGACGTCGCCCTCGTGGCGGTGGAGGCCGACTTCGCGAAGACGGTCGAGCTCCACGAGACGACGATGGAGGACGGGGTCATGAAGATGGCCCCCGTGGAAGGCGGCGAGATCGTCGTCCCCGCCGGCGGCACCGCCCTGCTCGAGCCCGGCGGGCTCCACGCCATGGCGATGCAGCTTCAGACCGAGCTCGTCGCGGGGGACACCGTCCCCGTCACCTTCGAGTTCGACAACGGCTGCAGCCTCGAACTCGAGATCCCCGTGAAGGCGATCGAGGGATGAGCCGCCTCCCGACGCTCGCGGCCGTCGCCGGCCTCCTGCTGGCGGCGGCCGCGTGCGGGGGGGCTCCCCGGGTCGACTTCGAGACGACGGCCTCCGAGCCGCCCTACGAGACCGTCGACGAGTGGGCCGGCTACCGGCGCCTCCCGCCCCCGGAGGTCGGTGACGTCGCCTTCGTCGATCACGCCGTCGACCCCCCCGTCGAGTACCACCCGGTCGCCTCCGACGATGGGCTCCTCCTCGTCTATTTCGGGTACCTGTCGTGCCCCGACGTCTGCCCGACCACCCTCGCCGACGTCGGGAAGGCGTTGTCCCTGCTCCCCGCCGAGGAGGCCGCGCGGATCGAGGTCGCCATGGTGACCGTGGATCCCGAACGGGACGAGGGAGCCGAGATCGCCCGGTACCTCGACGTCTTCGTCGACCGGTACCACGCGCTCGTCGCCCCCGACGACGCCGCCCTCGCCGAGGCCGCCGAGGCCTTCGGCGTCCGCTACGAGATCGAACCCCACGAGCCCGGCGACACCGACTACGAGGTCGGGCACACCGCCACCCTCTTCGTCGTCGACGACGAAGGCCGGATCGTCTGGGAGTTCGGGTTCGGCACCGCGCGGGAAGACCTCGCGGACACCCTCGCCGGCATCCTCGCCGCCCGATACCCATGACCACCCTCCTCGTCGCCGCGCTCGTCGCCTGGGCCACCGGCCCCACCCGCGCGGTGCCCGCACCCGACGAGGTCCTCTCGACGTCCCCCGACGAGCTCCGGCTCGTCTTCGAGGCGCCGGTCGAGGAGGCCGAGATCCGCCTCTACGGACCCGACGGTGCGCCCATCGACCTGCCTCCTCCCACGGTCGACGGGGAGACCGTCGTCGTCGCACCCCCCGAGCTCGG
>DRQR01000018.1 GCA_011371355.1 Actinomycetota bacterium
ACGAGGAGATCTGGTACGAGGGGTACGCCCCGGGCGGGGTCGCGCTCTTGGTCCAGGTCCTCACCGACAACCGGAACCGCGCCGCCTCCGACGTCCGGGCCACCTTCACCCGCCACGGTGGCAGCCTCGGTGAGCCGGGATCGGTGTCGTACCTCTTCGAACAGCGGGGCCTCGTGCTCGCCCGGGGCGACGAGGAGCCCGTGCTCCTCGCGGCCCTCGAAGCCGGCGCCGAGGACGTCCGCGGCGACGACGACGAGTGGGAGATCGTGACCGGGCCCGGCGACGTCGACCGGGTGCGAGCGGCCCTCGAGGACGCCGGGGTCGAGATCGAGTCGGCGGAGGTGACCCGGCTCCCCACCGCCACGGTGCCCCTCGACGCCGCCGGCGCCCCACGGGTGCTCCGGCTCGTCGAGGCGCTCGAAGACCTCGACGACGTCCAGGCGGTCTACGCGAACTTCGAGATCCCCGACGAGCTCCTCGCCGAGGTCACCTGAGCGAGTCCTTGGTGCCCGATCCCCCGACCCCTACACTGGGGAACGTATGTTCGTACTCGGGATCGATCCCGGCCTCACCACCACCGGCTACGCCCTCGTTCGTGCCGACGCCGCCGGGCCCGTCGCCGTCGCCGCAGGGGTCATCCGTACCCCGCCCGATGCCCCGACGGAGCTGCGCCTCGTCGAGCTGCGCCGGGACCTCGCCGCGGTGGTGGCCGACCATCGCCCCGACGCGGCGGCCATCGAGCGGGTGTTCGTGAACCGGAACCTGCAGACCGCCATCGGGGTGGCCCGGGCATCGGGGGTCGCGCTCTTGGTGCTCGGCGAGGCCGGGATCCCGGTGACCGAGTACAGCCCTTCGGGCGTGAAGAAGGCCCTCGTGGGCACCGGCGACGCGCCGAAGGAGCAGGTGCAGCGACTCCTCGAGCTACGGCTCGGCCTCACCGCCGCGCCGCGGCCGGCCGACGCCGCCGACGCCCTCGCCGTCGCCCTCTGCCACCTCCAGCACCTCCCGGCTCGCCGTCGAGGGGTCATCGGATGATCGGCCGACTCCGGGGTCTGCTCGTCGCCAAGGACGCGGAGGTCGTCACCGTCGAGGTGGGCGGGATCGGCTACGAGGTGACCACGACGCCGAAGGACCTCGCGGCCCTGCCCCCGGTGGGGGAGGAGGTCGTCCTCCACACCCATCTCCACGTCCGCGAGGACGCCCTCGCCCTCTTCGGCTTCCTCGAGGCCGACCGGAGGGACCTCTTCCGGCTCCTCCTCGGCGTGTCGGGAGTCGGACCCCGGGTCGCCCTCGGGATCCTCGGCACCCTCGGCCCGGAGGAGCTTCGCCGAGCCGTCGTCACCGAGGACGTCGCCGCCCTCACCGCGGTACCGGGCATCGGCAGACGCAGCGCTCAGAAGCTCATGCTCGAGCTCCGACCACGACTCGAGCTCGCCGACGCCGACGTCCTCGGCGGAGGACCCGGGGCCGAGGTGCGCGAGGCCCTCGAAGCCCTCGGCTACCGCGACGACGAGATCCGCCGCGTCCTCGCCGAGGTGCCGGCGGAGGCGTCGGTCGAAGAGGCCGTCCGCCGGGCCCTCCAACGACTCGGAGCCACGTCGTGAGGGAAGAAGGGATCCTCGCCACCGTCGCCGACCCGGCAGAGGCCGAGCTCGAGGCCGGGCTGCGTCCCCGCCGCATGAGCGAGTTCATCGGCCAGGAACCCCTCAAGGAACGCCTGTCGATCCTCGTCGAGGCGGCGGCGGCCCGCCGAGAGCCCGTCGACCACGTCCTCTTCTCGGGCCCTCCCGGGCTCGGCAAGACCTCCCTCGCCGGGATCGTCGCCACGGAGATGGGAGCGAACCTCCGCGCCACCTCGGGTCCCGCCCTCGACCGGCCCGGGGATCTCGCCGCGGTGATCACGAACCTCGACGAGGGCGACGTGCTCTTCATCGACGAGGTCCACCGCCTCCCCAGGCAGGTCGAGGAGGTCCTCTATCCGGCCATGGAGGACTTCGAACTCGACATCGTCGTCGGCAAGGGCCCCGCGGCCCGGTCGATCAAGATCGACCTCCCGCGCTTCACCCTCATCGGGGCGACGACGCGGGTCGGGAGGGTGGCCCCGCCCCTCCGGGATCGCTTCGGCTACGTGGCCCGGCTCGACTACTACGACCCCGAGGACCTCGCCGCGATCGTCCTCCGGTCGGCCGGGATCCTCGGTTGCGACGTGGCCGCCGACGCCGCAGCGCTCATCGCCCGCCGATCCCGCGGTACCCCCCGGATCGCGAACCGTCTCCTCCGTCGCGTCCGGGACTACGCCGCGGTCCGCGCGGACGGCAGGATCGACCGCGACACCGCGGCGAAGGCCCTCGACGTCTTCGAGGTCGACGAACGGGGCCTCGACAAGGTGGACCGAGCGATCCTCGCCGCCGTCGTCGAGAAGTTCGGCGGGGGACCGGTCGGGCTCACCACCCTGGCGATCGCCGTCGGCGAGGAGCCCGAGACCGTCGAGGACGCCTACGAACCGTTCCTCCTCCAAGAGGGCCTCCTGCGGCGAACCCCCCGGGGCAGGGTGGCGACCCCCCACACCTACGCGCACCTCGGCCTCAGCCCACCCACCGATCCGACCCAGCCCACGCTCCTGGGCTGACCGACGGACCGATGGACGTCTCCGCCTTCGACTACGACCTGCCCGACCCCGCGATCGCCCAAGAGCCCCTCGAGCCCCGCGACGCGGCCCGACTGCTCAGGGTTCCCTCCCTCGAGGACCGGCGGTTCTCCGACCTCCCCGAGCTCCTCGACCCCGGGGATCTCCTCGTCGTCAACCGCGCCCGGGTCCGGGCCGCCCGGCTGCGCGCCCACAAGGACACCGGCGGTGCCCTCGAGGTGCTCCTCCTCCGTCGGCTCGACGACGCGCGGTGGGAGGCCCTCCTGCGTCCGGCTCGTCGGGTGCGGGCGGGGACCCGGTTCGAGGTCGCCGACCGGCTCGCCGGTCGAGTGCTCGCGGCTCCCCGGGGCGGCGTGGCCGAGGTGATCCTCGAAGGCGCCTCCGACGTCGAGCAGCTCGTCGAGGAGGTCGGGGAGGTGCCGCTCCCTCCCTACATCCGCCGTTCCCTCGCCGACCCGGAGCGATACCAGACGATCTTCGCCGACCGGCTCGGCGCCGCGGCGGCGCCCACCGCCGGCCTCCACTTCACCCGGGAGCTCCTCGATCGCCTCGAGGCGGCGGGCGTGAGGATCGCCTCCGTCGAGCTCGAGGTGGGGCTCGACACGTTCCGACCCATCGCCGCCGAGCGCCTCGAGGACCACCGGATGCACACCGAGCGCTACCACGTGCCCACCGCGACGGTCGAAGCCGTCGAGGAGACGCGGCGGGCGGGGCGCCGGATCGTCGCCGTCGGGACCACCGTCGTCCGCACCCTCGAGGCGGCCTCGGGTACCGGGCGACTCCGAGCCGGGGAGGGGGCGACCGACCTCTTCATCACCCCGGGCTACGTCGTACGCAGCGTCGACGCGCTCCTCACGAACTTCCACGCCCCACGGACCACCCTCGTGGCGATGATCGCCGCCCTCGTCGGTCCGAGCTGGCGGATCGCCTACGAGACCGCGCTCCGCCGCGGCTACCGCTTCCTGAGCTTCGGCGACGCCATGCTCGTCGAGGAGTTCTCGCCGTGGCGGTGACCTGGCGCCTCACCGCCCGGGACGGCCGAGCCCGCGCCGGGAGGCTCGACACCCCCCACGGCCCCGTCGAGACGCCGGCCTTCATGGCCGTCGGCACCCGAGGGGCGGTCAAGACCGTCGACCCGGAAGACCTCGGCCGGCTCGGTGCCGAGATCCTCCTCGCCAACGCCTACCACCTCATGCAGCGCCCGGGGGCCGAGGTCGTGGCCGAGCTCGGCGGCATCCAGCGGTTCATGGGGTGGGACCGTCCGGTCCTCACCGACTCGGGGGGCTACCAGGTGCTCTCCCTCGCCCCCGAGGTGGGTGAGGAGGGCCTCGTCTTCCGCTCCAGCTACGACGGTCGTCCCGTCTTCCTCGACCCCGAGGGTGCCCTCGGCGTCCAGGAGACCCTCGGCTCGGACGTCGCGATGGCCCTCGACGTGCCCGTGGCCCTGCCCGCCCCCCGAGACCTCGTCGAGGCGGCCATGGAGCGGACGCTCCGATGGGCGGCCCGGACGATCGCGGCGCGACGTCGAGGGGACCGGGCGGTCTTCGGCATCGTCCAAGGAGGGGTCGACCGGGAGCTCCGGGCTCGCTCGGCGGCCGCCACCGCCGCCCTCGGCTTCGAGGGATACGGGATCGGGGGGCTGGCGGTGGGGGAGACGCCCACCGAGCGGCTCGCGGCCCTGCGCGCCACGATCCCGGAGCTGCCCACCGAGGCGCCCCGGTACGTCATGGGCCTCGGCGATCCCGAAGGGCTCCTCGACGCGATCGGCGAGGGCGTCGATCTCTTCGACTGCGTCCTCCCCACCCGCCTCGCTCGGCACGGCAAGGCGTTGACGACCCGAGGCGACCTGTCGATCCGCCGGGCCGAGTTCGCTCGGGACGACGGGCCCCTCGACCCCGACTGCGCCTGCCCGACGTGCCGGCACCATTCCCGGGGCTACCTCCGACACCTGACGGTCGTCAAGGACCCCACGGGCCGGCGGCTCCTCACCCTCCACAACCTCGCCTACGTCTACGGGCTCCTCGCCGGAGCCCGGGAGGCCATCCGTCGGGGGGTCTTCGAGGAGTATCGACGCCGGATCGTCGCCCGGCGGGCGGGCCGGGTCGACTGAGGGGGTCGCTCCCCGGGAGCGGGCTATCCTGCCGCCGTCGCACCGAGGAGGCATCCTGCTCGCATCCCACCTCGAGCTCCTCATCGCCCAGGCCGACACCGGCGCCTCCGGTGGCGGACTCGGGCTCATCCTCCCCCTCGTCGTCCTCGGCGGCGTCGCCTACATGATCGTCCTCCAACGGCGACGGATGCGACAGCTCGAGCGACTCCAGGGCTCCCTCACGGTGGGCGACCGGGTGCGGACGATCGGAGGCATCTACGGGACGATCCTCGACGTCCGAGACGACCGTTTCGTGCTCGACACCGGCCACGGGGCTCGGCTCGAGGTCGCCCGGCGCGCCGTCGCGGAACGGATCGGCGAGGACGAATGAGCCGACGCCGTCTCCTCGTCACCCTGCTCGTCACCCTGGCGATCGCCTGGGGCTCCGTCGCGACGCTCCTCGCCCTCGGCCGAGGCCCACGGCTCGGCCTCGACCTCCAGGGCGGCTTCGCCGTCGTCCTCGTCGCCCCCGAGGGCACCGACCGGGCCACCCTCGACAAGGCCGTCGAGATCATGCGACGCCGCATCGAGGGTCTCGGTGCGGTCCAGGAGCCCGAGATCTCGATCCAGGGCGATCGAGCCATCCTCGTCCAGCTCCCCGGCGTCGAGGATCGCGAACGTGCCCTCCAGGCCGTCGGGACCACCGGGGAGATCACCTTCCGGCCGGTCCTCGGGATCTTCCCCGACTCCCCGGCGGAGCTCGACCCGGAGGGTACCCATCCGCCGGGCCTCGATCCAGAGACCGGGCTCACCGTGGACCCCGAACCCGACGAGGAAGCGTACCTCCCGAGCGAAGAGGGCCTCGTCTACCACGTGGGACCCGCCTTCCTCACCGGGCGGGACCTCGAAGGCGGCGAGGCGCGGTTCTCCCCGAGCGGCGGGTTCGGGGGCGCCGGAGGCTGGGTGGTCGTCCCCGAGTTCACCGAGGAGGGAGGCGAGAAGTTCCGGAAGGCCACCGGCGAGCTCGCCACCTACCCGGTGGGCGATCCCCGGCGGCGTCTCGCCATCGTCGTCGACGGCGTCGTCACCTCCGCCCCCGCCGTGGCCGCCGGCGTCGACCCGGCCGAAGGCCTCGACCCGGACGCGGTGGTGATCACCATCGGCGACGCCGAGAACCCGGAAGCCGCGGCGGAGGACCTCGCCGCCATCCTCCGCTACGGCGCGCTCCCGACGACCTTCGAGCGGGAACGCGTCGAGAGCGTCTCCGCGTCCCTGGGCGCCGACTCCCTCCGCGCCGGAATCGTCGCGGGACTCGCCGGCCTCGTGCTCGTCGCCGTCTACCTCGTCGCCTACTACCGGATCCTCGGGCTCGTCGCCATCGTCGGGCTGTCGGTCTTCGGGTCCCTCGTCGTGACGCTCATCACCCTCCTCGGGCTCAGCCAGGGCCTCACCCTCACCCTCGCCGGCGTCACCGGCGTCATCGTGTCGGTGGGGATCACCTCGGATTCCTACATCGTCTACTTCGAGCGGATCAAGGAGGAGCACCGCGCCGGGCGGCCCCTCCGGGCCGCGGTCGACCACGCCTTCTCGGGCGCCTTCCGGACGATCCTCACCGGGGACACGGTGACCTTCCTCGGAGCGATCCTCCTGTGGTTCCTCGCCATCGGGCCGGTGAAGAGCTTCGCCCTCACCCTCGGCCTCGCCACGGCCGTCGACGTGGCCGTCGCCTACTTCTACACCAGGCCCGCCGTGGCCCTCGTGGCCCGGAGCGGGCTCCGCGAGGGAGGGGGCTTCTCCCTCGCCGCCGGCTCGGGCGCGACGGTGCCGGCGGCAACCGACGTGGAGGTGCCGGCGTGAGCATCCTCCGCCAGCTCTACCGCGGCGAGACCGCCATCGACTTCGTGGGCCTCGGCCGCCGCACCCTCGTGGTCTCGGCGGTGCTCGTCGCCCTCGCCGCGGCGACGATGCTCCTCAGACCCTTCAACCTCTCCATCGACTTCACCGGCGGGACGATCGTCACGGCTCCGAACGCCGCCGGCGCCCGGGTCGACGAGGTGCGAGCCGCGCTCCGGGAGCTCGGGCTCGGTGGGGCCGTCGTGCAGATCACCGGCAACGGCGGCCAAGGCTCCATCCTCGTCCGTACCGAGGCGCTCCCCGCCGCCGATCAGGATCGCCTCGTCGAGATCGTCGCCGGGGTCGCCGCGGTGCCCCTCGACGAGGTGAACGTCGACGCCGTCGGGCCCACCTTCGGGGCGGAGGTGACCCGACGGGCCCTCCGGGCCCTCGTGATCTTCCTCGCCGTCGTCGCGGTGTTCATCTCGTGGCGGTTCGAATGGAAGATGGCGGTCGCCGCCCTCGTCGCGCTCTTCCACGACCTGACGATGACCGGGGGCATCTACGCCCTCGTCGGATTCCTCGTGACCCCGGCGACGGTCATCGCCGTGCTCACGATCCTCGGCTACTCGCTCTACGACACCGTCGTCGTCTTCGACAAGGTCGTCGAGAACGTCAAGGAGACGAGGGGGCGGGTCGGCTTCGCGGACATCGTCAACCGGTCGATGAACCAGGTCCTCATGCGGTCGATCAACACCTCCCTCACGTCGCTGCTGCCGGTGGGCAGCCTGCTCTTCGTCGGCTCCTACGCCCTCGGCGCCGAGACGCTGCGCGAGTTCGCCCTCGCCCTCTTCATCGGGATCGGGGTGGGGACCTACTCGTCGATCTTCGTCGCCGCCCCGCTCCTCGCCCTCTGGAAGCAGCGGGAGCCGGAATGGCAGCGGGTCGCCCGACGGCGCGCCGCCGACGAGGTCCCGCCTCCGCGCCGTCCCCGAAGGGTCCCCGCCCCGGCCCCCGCCTCCGGGGCCGGGCCCGTCGCGAAACCCCCCAAGAAACGCAAGAAGCGGCGGTAGGGTTCGGGGATGGACGCCGGCGCCCCCGGAGCGACGAGGGAAGCCCGCAGCCCCGACGAGATGTTCGCCGACCTCGTCGCCGCGCACGCGGGCCGTGCCAAGCCGGGCGACGACGAGCTCCTCGAAGCCGCCTACGAGGTCGCCTCCGAGGCGCACGAAGGCCAGGTCCGGGCCACCGGGGACCCCTACATCGTCCATCCCCTCGCCGTGGCGGAGATCCTCGCCGGCTACGGGCTCGATGCCGAGACCCTCGCCGCGGCGCTGCTCCACGACGTCGTCGAGGACACCGCGGTCGACCTCCGGGAGGTCGAGCGGCGCTTCGGGGCCGAGGTCGCCCTCCTCGTCGACGGCGTGACGAAGCTCGACCGGGTGAAGTTCTCCAGCCGTGAGGAGCAGCAGGCGGCCACGATCCGCAAGATGGCCATCGCGATGGCCAAGGACATCCGGGTCCTCATCATCAAGCTCGCCGATCGCATCCACAACCTCCGTACCATCGACCCCTTGCCCGAGGAGAAGCAGCGGCGAGTCGCCGCGGAGACCCTCGACGTCTACGCACCCCTCGCCCATCGACTGGGGATGCAGGAGATCAAGCACGAGATGGAGGAGCGGTGCTTCGGCATCCTCTATCCGCGGCGGAAGGCCGAGCTCGAGGAGCTGCTCCGGGCCCGGGCGCCGGAGCGGGAGACCTACATCGACAAGATGATCTCCACCGTCGAAGCCGCGCTCGCCGACGCGGGGCTCGAAGCGACCGTGACCGGCCGCCCGAAGCACCTCTACTCCATCTACCGGAAGATGGTCGACAGCGGGCTCGAGTTCGACGAGATCCACGACCTCATCGGCATCCGGATCATCCTCCCGGAGATCCGCGACTGCTACGCGGCCCTCGGGCTCGTCCACACGATGTGGCCGCCCATCCACGGGCGGTTCAAGGACTACATCGCCACCCCGAAGTTCAACCTCTACCAGTCGCTCCACACCACCGTCGTCGGCCCCGACGGCAAGCCCCTCGAGATCCAGATCCGCACCCACGAGATGCACGAACGCGCCGAGCGGGGGATCGCCGCCCACTGGCGGTACAAGGAGGCCGACGAGACCGGCGACGAGGGCGAGCTGCCGCTCGTCGCCGACCTCCGTGCCCTCGAGGCCGACACCGAGGACCCCGCGGAGTTCCTCACGAACCTGAAGCTCGACCTCTACCAGGACGAGGTGTTCGCCCTCACCCCGAAGGGGGCGATCATCACCCTCCCGAAGGGTGCGACGCCCGTCGACTTCGCCTATCGGATCCACACCGACGTCGGTCATCGCTGCGTGGGCGCCAAGGTGAACGGTCGCCTCGTGCCCCTCTCCACCGAACTCGCCTCCGGCGACATCGTCGAGATCATCACCTCGAAGTCCGAGGACGCCCAGCCTTCTCGCGACTGGCTCGAGTTCGTCAAGAGCTCGCGAGCCGCCTCGAAGATCCGGCAGTGGTTCAGCCGGGAACGCCGGGAGTCGGCCTTCGCGGAGGGGCGGGAGGAGGTGGCGAAGGCCCTCCGACGGGAGCACCTGCCCCTCTCGGGCATCGACGAGGACCTCGAGGCCATCGCCGCCGAGCTCGGGCTCAAGGACGTCGAGGCCCTCTACGTCGCCGTGGGGGAGGGTCGGGTCGCCGGCTCCACGGTCGCCGGGCGGCTCGCCCGACGCCGCCGGCCCGAGGAGGAAGGCGTCGACGACGAGCTCCTCGAACGCCTCGGTCCCCCACGGACGAGGCGGCGGCGTCCCACCCGCGGCATCATCGTCGAGGGGATGGGCGACATGCTCGTGCGCCTCGCTCGATGCTGCGCTCCCGTCCCCGGCGACGACATCGTCGGGTTCGTCACCGTCGGCCGGGGCGTGAGCGTCCACCGGGCGGACTGTGCGAACGTCGGGAGCCTGGCCGATCGGGCCGAGCGGATCATCGACGTCGCCTGGGCGCCCGAGCAGGCCGACAGCTTCTTCGTGTGGCTCCAGGTCGAGGCGATCGACCGACCCCGGCTCCTCAGGGACGTCACCTCCGTCCTCTCCGATCTCGGGGCGAACATCCACAGCTCGTCGTCGGGCATCGGTCGGGATCGGGTGGCGGTCCTCCGCTACGAGGTCGAGTTGTCGGACCGGGCGATCCTCGATCGGATCCTCGGGGACCTCCGATCCGTCGACGGGGTCTTCGACGCCTATCGGCTCCTCTCCGGAGGTGAGGGATCCTGAGCCGTGAGGCACCGGGCGACCTAAACCCCCGAGGCCGCTCGGCCGATACAGGAGGTATGAACGCGGGCCCCATCCGGGCGGTCCGTCGGGGCGAGGATGGGTTCACGCTCGTCGAGACCATGACGGCCGCCGTCGTCCTCGTGGTCGCGATCGTGTTGGCGATGACCCCGATCGTGGTGTCGATGCGCGCCATCGACCACGCCAAGGAGATCGACGTCGCCGAGAACCTCGCCCAGGCGAGGATCGAGGAGGCGCGCAGCCTCGACTACGAGGACGTCGGCAACCCCGGCTTCGCACCCGACGGCGTCCTCGAGCGCACCCTGACGAAGACCGTCGGGGGTCGGTCCTACACCATCGACACCGAGGTCCGGTACGTGGGGGCGGCCACCGGGCTCGACATCGTGCCCCAGGGAGGCGACGGAGTGGAAGGCCGCTTCGATCCGGGGGTGAACTACAAGCTCGTGACCGTCGAGGTCACCGCCGACAGCGGCCGCATCCCCCCCGTCGAGATGGAGACGATCGTGGCTCCCCCCACCGTGGGAGCCCTCGACGACGTGGCGATCGTCACCGTCACCATCGACCGCCACGAGCCCTACGATCCCTCGACCGCCGCCGATCCGATCCTCCGCCTCGTCGGCGCCCAGAGCTACCTGCCCCACGACACGGGTTCCCAACAGGTCTTCCCCGACGTCGCGGTGGGGTCCTACACCATCGAGTTCTTCGACGCGAACGGTTGGTCGATGCACCCCGAGACGATCTCGAGCGGGGCGAACGAGGTGGACGCCGTCGCCGGATGGAACGCGACCCGTACGATCCGCATCTACGAACCGGTGAGCCTCACCGTCGACGTCGTCGACGAGGACGGCGATCCCGTCCCGAACGCCACGGTCACGATCACCGACCTGGCCGACGGGCGAACGGTGACGAACCCCGCCGGCGACTACGTCTTCACCGACCTCGTCCCCGATCGGTACTCGGTCACCGGCACGGCCCCGGGCTACCTCGGCGACGCGGTGGAGGTCGACGTCCCCGGCTACGGCGGAGGGAGCACGGCGACGGCGACCCTCGTGATGCGAGCCCACACGGTCACCACCACCGCGGTCACCTTCCGGGTCGACTACGCCGGCTGGGCCACCTGGTTCACCCACGGGGCGAAGGTCACCGTCACCCATCCGGTCCTCGGCTCGTGGAGCGGAACGACCGACGAGTGGGGAGAGGTGACCCTCCAGCTCCCGACCAACGAGTCGGGGTTCCAGGTCGTCGCCGAGACCGAGTGGGGCCACGCCCCGGCCGCGACCACGATCGCCACCGGGACCGGTCCCCAGTCCGAGTACCTCTCCTTGGGGAAGCCGCCCCAGACCGACCGGTTCGCGATCTACGACGGCCCGGTGGGGCCCGGCGGCTTCTATCGGTACTGGGTGGAGACCTGGCGGAACGGACAGTGGCAGTGGTCGCAGTCGACCCTGCTCGAGTCGAACGCCCTCGGGAAGGCGACGTTCATCGTGCCCGAGGCGAACAACCGACGGGTGCACATCCGGGCCTACTGCCCGGGCGGGATCGAGCTCGACCGCCGCACCTTCACGATGACGGGATGGAACCGGAGCTGGAATCCCTCGGGGAGCTGCCCATGATCGGCACCGGCGACGAACGCGGGGTCACCCTCGTCGAGACCATGGTCGCGATGCTCATCACGTCGATCCTGCTCGTGGCCTTCTACGGGTTCTTCTTCGCGTTCTCCGACGACGTGGGACGGCAGGAGCGGTGGGCGCGAACCCTCGAGGCCACCCGGCCGGTCATGGCGGAGCTCGTCCTCCGGCTCCGTCAGGCCGTCGACGTCGACGGTGACGGGGCGATCGTCGATCGTCTCGACTCGTCCTGGCAGGACCTCGAGCTCGTCTTCTTCTCGGACCGCTTCGACGCCGAGGGGCCCGAGCGGTTCCGGTACCACCTCGAGGGCTGCGCAGACGGTCGCTGCGACCTCGTCGTGTCGATCACCACCGCCGACCCCGGAAGCGGCCCCGACTGGACCTACACCTCGGTGGCCCACACCCGAACGCTCCTCGAGAACGTCGTCGCCGACGGGTCCCCGCCCCTCTTCGTGGGGGTCACCACCGGCCCGTCGGGGTCCTCGACGATCACGAGCTGCGGCGGGGCGACCCCCTGCGACTTCGAGCGACTCCGTATCGTCCTCCGGGTGGACTCGGATCCCCTCAGGGCCCAGAGCCCCATCGTGGAGCTCTTCGAGGAAGTGAGGTTCCGCAATGCGCAGTGAACGGGGCATCGCCCTCGTCACCGTGATCATGGGCATCGCCGCGATCGTCCTGCTGACCCTCGTGGTCCAGCAGGTCGCCACCTACCAGCTCGGCCAGGCGAGCTTCCAGCGGAAGGAGGACACGATCCTCGCCACGACCGAGGCGATGCTCGAGCGCTACGCCGCGAAGCTCACCATCGATCCCGCCTACTACCAACACTACGTCGACGAAGCCGAGGCTCCCCGGATCTGTACCGACCCGGACTCGTCGGGCTACCAGACCACCGTCCAACCGGGCAACCCCTGGATCGAGGACTGCACCACCTGGGACTACGACGACGTCGTCCCGGCGGCCTGGTACTCCCATCCGCTCCTCGGCGACGCCTCCGTGCTCGTCCACGTCGCGCCGCCCATCGAGGGCCGTCCCCTCGAGGTGACCGTCGCCGGGCGCCAAGGCGATCACGTCTCGCTCCGGGTCGTGCGGGCCGAGATCCGGGCCCAGGCGATCTCGGAGTTCGTCCGGATGGTCGAGGGCGAGCTCCGATACGGCTCGGGGGCGAAGACCTTCGGTCCCGTCTACGCCGGATATCGAGTCGGCTACCTGCCCGGCGGCGAGGCCTACGGGAACGTCTACGCCGAGTACCGCATCGGAGGGTGGTGGCAGTTCGGACCCCCGATCTGGAAGAACGGGGCCCAGGGTTGGGACTCGACGGGGAACTTCAACGACGCCGGGGAGACGATCCGCGACGTCTACCCCGATCCGATCGACTTCGACCGGTTCTGGGACGACCTCGCCCTCCTCCAGGCCGCCGCCTGCCAGGGGGGAGGCGTCTGTCTGGATCCCGCCCACGATTCGAGGATTCCCTCGGGGGTCGACGCCTACCTCATCGAGACCGTCGAGGTGGGTGGGGAGACGAAGCTCCGGGTGTCCTACGCGACGACGCCGCCGCCGGGATCGTGGTGTCTGACGAGCGAGGAACGCTGGTGGGTGCGCTCCCAGGTGGCGAACTGGCAGTACCTCGACACCTTCGACCTGCCGAAGAACGGCGCGGTGTGGGGGAACCAGCACATCGTGCTCGGGCGGGATGCCGACCACCCCTTCGTCCTCGACGGGGCCATCACCGTCTACGCGGGCACCTCCTCGTCCCGGAAGAACGTCGTCATCGGCGCCGACCTCCGCTACGCCGACGGGCTCGACGGCTCCGACGTGCTCGGCGTCGTCGCCTCCGACGAGATCTGGATCAACCCCTACTCGGTCGGGACGGATCGGGAGCTCAACATCTACGGCGCCCTCCTGAACCAGAACGGCGCGATGCGGGTCGCCTACGACTGCGGCACCTCGGGATCGAGCCTCGTCCCACCGGCGTCCGAGCTCAACACCTACGGCTCGAACGCCTCGATCGGGACGGGGAACATGGGGTGTTGCTTCACTCCACGGAACTACAACTTCGACGAGCGCCTCGCGACCCTGCGGCCTCCCTTCTTCCCGCTGCTGTCCACGGACTGGTCCTACACGAACTGGCGGGAGATCGCCGCTCCCTGCTGGGCACGGCCCGGGGGCTGCTGAACTCCCTACACTCCTCGGGGTGATCGTCGACGTCGCGTCGCTCTGGGTCGCCGAGACCAACGCCTACGTCCTCGCCGCGGAGGCGGGTGGCCCGGGCGTCGTCGTCGACGCCCCACCCGACCTCGCGGGCATCCTCGAGGTGCTCGACCGACGGCGGATCACCCCCGTCGCCCTCCTCGTGACCCACGGCCACATCGACCACACCGGAGCCGCCGGCGGCCTCGTCGAGCGGACGGGAGCCCGGGCGTATCTCCATCCCGACGACGCCTTCCTCGCCCTCGACCCGGAGGCGCAGCTCCGGATGCTCTTCGGGGGGATCCCCCCGGGCGACTTCCGGCCCCCCGAGTTCCTCGACCTCGCCGACGGGCAGGTCCTCGACCTCGCCGGCCTCCGTCTCGAGGTGGTCCACACCCCGGGACACACCCCCGGCCACTGCTGCTTCCATCTCCCCGACGAGGGGATCCTCCTGTCGGGCGATCATCTCTTCGCCGGCTCCATCGGACGGACCGACCTCCCCGGCGGCGACTTCGCCACGCTCATGAGGTCGATGCGGGACAAGATCCTCCCCCTCCCCGACGACACCCGCGTCCTCCCCGGCCACGGTCCGGCCACGACGATCGGTCGGGAGCGCCGTTCGAACCCCTTCCTGCTCCAGCTCCTCGACCGGGGCCGGAGCTCCCCGGGCTAGCCTTCTGAGCCGCCGACACCCGAATGCCGTGACCCGATTCCGCGCCCCCAAGGGCACCCACGACGTCCTCCCGCCCGAGTCCCGACGCTGGGCGCGGGTCGAAGCCGCCTTCACCGACCTCGCGGCGAGGTTCGGGTACGAGCCGGCCATCACTCCGATCTTCGAGGCCACCGAGGTGTTCGTCCGCAGCGTCGGCGAGGAGACCGAGGTCGTCCAGAAGCAGATGTACACCTTCGAGGACAAGGGCGGCCGCTCCCTGACGCTGCGGCCCGAGGCGACCGCGTCGGTGGTGCGGGCGGCGATCCAGGCGGGCGGGGTGAGCGGGGTCCTCAAGGCGTCGTACTGGGGGCCCATGTTCCGTTACGAGCGGCCCCAGGCGGGACGGAGCCGCCAGTTCCATCAGGCCGGGGTCGAGTACTTCGGGGAAGCGGCGCCGGAGGCCGACGTCGAGGTGATCGAGTTCGGGTATCGGTTCCTCGAGGAGCTCGAGGTCCCCGACGTGGAGGTGCGACTCAACTCCCTCGGAGACGAGGAGGACCGGAAGGCCTACCACGCGGAGCTCGTCGCCTACCTCCAGGAGCGCCTCGACCTGCTCTCCGAGGAGGCGCGTGGTCGGGTGGAGACGAACCCGCTACGAGTCCTCGACTCGAAGGCCGACGTCGACGTCGTCGCCGACGCGCCGATCCCCCTCGACCATCTCGGAGAGGAGGCCTTCGCCCATTTCGAACGGGTGAAGGCCGGCCTCGACCGGGTCGGGGTCCCCTACGTCATCGACCCCCACCTCGTCCGAGGCCTCGACTACTACAACCGGACGGTCTGGGAGTACGTCCCCACCGGCTACGAGGCGGCCCAGGCCTCGGTGGGGGGCGGCGGCCGCTACGACCGGCTCTTCGAGCTCCTCGGAGGCCGGCCTACCCCGGCCGTCGGGCTCGCCATGGGGGTCGACCGGATCATCCTCGCCATGGGCGAGCGGGACCTGCCGCGGGTCCTCGACCTCTTCGTCACGTACGCCGGGCCTCCGTGGAAGGACGAGGCGGTGCGCCTGGTCTCGCGCCTGCGCCGCGAGGGGCTTCGCGTCGACATCGACCTGGGCGATCGTTCCCTCAAGGCGCAGTTCCGCGCCGCGGATCGGCGCGGCGCCCGCACCGCGGTGGTCGTCGGTGACGAATGGCACCAGGGTATCGTCACCGCCAAGGACCTCGTCGAAGGCAGCCAGACCACCGTTCCCGTCGAGGAGATCGCCACGTGGGTGCTCGAACATTGAAGGACCGCGGCGCCGGCTCGCTACGCCGCGAGGACGTCGGCGCCCGGGTCCGCCTCGCCGGCTGGGTGGCCCGTCGGCGCGACCACGGAGGGATCGTCTTCGTGGACCTGCGAGACCACACCGGCGTCGTCCAGATCGTTCTCGACCCCGACGCCGAGGGCCTCTCCGCCGAGGTCGTCCACGGGCTGCGGGCAGAGTACTGCATCGCCGTCGCCGGCGGCGTCCGGGCTCGCCCGGAAGGAACCGAGAACCCCGACCTGGCGACGGGTGCCGTGGAGGTCGCCGTCGACGAGCTCGAGGTGCTGAGCCCCGCCGATCCTCTGCCCTTCCAGCTCGACGACCGGGTGGAGGTGGACGAGGTGCGGCGACTCCAGTACCGGTACCTCGATCTCCGCCGGCCTCGGATGGCGGAGAACCTCGTGGCCCGGGCCCGGGCGATCCGGACGATGCGCCGGGTGATGGACGAGCTCGGCTTCCTCGAGATCGAGACGCCGACGCTCATCGCCTCGACGCCCGAGGGCGCCCGGGACTTCCTCGTCCCGTCCCGACTCCAGCCCGGCCACTTCTACGCCCTGCCCCAGTCGCCGCAGCTCTTCAAGCAGCTCCTCATGATCGGGGGCGTCGAGCGGTACTACCAGGTGGCCCGTTGCTGGCGCGACGAGGATCTCCGAGCCGACCGTCAGTTCGAGTTCACCCAGCTCGACTTCGAGGGCGCCTTCTGGGACCAGGAGGACGTCCTCGAGGTGCTCGAGGAACTCGCCGTGGCGGTGACCGAGGAGCTCCGAGGCGTCACCCCCCGCCGGCCCTTCCCCCGCCTGTCCTTCCACGAGGCCCTCGAACGGTACGGCACCGACAAGCCCGATCTGCGCTTCGGGATGGAGATCACCGACCTGTCGGACGTGTTCGCCGGCACCGGGTTCCGGGCCTTCGCCGAGGTGCTCGCCGCCGGCGGTACCGTACGGGGCATCAACGCCGGTGCGCTCGGTCTCGCCCGCTCCGGCCTCGACGGGCTCGTCGAGCGGGCCCGGGCCCTCGGGGCGAAGGGGCTGGTCTGGATCGTCGTCGAAGACCACGGGGAGCTTCGCTCGCCGGTCGCGAAGTTCCTCGACGACGACGAACGCGCCGGGCTCGTCGCCAGGCTCGGCGCCGAGCCCGGGGACACCCTCCTCCTCATGGCCGACGAGCGGCTGCTCGTCCTCGAGGTGCTCGGGAGGCTTCGTCTCGACCTCGGCCGCCCCGAGGGTCACGACGAGCTCGCCTACCTCTTCGTGGTCGACTACCCGGTCTTCGAACCCGGCGACGACGGGCAGCTCGTGCCCGCCCACCATCCCTTCACCGCACCCGTCGACGTCGAGACGATGCGACGGAACCCGGCCGAGGCGCTCGCCAAGGCCTACGACCTCGTGCTCAACGGGACCGAACTCGGGTCGGGATCGGTCCGGATCCACGATCCCGCGGTGCAGGCCGAGGTGCTCGAGATCCTCGGGTTCGCCCCCGAGGAGGCCGAGCGCCGCTTCGGCTGGTTCCTCGAGGCGCTCCGCTACGGCACCCCGCCGCACGCCGGCTTCGCCGTCGGCATCGACCGGTTCGTCTCCATCCTCCGAAACGAGCCGAACATCCGGGAGATCATCCCGTTTCCCAAGACCCAGAGCGGGCAGGATCCCCTCACCGGCTCCCCGAGCCGGGTCTCCGACGCGCAGCTCGCCGAGCTCGGGATCGCCCTCCGTCCGGAGGTCCTCGCCCGATGGGCCGAGGAGGCCGAGGGCAGCAGCGGCGAATGACCGAACGCGACCTCTTCGCCGACGAGCGGGACGAGCGTCGGCGGCGGCACGCTCCCCTCGCCACGAGGATGCGGCCCCGGAGCCTCGACGAGGTCGTCGGTCAACGGCATCTCCTCGACGACGGCGCCGCCTTCCGGGCCATGCTTCGGGCGGGCCGACCCTCCTCGATGATCCTGTGGGGACCGCCGGGCACCGGCAAGACGACGATCGCCCGGCTCGTCGCCGAGGAGATCGGGGCCCGATTCGAGGCCCTCTCGGCGACCTCGGCGGGGGTCAAGGAGGTCCGCGGTGTCCTCGCCGAGGCGGCGGCCCGTCTCGAGGAGGACCGAGGGCGCACCGTCCTCTTCCTCGACGAGATCCATCGCTTCTCCCGGGCCCAGCAGGACGCTCTCCTGCCCGGCGTCGAAGAGGGTGTCGTCGTGCTCGTCGGGGCGACGACGGAGAACCCCTTCTACGAGGTCAACGCGCCTCTGGTGTCGAGGGCGACGATCTTTCGCCTCGAACCGCTCGCCCCCGAGGACCTCGCCGAGCTCCTCCGGCGGGCCGCGGCCGACCGGGTGCGGGGACTGGGCGTCGAGGTGTCGGAGGAAGCCGTGGACCTCCTCGCCGGCGGCGTGGCCGGCGACGCCCGGGTGGCCCTCAACACCCTCGAGGTCGCCGCGGCCGTGGCCCGAGGCTCGGGACGCGACCGGATCGAGGTCACCGACGTCGACGCGGCCCTCCGGCGGCGCATCGTCCGATACGACAAGGCCGGTGATCGCCACTACGACGTGGCCTCGGCGTTCATCAAGAGCCTTCGAGGCTCCGACGTCGACGCCGCCCTCTACTGGCTCCACACCATGCTCGAGGCCGGGGAGGATCCGAAGTTCGTGGCTCGGCGTCTCGTGATCCTCGCCTCCGAGGACGTCGGCCTCGCCGATCCCACCGCCCTCGGGGTGGCCGTCGACGCCTTCCGGGCCGTGGAGGTCGTGGGGCTGCCCGAGGCGGCCTACGCCCTCACCCAGGCGACGATCCACCTCGCCGCCGCGCCGAAGTCGAACTCGGTCGCCCGAGCCCTCGCCGCGGCCCGACGCGCCGTGGCGGCCACGGCGTCGGCACCGGTACCGCCGCACCTCAGGTCGGCGGTCGCCGAGGGGCAGCGGGCCCTGGGCGACGGGGTCGGGTATCGGTATCCCCACGACGACCCCGTCGGGGTGGTCCGGCAACGCCATCTCCCCGACGAGGCCGCCGACGCGATCCTCTACGAACCCGGCCACCGGGGCGCGGAGGCCGACGTGGCCGCCCGTCTCGCCGAGGCCGACCGGATCCTCGGCAAGCCGCCCCGGCGCGGCGACTAGCCTCGGAGCGTGTTCGTACGGATCCGCTGGTTCCTCCTCGGCGCGACGAGCGCCGTCGCCGCGTTGGTGTGGCTGGCCGGGCGGGTGAAGCTCGCTCAGCAGCGGCTCACCGCCGAGACGATGACCCGGGCCGCGCTCGGCGTCGCGGCCGGAGGCCTCGAGCGTGCCGGACGCCGGCTCGTCGACGGGCCCCGCTCGGTCGGGGGAGAGGAGCGGCGGGCGGGCTAACCTCGCCGTCGCATGGAGAGCAACGAGATCCGCAGGGTCTTCCTCGACTTCTTCGCCGAGCGGGGCCACACCGTCGTGCCGTCGGCGTCGCTCATCCCGGTCGACCCCTCGCTCCTGCTCACCGTCGCCGGGATGGTCCCCTTCAAGGACTACCTCCTCGGCAACGAGCCGCCTCCCTATCCCCGTGCCGCCTCGTGCCAGCGGTGCATCCGCACCGCCGACATCGACGTCGTGGGGACGACGGCTCGGCATCTCACCTTCTTCGAGATGCTCGGCAACTTCAGCTTCGGCGACTACTTCAAGGAGCGGGCGATCCCCTGGGCCTACGAGCTCGTCACCGAGGGCTGGGGACTCGATCCGGACCGTCTCTGGTTCACGGTCCACGTCGGCGACGACGAGGCCGCCGAGATCTGGTTGGAGGTCGTGGGCGTGGACCCGACGCGGCTGCAGCGGAGGGATCGAGACAACTTCTGGCAGATGGGCGTCGCCGGGCCCGCCGGTCCCAGCTCCGAGATCTTCTTCGACCGAGGACCGGCCCATGGACCCGACGGGGGTCCGATCGTCGACGAGGAGCGATTCGTCGAGATCTGGAACCTCGTGTTCATGCAGTACGTCCAGGACGAGCCCTACCACGTCGTCGGCGACCTGCCCGCCAAGTCGATCGACACCGGCGCCGGGCTCGAACGGGTCGCCATGGTCCTCCAGGGCGTCGATTCGGCCTTCGAGACCGACGTGGTTCGGTCGATCATCGCCGCCGCCGAGCGAGCCACCGGCGCCCGGTTCGGCGCGAACGAACGTTCCGACGTCTCCCTCCGGGTGCTCGGCGACCACGGTCGGGCGGTGACCTTCCTCATCGCGGACGGGGTCGTGCCGTCGAACGAGGGTCGGGGCTACATCCTCCGGCGGCTCCTGCGTCGCGCGGTGCGCCACGCCTTCCTCCTCGGATCGGAGGAACCGATCATGCCGGTCCTCGTCGAGGCCACGGTGGCGGCCATGGGCGAGGCCTATCCGGAGCTCCACGAGCACCACGACCTCGTCCTCGAGATGGCCGAGCGGGAGGAGGCCAGGTTCCTCAAGACCCTGCGGTCGGGCCATCAGCTCCTCGAGCAGGCCCTCGAGGCCCTCGAGGAGGGCGCGGTCCTGCCGGGGGAGACCGCGTTCAAGCTCCACGACACCTACGGGTTCCCCGTCGAGCTCACCGAGGAGATCGCCCGCGAACGGGGCCACGAGCTCGACCGGGTCGAGTTCGAGACGATGATGACCCGCCAGCGGGAGCGGGCCCGGGCGGCCTTCCGTGGCGGGAAGGACGCCGACGCGATCGAGGCCTATCGCACGCTCCTCGGGGGCATCGACTCCACGGAGTTCCTCGGGTACGAGCGAGAAGACGCCGAGGCCCGCATCCTCGCCATCGTCCGGGAGGGGGACACCGTGGAGCGGGCGGAGGAGGGCCAGACCGTCGAGGTCTTCCTCGATCGGACGCCCTTCTACGCCGAGTCGGGAGGCCAGGTGGGCGACACGGGGGTGCTCGAGACCGTCACCGGCAAGGTGAGGGTCGAGGACACCCAGTTCGCCCTCCCCGGTATCCACGGGCATCGTGGTGTGGTCACCGCAGGGTACGTGCAGGTGGGCCAGGAGACCGCAGCCCGGATCGACGCGGTGCGCCGGGAGCGGATCCGGAAGAACCACACGGGAACCCACATCCTCCACTGGGCGCTTCGGGAGGTCCTCGGCAAGCACGTCCAGCAGGCCGGTTCGCTCGTGGCGCCCGACCGGCTTCGTTTCGACTTCAGCCACTTCGAGGCCCTGGACCCCGAGGCGGCCTGGGCGGTCGAGGAGCTCACGAACGAACGGATCATCGAGAACGCGAAGGTCACCACCCTCGTGACCTCGAAGGAGGAGGCCGAGCGGATGGGGGCGCTCGCCTTCTTCGGGGACAAGTACGGAGAACGGGTGCGGGTGGTGCGGGCCGGGGACTACTCGGTCGAGTTCTGCGGCGGCACCCACGTGCCCTCCACCGGGCAGGTCGGTCCGCTCGTCCTCGTCTCCGAGGGATCGGTCGGCGCCAACCTCCGCAGGGTCGAGGCCCTCACCGGCAGCCGCGCCTACGAGTACCTCAGCGACATTCGACGGCGGCTCGAGCGCACCGCCGAGGTCCTCCACACTCAGCCGGCGAAGATCGTCGAGGCGACGACGAACCTCCTCGCGAGACTCCACGACACCGAGGCCCGCCTCGAGCGTTTCGAGACCGAGGCCCGCACCCGGCTCGCCGCGTCCCTCCTCGAGTCCCTCGAGGAGCACGACGGCCACGGGCTCGTCGTGGCCGAGCTCCAGGACGTGAACGCCGAGGGACTGCGCTCGGTGGTCTTCCAGCTCCGGGATCGGATCCCCTCGGGCATCGTCGTCCTCGGCGCCGACGTGGACGGCAAGGGCGCCCTCGTCGTCTGGGTGTCCGACGATCTCGTCGAGCGGGGGATCTCGGCCGGGGACATCGCCGCCGTGGGAGCGAAGGTCCTCGGCGGCGGCGGGGCGAAGGATCCCCGGCTCGCCCAGGCCGGCGGTCCGCGGGGCGACGAGATCCAGGCGGCCCTCGACGCGGCCCGGCGGCAGGCGCGGGAGGCCCTCCTCGACCTTGGCTGAGCGGCGGATCCTCGGCCTGGACCCCGGCAGCCGGCGGATCGGCGTCGCCCTCTCCGACCCCACGGGCACGATCGCCACGCCCCTCACCGTGCTCGACGCCGACGCGCCGGACCTCGCCCGGCGCCTTCGGGAGCTCGTCGCCGAGCACGCCGTCGAGCGCATCGTCGTGGGAAGGCCGACGGGACTCTCGGGTGCGCCCACCGCCGCGACGGAGTCGGCGGATCGCTTCGCCGAGTTCGTGGCGGAGGCGACGGGCCTCCGGGTCGACCGGGTGGACGAGCGGTTCACCACGGTGATCGCCGAGCGGGCCATGCTCGAAGGCGACGCCTCTCGGCGGAAACGGCGGGCACGGCGCGACCAGGTGGCCGCCGCCGTCCTCCTCCAGGGGTATCTCGACGCGAGACGACGATGAACGCGAAGCACCGATTCGTCGTCGTCGCCGTCGTCTTCCTCCTCGGCGGGTTCGGGGCGCTGGGCGCGGCCCGGCTCGTCGGCGGCGGCGCGCCCACCGACGCCGCCGGCAGGCCCGTCGTCGTCGAGGTCCCCGAAGGCTCCTCGGCGCGGACGATCGGGCGGATCCTCGACGCCGCCGGCGTCGTCGACGCTCGGAGCTTCGTGGACGCCGTGGCGGTCCGCGGCGCCGCGGGCGCCCTCCGAGCGGGGACCTACGA
>DRQR01000019.1 GCA_011371355.1 Actinomycetota bacterium
CGATCGCCGGCTTCGAGGGTCCCGGCGAGGCGCTCGAGGCGGCCCTCGCCCGGGCGGCGGTCGAGGACGTCCACACGACCCCGACGATGATCACCCACGCGGTGAAGACGACCCGGGCGGCGATCGTCGAGGCGCGGGCCCTCGGGAGTCGCCTCCCCCTCGTGGCCGTCGGGCGGTTCCTCGCCGCCCCGAAGCGGCAGCGCTGGGTCCACAACGCCACCCTCGATGCGATCGCCTTCGTGCGCGGTCGGAGCCGGGGAGGCGGCGCCTGAGGGTCGACCCGGCGGACGCCAGGAAGCCAAGATCGAAGCTAGGATCCTGGCATGTCGTCGCTCCGCGCCCTCCGCCGGGCCCGCGGCCTCACCCAGGCCGAGCTCGCCGCCAGGGCCGGCGTGAGCCGCCAGCTCGTCGGCGCCGTCGAGGCCGGCCGCCATCTCCCGCGGGTCGACGCCGGTCTCGCCCTCGCCGATGCCCTCGGCGTCGACCCTCACGAGCTCTTCGGTCGCCCACCCGACGTCGTCGGGGTCCTCGACGGCGAGCCCGTCCCCGACGGCACGCCGGTGCGGGTCGGACGCGTCGGCGACCGGCTCGTCGCCCTCCCCGCCAGCCTCGGTGCCCGAGGATGGGCCCCCGCCGACGGCATCGTCGTCGCCGGTGCCCTCGACGCCCGTCCCCTCACCCCCGGCTTCGTCGTCGCCGGCTGCGAACCCGGCCTCGAAGCCCTCGAAGGGACCCTCCGCGAGGCGGGTATGGCCGCCCTCGCCGCGATGTGCTCCACGGCCTCCGCCCTCGAGGCCCTCGCCGCCGGCCGGGTCCACGCCGCGGTCGTCCACGGGACCGAGCCCGCCGCGCGGCTCACCGGCCACGACGTGGTGCGGGTCGAGGTCGCCCGGTGGCGCGTGGGCCTCGCGCTCCCGCCGGGAACCTCCGCCGCCGACGCCCTCACCGGGAGGTGCCGCGTGATCCAGCGTGAGGCCGGCGCCGGAGTCCAGGAGGCCTTCACCGCCGCCGCCGAGGTGGACGCCGTTCCCGGCCCCCGGGTCGGCACCCACGTCGAGGCCGCCCGCCTCGCCGTCGCCCTCGGGCTCCCCGCGGTGACCATCGAGCCCGCCGCCCTCGCCGTCGACGTCGGCTTCCACCCCCTCGCCCTCCACATCGCCGAGCTGTGGATCGACCGTGTCCACCTCGACGACCCCGCCGTCGTCGCCGGTCTCGACGTGCTCGGCAGCGCCGCCTTCCGTCGTCGGCTCGAGGCCGTCGGCGGCTACGACCTCGCCGACGCCGGGGTGGTGCGGTGAGTCGCTCGTGGCGCCGGGCGAGGACGGCCCGCCCTCGGCTCCGATCCCCCGGCATCGTCGTCCTCGTCGCGCTCCTCGCCGCCTGCGGCGGCGACGGACGCACCACGCTCACCGTCTCGGCCGCCGCCTCCCTCGCCGATGCCTTCGGCGAGATCGAGACCGCCTTCGAGGCCCGTCACCCCGACGTCGACGTGATCCTCAACCTCGGCGGCAGCGCCACCCTCCGCGAGCAGATCCTCGCCGGGGCTCCGGTGTCGGTCTTCGCCAGCGCCGACCTCGAGACGGTGAGCGACTTCGTCGAGGAGGGGCGGTTCGAGCGCTGGGTCGTCTTCGCCTCGAACCGGCTCACCATCGGCGTTCCCGCCGGGAACCCCGCCGGGATCACGTCGCTCCGCGACCTCGCCCGGCCCGATCTCGCCGTCGGCCTCTGCGCCCCGGAAGTGCCCTGCGGACGGGTCGCCCGGCGGGTCCTCGACGCCGCCGGCGTCGACGTCCGGCCCGTGACCGAAGAACTCGACGTGCGAGCCCTCGTGACGAAGCTCGAAGCCGGAGAGCTCGACGCCGGACTCGTCTACCGGACCGACGTCCCGGCGGCGGCGATCGACGAGGTGCCGTTGCCGACGGGCCTGCCGGCGGACACCGAGTACGTCATCGGAGTGATCTCCGGCGGACCCGAGTCCGAGCTCGCCGGTCGATTCGTCCGCTTCGTCCGCTCCCGGGACGGCGAGCGGATCCTCGAGCGGCACGGGTTCGGGCGATGAGACGACGACCGAGGCCCCTCACCGTCCCCCGGGTGCTCCACCTCGCCGCCGGCCTCGCCGTGGGGTACCTCCTCGTGCCCCTCGTCGGCCTCGTCGGGAACGTCCCTTGGCGCGAGCTCCCTCGGCTCCTCGGGGATCCCCTCGTCCTCGACGCGATGCGGCTGTCGGCGATCACCTCGATCGGGGCCACGGTCCTCGCCGCGGTCCTCGGCCTCCCCCTCGCGGTGGTGCTCGCTCGAAGCTCCTTCCCGGGCAGACGGCTCGTCCGCGGGCTCGTGCTCCTCCCCCTCGTCCTCCCCCCGGTGGTCGGTGGGGCCGCCCTCCTCTTCGCCCTCGGCCGCGGCGGGATCCTCGGGGCTCCGCTCTACCGGGCGACCGGCCTCGTCCTCCCCTTCTCGACGGCCGGCGCCGTGCTCGCCGCGACCTTCGTGTCCTTGCCCTTCCTCGTCGTCACCGTCGAAGCCGCCCTCGCCGGTCTCGACCCACGCCGCGAGCTCGCCGCCGCGACCCTCGGCGCCGGGTCCTGGACGATCCTCCGGCGCGTCACCCTCCCGGCCGTCGCCCCCTCCGTCGCCTCCGGGCTCCTCCTCACCTGGGCTCGGGCCCTCGGCGAGTTCGGGGCCACGATCACCTTCGCGGGGAACCTCCCCGGACGCACCCGAACCCTCCCCCTCGCGGTGTTCGTCGCCCTCGAACACGATCGACCGAAGGCCGTGGCCCTCGGCCTCCTCCTCGTCGTCGTGGCCCTCGGCGTCCTCGTCGCCCTGCGAGGTCGATGGTGGCGGACGTCGTGACGGGAGGTCTCGAGGCGCGGGTGGTCGTCGAACGCGCCGCCCTCGACGTCGCCCTCGAACTCCCTCCCGGCCGCACCGTCGCCCTGCTCGGACCCAACGGGGCCGGCAAGAGCACGATCCTCGAAGCCCTCGCCGGGGTGCTCCCCCTCGACGAGGGACGCATCGTCTTCGACGGGGTGGTCTTCGACGACGCCCACCGGGTGTTCGTCCCTCCCGCCGAGCGTCGCTTCGGGGTCGTCTTCCAAGACCTCCTCCTCTTCGACCATCTCGACGTCGTCGAGAACGTCGCCTTCGGGCTCCGGGCACGGGGGATGGGGCGGACCGCCGCCCGCCGCCGAGCCGAGGCGTGGCTGGAACGGCTGGAGGTCCTCGCCCTCGCCCGGCGCCGTCCCACGGAGCTGTCGGGAGGGGAGGCACGGCGCATCGCCCTCGCTCGGGCCCTCGCCGCCGAGCCGAGGGCGCTCCTCCTCGACGAGCCCCTCGGCGCCGTCGACGTCACGGGCCGGATCGGGCTCCGCCGGGTCCTCGCCGACCACCTCGCCGCGTTCCCCGGGCCCCGGCTGCTCATCACCCACGACGTCACCGACGCCTACCTCCTCGGCGACCTCGTGGTCGTCGTCGAGGGAGGGAGGGTGGTCCAGCGCGGCACGCCCGACGACATCCGGCTGCGACCCCGTACCCGCTTCGTCGCCGACCTCGCCGCCGTCGACCTCTTCGAGGGCGAGGCCCACGCCGGGACGGTGCGGCTCGGCGACTTCGAGCTCACCGTGGCCGACACCGCGGCGTCGGGCGCCGTCGTCGTCCGCATCCACCCGCGAGCGGTCGCCCTCCACGCGGAACGCCCCGCCGGCAGCCCCCGGAACGTGTGGCGTACCACGATCGACCGGGTCGAAGCCCAGGGCGACCGGGTCCGTCTCCGTCTCGGCGCCCCCCTCGCCCTCACCGCCGAGGTGACCCCCGCCGCGGTGGCGACCCTCGGGTTGCGTCCCGGCGCCGCCGTGTGGGTCGCCGTCAAGGCGACCGAGATCGACGTCGAGGCGCGCTGAGGGATTCGGTCGTCGAGGAGCCCCGGCGGGTCAGCCGTCGAGGAGTCCCGAGGGATCCTCCGGCACGTCCACCGCATACCGCTCGAGGATCTCGAGGGGCACGACCTCGAGCACCGCCTCGTTCGTCGCCGCGAGCACGACCGGGGCGGCCACCCCCGCCTCGTGGGCGAAGAGCCAGTTGCGTGCGGTCACGCACCAGCGGTCGCCGGGGGAGAGTCCCGGGAACCGGAAGTGGGGGACCGGGGTGACGAGGTCGTTGCCGATCGAACGCTGGTGCTCGAGGAACTCTGCGGTCACCACCGCGCAGATCGTGTGGCTGCCCCGATCTTCGGGACCGGTCCGGCAGGTGCCGTCTCGGAAGAAGCCCGTGAGGGGATCGAAGCCGCAGGGCTCGAGGGGCCCGCCGAGGACGTTGCGTTGCATCCCTCCAGTATCGTCCGAATCCGAGACGGCCGGGTAGCCTGCGCAGGCGTGGTGCCCGACACGATCCGTCCCCCACGGCCCCTCCTCTCCGCCCGGGCCGAAGCCAGGCTGGGCCCGAGACATCGCGAGGTCCTCGACGCCCTCGAGGAGCGCTTCCTCGCCCACGGCTTCAGCGACGTCACGATGCGGGAACTCGCCTCGCAACTGCGCTGCTCGCTGCGGACCCTCTACGAGATCGCCCCCTCGAAACGCCAGCTCGTCCACGTCGTCGTCGACCGGTTCCTCCAGCGGATGGGTCGGCGGGCCGCCGCCGCGGTCACCGCGGAGGCCACGGCCCTCGCTCGCGTTCGGGCCTACCTCGACGTCGGTCGGGAGGTACGTCGGTGGACGGCCGCCTTCGCCGAGGACGCCGCCGAGGACGTCGACCTGCTCCGGATCCTCGACCGTCATCTCGTCTATTCCCAGTCCGTGCTCGAGCGACTCATCGCCGAGGGCGTCGAGGCCGGGGAGATGCGGCCGGTCGACCCGGGGGTCGCCGCGGCCGTCTTCACCGGGGCCGCGCGCTTCCTCGCCCGTCCTCCCGCCGGCCTCGACGTCGCCCACGACTGGTTCGACGACCTCATCGACATCGTGTACTTCGGGATCGTCGATCCGGCGAGCCGAGATCGGAAGGGCCGATCCTGACCGTCCCCGAGGGCGGCTCAGCGGCCGCCCGGGGGAGGCCCGTCGGTGGGCGGGCCCGCGAAGCACTGCGCCCGCAGGAGCCAGTCGCGGGCGAGCGGGGTCGTCTCGAGCCCGGTGTCGTCGACGTGCCGCCGCTGGGTGACGACGAGGCAGAACTCCTCCGCGGATCCTCGAACCCACTCCTCCGCCTCGTCGGGTCCGAGCCGCCAGGACGCGCCCGACGGGGCCACGAGCTCGAGCCGCACCTCGGCGTCGGGTACCGGGAGGCCCCGGTTCGCGTAGGACCAACCCCGGGTGAGGAGTCCGAGGCGAACGACGTGGCGGAGGCGGTCGGTCGCCGGGTGGGATACCTCGAGGGCGTCCGCGACGTCGCGGCCGTGCGCCCAGGTCTCCATGAGGCGGGCGGTGAGGAAGGATCGGAGTCCCATCGACGGCCCGTACCAGGGGATCCGGGCGTCGGGGTCGAGGGATCTCGCCGCGACGAGGAGGTCGCGTCGAGCGCCGCGCCATCGAGCCATCAGCGCCGCGGGATCGAGGGACCGAAGGGTCCCGATCGTCGCCTCGTCGAGGCGCCCCTCGGTCATCGCACCGGCGAGGTCCTCCAGATGGGCCCCGAAGGCCTCGGGGTCCTCGATCGCGAGGGCGGCCGCCTCGTCGAAGAAGGTGAGGTGGGCGATCTGGTCGAACACCGACCAACCCGGGCTCGGCGTCGGCGTCGACCAACCGGCCGCATCGAGCCCCGCGACGATCTCCTCGAGCGCGTCCTGTTCGTCGGCGAGGTCGGCGAGGAGACGGGCCGTGGTCCCGTCGGTAGCGGACACACCTGGATGTTACCTCGACTACCGTGGCGCCCGGAGGCGTCATGGGCACGATCGGAACTCGGCTCACGAGCCACGTGGATCCCTCGAGCGAGGCGTACCTGGAGAACCGCGCCGCGATGGAGCGGCGCTGGGAGGAG
Source organism: Actinomycetota bacterium (assembly GCA_011371355.1). GTDB lineage: Bacteria > Actinomycetota > Acidimicrobiia > Spongiisociales > UBA5794 > DRQR01. The sequence goes on from DRQR01000019.1 coordinate 5,965, forward strand.
GTCGCCGCGGCGATGGCCCGCGTCCCCGGCGTCGGAGGCCACCGGTACGTCGCCCGGCACCGTGCCCGGGGCAAGCTGCTCCCGAGAGAACGCATCGAACTCCTCGTCGACCCCCACACCCCCTTCCTCGAGCTCAGTCCCCTCGCCGGGTGGGGCACGGAGGATCCCCTCGGCGCAGGCCTCGTCACCGGCATCGGCATCGTCGAGGGCACCGAGGTGGCGATCAGCGCCTCGGACACGACCGTCCGCGGCGGTTCCATCTCCCCGACGACCCTGGCGAAGTCGCGGCGGCTCCACGAGATCGCCCGTCACAACCGGCTCCCGTTGATCGTCCTCAACGAGTCGGCCGGGGCGGACCTCCCGCGCCAGGCCGACATCTTCGTCCCCGGCGGGGGACAGTTCCGCAGCCTCACCCGGTTGTCGAAGGCCGGCATCCCCACGATCACCGTCGGCTTCGGGCCGGCCACGGCCGGGGGCGCCTACGTCCCGGGCATGTCCGACTACACGGTTTTCGTGCGCGACCGGGCCACCGCGTACCTCGGCGGTCCTCCCCTCGTGAAGATGGCCATCGACGAGGACGTCGACGAGGAGACCCTCGGCGGCGCCGAGATGCACGCTCGGGTGAGTGGGCTCGCCGACTACCTCGCCGTCGACGAGCTCGACGCCCTCGGCATCACCCGCAGGATCGTTCGACACCTCCGATGGCGGAAGCTGGGACCCGGTCCCACCGAGCCGGCCGATCCGCCCTGCTACGACCCCGACGAGCTCCTCGGCATCGCCTCGGCCGACGTGCGGGTCCCCTTCGAGGTCCGGGAGGTCCTCGCCAGGGTCCTCGACGGGAGCCGGTTCGAGGAATTCAAGCCGCTCTTCGGCGAACGGCTCGTCTGCGGCTGGGGATCCATCTGCGGCTTCCCCGTCGGGGTGCTCGCGAACAACGGCATCCTCTTCTCCGAGGAGGCCCGCAAGGGGGCCCAGTTCATCCAGCTCTGCAACCGCATCGACACCCCCCTCGTGTTCTTCCAGAACATCACCGGGTTCATGGTGGGCACGAAGGCCGAGCGGGGCGGCATCATCGTCAACGGCGCGAAGCTCATCAACGCGGTGTCGAACTCCGAGGTGCCGCACTTCGTCGTCATGATCGGCGCCTCCTACGGAGCCGGGAACTACGCGATGTCCGGGAGGGCCTACGAGCCGAGGTTCGTCTTCTCGTGGCCGAACCACCGGATCGCGGTCATGGGACCCAAGCAGCTCGCCGGGGTCATGGAGCTCATCGGACGAGCCGCCGCGGCGAAGCGCGGTCTCGAGGTCGACGAGGAGGCCCTCGCCGCCCAGACCCGGGCCCTCGAGGATCAGATCGAGCGCGAGTCCACGGCCCTCTTCGCCACCGGCCGTCTCTGGGACGACGGGATCATCCACCCCGCCGACACCCGCCACGTCCTCGGGATGGCGCTCTCCGCGGCCCACTCGAACGTCGTCGCCGGCGCCGACGCCTACGGGGTGTGGAGGCACTGATGATCCGCCGCCTCCTCATCGCCAACCGCGGCGAGATCGCCTGCCGGATCGCCGCCACCGCCCGCCGCCTCGGGATCGACACCGTCGGCGTCTACGCCCCTCCCGACGAGGACGCCCTCCACGTCCGACACGTCGACCTCGCCGTCCCCCTCGAGGGCGAGGACCTCGCCACCACCTACCTCGACGCCGCGGCCCTCGTCGCCGCCGCCCGCAGGGTCGGTGCCGACGCCGTCCACCCCGGCTACGGCTTCCTCGCCGAGGACCCCCGCTTCGCCCGGGCGGTCATCGAGGCCGGGCTTCGCTGGGTCGGTCCGACCCCCGACCAGATGGAGCGGCTCGGCGACAAACTCGCCGTCAAGGCCCTCGCCGCCGAGCTCGGCGTCGACGTCGGCGCGGCGATCCCCGTCGCGGCCGACGACCTTCCCGAGGACGTCTCCTTCCCGGTCCTCGTCAAGGCGGCGGCCGGCGGGGGAGGGCGGGGCATGCGGCTCGTGACCGATCCCGCCGACCTGCCCGCCGCCGTCGCCGCCGCCTCCCGAGAGGCCGCGGTCGCCTTCGGCGACGGTCGCGTGTTCCTCGAGCCCTACCTCGCCGAGGCCCGCCACGTGGAGGTCCAGATCCTCGGCGACGGCCGCGGCGGGGTCGTCCACCTCGGGGATCGGGACTGCTCGATCCAGCGCCGAAACCAGAAGCTCGTCGAGGAGGCCCCCGCCCCGGCCCTGCCCGACGACGTGCGGGAACGCCTCCACGCCACCGCGGTGCTCCTCGCCCGCGAGGTCGGCTACGAGAGCGCCGGGACCGTCGAGTTCCTCGTCGACGCCGACGGGCGCATCGACCTGCTCGAGGTGAACACGCGCCTCCAGGTCGAGCACCCCGTCACCGAGGCGATCACCGGGCTCGACCTCGTCGAACTCCAGCTCCGGGTCGCCGCCGGGGAAGGACTCCCCGAGGAGATCCGCTTCGACGGCCACGCCGTCGAAGCCCGCCTCGTCGCCGAGGACCCCGCGGCCGACTGGCGACCCCAGGTGGGGACGATCACCGTCTTCGACGTCGAACCCACCGTCCGGGTGGACGCCGGCGTCGCCGCCGGCGGCGCGGTGCGGCCCGACTACGACTCCCTCCTCGCCAAGGTGATCGCCCACGGGCCCGACCGGGCCACGGCGATCGGGACCCTCCGGCGTGCGCTGCGGACCGCCCTCGTCGGCGGAATCCAGACCAACCTCGACGCCCTCGTACGCATCCTCGACCACCCGGCCTTCCGCACCGGCGCGGTGACCACGAGGTTCCTCGCGGCGCACCCCGAGGTTCTCGAGCCCGTCGCCGACCCGGCTCCGGTTCCCCACCTCGCCGCCGCGGCGGTCCTCCGGCGAGACGAGGACCGCCGAGCCGATCCGTGGTCCTTCGCTCCGACGGGCTGGCGCAACCTCCCCACCGTGGGCCAGCGATCGACCTGGGAAGACGGGCGCGGCGGTCTCCACCACCTCGAGGAGGCGTGGCACGGCGACGACGAGTTCGACCTGGCCGTGGGACCCTGGCCCGAGCCCGGACCCGACGGCGAGCTCGCCGAGGACGCCCGCGCCCGCCATCGGGTCCGGGTCGTCGACCTCGACGGCGCGACGCTCCGCCTCGACGTCGACGGGCTCCGCCACCGGCTCCGCTTCGGCGGCGACCCGGCCGGCGGCGTGGTCGTCGCCTCGGTCGACGCCGCCGTCGAGCTTCGTCTCCGGCCCCGCCTCGTCTCCCACGAACCCCACGAGGCGAGCTCCGGCCCGATCGCACCCCTCCCCGGTACGGTCCTCGAGGTCGCCGTTCGGGTCGGCGACGAGGTGGAGGCGGGGGACCTCCTCGTCACGATCGAGGCGATGAAGATGGAGCACCGGGTCGTCGCCGATCGTCCCGCCGCCGTCGTCGAGGTCCTCGTCGCCCCCGGCGACCGCGTGGACGTCGGCGAGCCCCTCGTCCGGTTCGCCGACGATGGCTGATCCGATCCGGATCGCGAACTGCTCCGGCTTCTACGGCGACCGGCTCGACGCCGCTCGGGAGATGGTCGAGGGCGGTCCCATCGACGTCCTCACCGGCGACTGGCTCGCCGAGCTCACCATGCTCATCCTCGCCAAGTCCCGGCGTCGCCCCGGCGGCGTCGGCTACGCCCGGACGTTCCTCGCCCAGATGGAAGGGGTCATGGGCACGTGCCTCGACCGGGGGATCCGGGTGGTCTCGAACGCCGGGGGGCTCGATCCCGCCGGCTGCGCCGAGGCCCTCCACGAGCTCGCCGACCGGCTCGGACTCGCCCCGACGATCGCCTACGTCGACGGCGACGACCTCCTCGACCGCATCGGTGAGCTCGTCGCCTCCGGCCGGGCCCGCCCCATGGGGGGAGACGCCGGAGATCCCTCCCGTTACCTCACGGCCAACGCCTACCTCGGTTGCTGGGGAATCGTGGCCGCCCTCGCCGGTGGGGCCGACATCGTCGTCACCGGACGAGTCACCGACGCGGCCCTCGTCTGCGGCCCGGCCGCCTGGCATCACGGGTGGACGCCCGACGACCTCGATCCGCTCGCCGGAGCGGTCGTCGCCGGCCACGTCGTCGAGTGTGGGGCGCAGGCGACCGGCGGCAACTACTCGTTCTTCACCGAGATCGACGGCTACGACGGAGCCGGCGCGCGCCTCGGGTTCCCCTGGGCCGAGGTCGCGGAGGACGGCTCGGCGATCATCGGCAAGCACGACGGCACCGGCGGGCTCGTCGACCGGGGCACCGTCGTCTCCCAGCTCCTCTACGAGATCGAGGGTGCCCGCTACCTCGGCCCCGACGTCGTGGCCCGCTTCGACACGATCGAGGTCACCGACCTCGGCGGCGACCGCGTTCGGCTGTCGGGCGTGCGCGGCGAGCCGCCCCCGGCCACCCTCAAGGTCGGCGTCGCCGAGCACGGCGGGTACCGCAACACCGTGGAGGTGGCCCTCACCGGCCTCGACGTCGAGGAGAAGGCCCGGTTCGCCCGAGCCGCCTTCTGGCGGGTGAACCCCCACGAGCCGAGCGACTACGACCTCGTCGACGATCGAGTCCTTCGCACGGACCTCCCCGACCCGCCGACGAACGAGCAGGCGACCGCGGTGTGGCGGCTCGTCGTCGCCGACCGCGACGAGGCCAAGGTGGGTCGGGCCTTCGTCGGGGCCCTCGTCGAGACCGCCCTCGCCTCGATCCCCGGCCTCTACCTCCTCAGCGGGCCACCACAGGGAGCGACGGCCTTCGGGGTCCATCGGGCCCTCGCCGTGGACGCCGAGCTCGTCCGCCAGCGGGTCCACTTCCCCGACGGCCGGGTCGTCGAGGCGCCGGCGGGCGGACGCCCCGGGGCCGGTTCCCGTCTCGACGTCCCGGCGACCGAGCCCCCCGCGCCGGTCGGCGGGTCGACCCGGCCCGTGCCCCTCGGTCGGGTCGCCGGGACCCGATCGGGGGACAAGGGCGCCGATGCGAACCTCGGGGTGTACGTGCGCAGGGAGGAGGCCTGGGCCTGGCTGCGTGGGTTCCTCACCGTCGACGCCCTCCGAGCCCTCCTCCCCGAGATCGCGCCTCATCCCATCGAACGCCACGAGTTCCCGAACCTCTGGGGCCTGAACTTCGTGATCCGCGGCCTCCTCGCGCCCGGCGCCTCCGGCTCCCCCCGCCGTGATCCCCAGGCGAAGAGTCTCGGGGAGTGGCTCCGCGCCCGCGTCGTGGAGGTGCCCGTCGCCCTCCTCGACGACCCCGGCGGGCGGGGATCGCAGCCGTGAAGGATCCCGGCCGGGTCCTCTGGTGGGATCGGACGCCGCCCCGGCGTCGCCACCGTCGGCTCACGGGCTCCCTCGACGTCGACGTCGCCGTCGTCGGCGCCGGGTTCACCGGCCTGTCGACCGCCTACCACCTCCGCCGTCTCGACCCCGGCATCCGGGTCGCCATCCTCGAAGCCCGGACGGTCGGCTACGGCTCGAGCGGCCGGAACGCCGGGTTCACCATGACCCTCTTCGGGCTGTCCCTCCAGGTCACCAAGCTCCGTTTCGGGGCGGCCAGGGCGCTCGAAGCACACCGCTACATGGAACGGGCCGTCGAGACGACCCGCGGGCTCATCGAGGAGCTCGGCATCGCCTGCGACTACGAGCATCCCGGGTTCCTCCGGGTCGCCACCTCGCCGCACCACGAACGTCGGCTCCGCGCCGAGCTCGAGCTCGCCGAGCGCCTCGGGATCGACGGGATCGAGTGGCTCGACGCCGACGCGATCGGCCTGGACGGTCCCCGGTACTTCGGCGCCCTCGTCGAGTCCCGGGCCGGGCTCGTCGATCCTGCGAAGCTCGTCGCCGGTTGGATCGAGGTCCTCGACCGCCTCGGGATCCCGATCTTCGACGAGACCCCCGTCTCCGAGATCCGGCACGCGGGACCCCGCCGGGAGCTCCGCACCCCCGCCGGGGTCGTCGTCGCCGACGCCGTCGTCTTGGCGACGAACGCCTGGTCCCACCTGCTCCGTCCGACGCGCCGGCTCCAGGTCCCGGTGTGGACCCAGGCGGTGGCGACCGAGCCCCTCGGCGACCGTCTCGACGCGATCGGCTGGCGACATCGCCGCGGCATCGAGGACGCGCGCAACCTCGTTCACTACTACCGTCTCACCCCCGACGATCGGCTCCTCATCGGGGGCCGGGACATCGCCCTCGCCTACGGGCGGAACATGGATCGGACCCTCGACGAGGGGATCTTCCGCGGCCTCGAGGCGGACGCCGTCGAGCTCTTCCCGGCGCTCGAGGGCGTCCGGTTCACCCATCGCTGGGGCGGCCCGGTCTCGGCGACCCTCGACCTGGCGCCGGCGATCGGACGGGCGGGCAAGGGCATCTTCTACAGCCTCGGCTGCATGGGGCACGGCGTGAGCCTCACCCATCTCAACGGAGCCACCCTGGCCGAACTCGTGACCGGCCGGAGCGGTGAGCTCTCCGAGGTCTTCTTCGTCGACCGCCGCGTCCTCCCGCTGCCACCCGAACCGCTGAGGATCGGACTCGCGGCGTCGATCCGTGCCTACCTCCGGCTCGAGGACCGTCTCCTCGATCCGCGGTGAGCGACCCTCCGGGGGTCGTGTGCCTCCGGCCTCGGGATGCCGAGTCGATCAGAGGGCGAGGACGGCCCGGGCCTCCTTCATGAGTCGGATTCGGCGGACGGTGACCTCCGAGGTGCCGTCGAGGAGCCGCTCGGTCTCCTCGATCATCGTGGCGAGGTCCACGAGCCCCACCTTCGGATCGACGGAGGGTTCCCCGACGTTCGGCTCCCACGCGGCCATGACGTCGCTGCGTCCGGCGACGAGCGCGTCGACGGCGGCACGGGCGAGTCGTCCGGCGACGAGTCGATCGTGGAAGCTCGGGTGGCCGCCCCGGACGAGGTGGCCGAGGACGACGGTCCTCACGCTCACGTTCTCGAGGTCGGCGACCCGCCCGGCGAGGCGCTCGGCGAGCCGGTGGACGGGCGTCGGAACCCCCTCGGCCTTGATGACGAGGACCCGGGGCTTGTTCCGTTCGGGAGAGAAGCTCCATCGGAGGACCCGCTCGAGTTCCTCGACGACCTGATCCTCGGGAGCGGGTTGTTCGGGGAGCAGGACCGCGTCGGCAACGGCGGCGACGGCCGAGGCCATCGCGAGGTAGCCGGAGCGGCGCCCCATCACCTCGACGATGAACGCCCGATGGTGGGATCGGGCGGTGTCGGAGAGGCGGTCGCAGGCGTCGATGATCGTGTTGAGGGCGGTGTCGACGCCGATCGCGTCGGTGCTCCCGCCGACGTCGTTGTCGATGGTCGCCGGGATCCCCACCACGGGGACGTCGCCCTCGGTGGCGAGGAGGTGGGCGCCGGTGAGGGAGCCGTTGCCGCCGATGACCACGAGTCCACCGATCCCGGCATCGGCGAGCCGCCGCGCGGCCTCGGCGCGGCCTTCCCGATCTCGGAAGCGAGCCGAGCGGGACGAGCCCAAGAAGGTGCCGCCGGTGCCCGCGACTCCCTCGAGACCGGAGATCGGGGCCACCGAACCGTCGGCGAGGCGACGGGTGAGGTCGACGAAGGCGCCGTCGACGAGTCCGTCGAAGCCCCGTTCGACGCCGACGACGTCGATGCCCCGGGCCGCGGCGACCTTCATCACCGCCCAGATCGCCGCGTTCATCCCCGGGGCGTCTCCGCCCGACGTGAGCACGGCGAGCCGACCGACCGACACCCGACGACCTTACCGCGCCGGGGCCGGCTCGTCTCGGTCAGCGCTTGTAGAGCCCGACGAGGTCGGCCTTCGCCAGGGTCTTGAAGTGGAGCTGGAATCCCACCACCGCGGGGGAGGTGTCCTCGTCGACCTCGAGCGTCCCGTCGACGGCGTGCACCGTGAAGAAGTAGCGGTGGGGATGATCCCCCTCGGGCGGACACGGTCCCCCGTAGCCGGGGGCTCCGAAGTCGGTCCGGGTCTGGAGCGCACCGGCGGGCAGACCCTCGCCCGAACCGGCGCCGGTGGGCAGCTCGGTGACGTCGGCGGGGATGTTCACCACGACCCAGTGCCAGAACCCGCTGCCGGTCGGGGCATCGGGGTCGTAGCAGGTGACCGCGAAGCTCCCGGTCCCCTCGGGGGCGTCCGCCCAGGCGAGGTGTGGGGACCGATTCCCTCCGCCGCAGCCGAAGCCGTAGTCCGCGGAGAGGATGTGGTCCTGAGCGAGGTAGTCGCCGTCGGAGAAGTCGTTGCTCCACACTCGCATGCGTTCACCTCCGTGTTCGGGGACGGCTCGATGCTACCGAAGGGGATCGGCGCCGATCAGGGCCCTTCGGCCCCGGCCCGCTCGGCGGCCGCCTCGGCGTGGAGGTCCCCCGAGGTCCCCGTCCACCGTGGATAGAGCTCCTCGAAGGTGGCACGGATCTCCTCGAGGGGGAGGTCCGCGTAGGTGCCGCGGTCCCGCAGGTACTCCATGTGCCGGCGGCCCGCGGCGTCGTAGGGATGGAAGAGCGCGTCGGTGCGGCCGTCGAACTCGAGGGGTACGACCCCGAAGCGCTCGCAGAGCCCGAGATCGAACGCGGGCGTCGCCTTGACCCAACGCCCGTCGATGAAGAGCTCCGTGTAGGAATGCCAGGCGAAGACGTCGGTGCCCCCCATGAGCTCGAGGAGCCGTCGGGACGCCAGGTGGTTTCGGACGTCGGCGAAGCCGAGGCGGGCGGGGATCCCCACGGCGCGGGCAGCGGCGGTGAGCAGGAGCGACTTCGCCACGCAGAAGCCCTCGCCTCGTCGTAGCACCGCGGATGCCCGCATCGCCTCGGGGGAGAGGTCGACCCCGTAGGGGGTGTAGCGGATGCCGTCCCTCACCGCGTAGAACAACCGGACGGCGCGGGTGCGGGGGTCCTCGGCGTCGCCGATCTCCCCCCGGGCGAAGGCCTCCACCTCGGGATGGTCGGCGTCGACGTGGTAGGTGGGTTCCAGGTAGCGCCGGTCGACGTCCATGGGCCGCAGCGTAGCCGGGCGGGTGGGGATCCCGGCATACAATGGGGCGAGGAGACGACATGGCCGAGATCGCCGACTTCATGACCGCCGAACATCGCCGCTGCGACGAGTTGTTCGCCGAGGCGGAGGCCGCCGTCGCCGCCGCGGATTGGGAGGCGGCCGAGGAGCGCTTCGAGGAGTTTGCCGACCTCACGCTCCGCCACCTCGAGCGGGAAGAGCGGGTGCTCTTCCCCGAGTTCGAGGCTCGCACCGGGATGAGCGACGGCCCCACGGTGGTCATGCGTCGCGAGCACGACCAGATGCGCGCGCTGTTGGCGTCGATGCGCGAGGCCCTCGCCCGGCGGGACGACGACGGCTTCCTCGGCGACGCCGAGACCTTCATGATCCTCACCCAGCAACACGACATGAAGGAGGAACAGGTCCTCTACCCGATGTCCGACGAGGCCCTGGGGGCCGAGGCCCCGACGGTGCTCGGCCGGATGCGCGAGCTGTGATGCCGGCCCCGGAGATCCTCCTCGACGTCAGCGACCTGGAGCCCTGCGAACCCCTCGAGCGGAGCCTCGCCGCCGCCGCCGAGCTCCCCGAGGGCCGCTACCTGCGGATCCTCCACCGCCGGGAGCCCTTCCCGCTCTACGACCTCCTCGACGCCGGAGGGTTCCGGCATGCGACGCGACCGGGGACGATCACCCCCTACGAGGTCTTCGTCTGGCGAGCCGCCGACGACGCCGCGGCAGCGGCCGTCGCCGCGGTCCTGGGATCGTGATCCCCGGAGCCGACCGGCTCCGGTTCGACCGGATGCCGCCGGTGCGGGTCCCGATGCGGGCCTTCCTCGCCGCGCCGTTCCTGGGTGCGGCGGGCGGCGTCCTCCTCGCCGGGACGGGTCCCACCGGCCGGTTCGCCGCCGGCCTCATCGGCGCGCTCCATCTCGTGACCCTCGGGTTCCTCACCCTCGTCATGGTGGGCGCGTTCTTCCAGGTGCTCCCCGTCGTCACGGGCGTACCGGTGCCCGGGGCCCGGGTCCTCGGCCCCGCGATCGAGACCGGGGTGGGGCTCGGTGCCCTCGCGGTGGGGTTCGGGCTCGCGATGGGGGCGCGTTCCCTCCTCGGGGTGGGGGTCGTCGTCCTCGCCGTCGCCGTCGCCGGGTTCTCCGTCGTCGGTCTCGTCGCGACCTGGCGGGCCCGACGCAACCCGACGGGTCGGGCGATGGGACTCGCCGTGGCGTCGCTCGTCGTGGTCGCCGCCCTCGGCCTGCTCCTCCTGGCGGGTCACGCCGGGTGGGTCCCCCTCCGGCGAGACCTCACCGACGTGCACCTCGCCTGGGCGTTGGCCGGTTGGGTGGCGTCGCTGGTCATGGGCGTCTCCTTCCAGGTGATCCCGATGTTCCAGGTCACCCCGGCCTACCCGCGTTGGGCCGAGGTGCTGCCGCTCGTCGTCGTCGGCGGGCTCGTGGTCTGGACGGCGGGGCGCACGGCGGGGACGTCGGGCATCGCCGTGGTGGGCGGGGGCGTCGTCGCGGTCGGGCTCACGGCCTACGCCGTGGCCACCCTGGTCCTGCTCGCCCGCCGGCGTCGGAAGCTCGCCGACGTCACGACCGACGCCTGGCGCGTGTCGATGGCGTCCTTGGCGGCGGTCGGCATCGTCGGGCTCCTCGCCCTCGGGGGCCTCGACGGGCACGGTGGGGAGCGGGCGACCCTCGGCCTCGGCGTGGTCGCGGTGTTCGGCTTCGCCGTCACCGTCGTCGAGGGCATGCTCTACAAGATCGTGCCGTTCCTCTCCTGGCTCCACCTCCAGAACCTCGTCACCGAACACGGCCTGGCCGGTCGGGTGCGGATCCGGAACCTGCGCCGGCTCCTCCCCGCCGGCGGCGCCCGGCGACAGTTCCGGGTCCACCTCCTCGCGCTCGGCATCGTCCTCGTGGCCGCGGTCGCCGGCGGCCCGTGGGTGCGTTTCGCCGGCGTCGCCCTCGCCGTCGACTTCGCCCTCTTGGGATGGGAGCTCGCCGCGGCCGTCCGGCGCGCGGCCGAGGACCGGGCCGTCGTGGCCGCGGCCGTCGCCGGGATCAACCCACCGCCGGGATCCTGACGTACTCGAAGTCGATCGGCTGGCGACCGATGCCCTTTTGGGGTCGGGCGATCCAGCTCGCGAACTCGCCCGGTTCGGTCACCTGCTGCATGAGCTCCTCGACGAAGACCCGGTCGTCGTCGTTGGGGAGGAACTCGTCCCGGCGGCGCTCCCAGGTCTCGGCGTCGACGAGCGCTCCCTCCGGGGTCACGTGGAGTCCGGCGAACTCGCCGATCTGGCGATGGAAGGCGACGTGGGGGAGGGTGAGCTCGAAGTCGATGCCGGCGTCGGCGATGTAGCGGTTCCAGCGACGGACCCCACCCATGCAGTCCTCGACGAAGTCGTCCCTGAGGCGGGCGTTGAGGGCGTTGAGGGCCGGCACCTCCACCTGCCGGAACTCGCCGTCGACGAGCTTGGTCACCGGGTAGGTGGAGTCGAGGAGCTGGTGGTCGTCGTCGATCGCCGTCTCGTGGTACCGCCCCTTGAGGCCGGCGTGGAAGGCGTTCGCCGCGTTCGTCGACTCCTCGGACCCGAAGAGGTCCAGGGTGAGGGAGAAGTGGAGGTTGAGCTTGCGCTGGACGAGGGGGAGATCGATGACCCCGAGACCACGGATGCGCTCGACGTCGTAGGGGTCTTCGATCCCGTGGGCGCGCATCGCCTCGGCCGTGGCCTTGACGATCCGTCCGACCCCGGTGGCGCCGACGAACATGTGGTGGGCCTCCTCCGCCAACATGAACCGGCAGGTCCTCGACAGGGGATCGAAACCCGACTGGGCGAGGGCTTCGAGCTGCATCTTGCCGTCGCGGTCGGTGAAGTAGGTGAACATGAAGAACGACAGCCAGTCGGGCGTCTCCTCGTTGAAGGCGCCGAGCATCCGAGGATGGTCCGGGTCGCCGGAGCGTCGGCGGAGGAGCTCCTCGGCCTCCTCCCGACCGTCACGCCCGAAGTACCGCTGGAGGAGGTAGACCATCGCCCACAGATGCCGGCCCTCCTCGACGTTCACTTGGAAGAGGTTCCGCATGTCGTAGAGGGACGGCGCGGTCTTGCCGAGGTGACGCTGCTGCTCCACCGAGGCCGGCTCGGTGTCGCCCTGGATGACGATGAGCCGCCGGAGCATCGCCCGGTAGGCGCCGGGGACCTCCTGCCAGGCGGGCTCGCCCTTGTGCTCCCCGAAGGGCACGGTGCGTCCCTCCTCCTGGGGGGCGAGGAGGATGCCCCACCGGTACTCGGGCATCTTCACGTAGCCGAACTTCGCCCAGCCCTCCCGTTCGACGCTCACCGCGGTGCGGAGCCACACGTCGGCCTCCTGGAAGGGCGTCTCGTGGATGAACCCGGTGGGGCCCATGTCCATCCACCAGTCGAGGTACTTGGGGTACCACTTCTCGAGGGCCCGAAGGAGCTTCGGGTCATCGGCGAGCCCGACGTTGTTCGGGATCAGGGTCGTGTAGTCCACCTGCATCGTCGTCATGTCCGTGCTCCTCAGGTTCGGGTACGGTCGTATTCGGGTCGCAGTCCGGTCCCGTAGCGCTGGAGCGCTCCTTCGGGTCCGGAGGCGTTCGGGCGGGTGAAGATCCAGTTCTGCCAGGCCGTCAGCCGCCCGAAGATCTTCGTCTCAAGGGTCTCGGGCCCGGGGAACCGGAGGTTCTGTTCCATCCCGGTGAGGGCGTCGGGGGAGAACGAGGCGCGCTCTTCGAGGGCGAGGCGGAGCTCGTCCTCCCAGTCGATCTCGTCGTAGACGAAGGTGACGAGCTCGGCCTCCTCGGCTTCGGCGGCGTCGAGGTCCTTGTCGACGAGCGCCTCGACGCGACCGAGGGCGTCGTCTCGGCCCCAGAACCGGGTGGCGAGCCGGCTGAGGTGGTTGTCCATCGGCAGGGGACCCAGGTTCATGCCCGTCAGGCGCAGTCGGGCGTCCGGGAGGTCGACCTCGGAGAACCCACCCTCGAGCATGTAGGTGCGATCGGCGGCGAGGGCGAGCTCGGCGAGGCTGCCGGCGAAGCAGCTCCCGGGCTCGACGAGGGCGAAGACCGTGCGGGCCGTCTCGTCGAGGCGACGCAGCGTCCGCTTGAGGTAGGCGATCACCTCCCGGACCGCCCAGTGGTCGGCGTGGTCGAGGAGGAACCGGTCCCAGGCCACCACGAGGTCGGGGTCGCCGGCGGTCTTGACGAGCCAGGTCCCGATCTCCCGCTCGTTCGTGCGGAGGTGGAGGATCGCGTCGTCGAGGGCTCGGATCGTGGCGAGGAGCCAGGAGGCGGCGCCGCGTTCGACGAGTCCGGCGCCGTCGTCGGGCGGGGCCTCGTCGGGTCCGGCGACGACGATGGTCGCCGTTCGCAGTTCCCGGTCGAGGTCGACGCGAAGGTGGCGGTAGACGATCTCGGTGTCCGAGCGCTCCCGCTCCAGGGGCGTCAGCTCGATGCCGGGACCCGAGTCGGGGCGGTCGCTCGTCGCGGCGAGCTCGCGGGCCCGCTCGAGGACGGTCTCGTCGAATCGGGAGGTGGGGACGACCTCGTCGACGAGGCGCCAGTCCACCGCGCGTTGGCCCTTGACGCCCTCTTCGATCGTGCAGAAGACGTCGGCGAGGTCGCGGCGGACGAAGCGCTTGTCGACGAGTCGGGTGAGCCCGCCGGTGCCGGGCAGCACGCCGAGGAGGGGCACCTCGGGGAGGGCGACGGTCGCCGATCCGTTGTCGACGAGGACGATGTGGTCGCAGGCGAGGGCGAGTTCGTAGCCGCCACCGGCGGCGTTGCCATTGAGGGCGGCGAGGTAGCGCTGGCCGGAGGTGCGGGAGGCGTCCTCGATGCCGTTGCGGGTCTCGTTCGTGAACTTGCAGAAGTTCACCTTGTCGGGGTGCGGCGAGCAGCCGAGCATCCGGATGTTCGCCCCGGCGCAGAAGATCCGCTCCTTCAGGGACTCGACGATCACCGCCTTCACCTCGGGATGCTCGAAGCGGAGCCGCTGGACGGCGTCGTAGAGCTCGATGTCGACGCCGAGGTCGTAGGAGTTCATCTTGAGCTCCCAGGGCCCGAGGCCTCCGGCCTCGTCGACGTCCATGCCGAGGCGGGCGAGCTCCCCGTCGACGGTGAGCCGCCAGTGCCGGTAGCGGTCCGGATGGGTGCGAAAGTCCACGTTCATGATGCGATCGTACCACGTTCCTGACCTCTTGGTCAGGAAGGCCCGCGGGCGCCACCGGAGGCGGCGCGGCTCGTGGTCGGGTCGGCGCGGGGCGATGCGATACGGTACACTCGCACCGACCGGCTGGTCAGTCAGGCGGCGGACGGAGCCCGCGGACTCCGGACGTGTCGCCGATGCGCACGACAGAGTGGAGGAGGACGCCATGGAGAGACGGTCGAGGTTCAGGATCCTGGGGGTGCTCGTCGCCTTCGCCCTCCTGGCCGCCGCCTGCGGTGGAGGAGGGTCGCCGACGACCACCGCCGGGGAGACGACCACGAGCGGACCGGTGGCGACGACCGGGGACGGAGGCACCACCGCGCCGCCGACCACCGAGGCCGAGAACACGGAGCCGATCAAGATCGGGCTCCTCACCGATCTGACGAAGACGTTCACGCCCTGGGCGGTGAACGTGCGAGACGGAATGCTGCTCGCCGCCCAGGAGATCAACGACGCCGGCGGCGTGAACGGCCGGATGATCGAGATCGTCGTCCAGGACTCCGAGAACGACGCCGACGCGGCGGTCCGCGGCCTCGAGCGACTCGTCGAGGACGGCGTCGTGGCGGTCGGCGGTCCGATCTCGAGCACGGTCGGGGCCTCGGCCGCTCCGGTGGCCGAGGAGCTGGGCATGCCCTTCTTCCTCGTCAAGTCGGGTACCGACAAGGCCCTCACCCGGGACAGCCGGTACACGTTCCGCACCTGCTTGCCGGCGGCACCGATGATCGGCGGGCCGATCGCCCAGTACGCCGTCGAGCAGGGCTTCACGAAGGTCGGGGCGATCGTCGCCGACTACGCCTGGGGCCATGCGGTCAAGAGCGCCCTCGAGGCGGCCTTCGCCGACACCGGGATCGAGCTGCAGATCGAGGTGGCGCCGGTGCCGCCGAGCACCGACTTCACGCCCTTCGTGCGGAAGATCGCCGACTTCGAGCCGCAGCTCCTCGTCGCCAGCGGCCACCCGCCGGGGATGGCGGCGATCCTGCCCCTCGCCGCGGACCTCATCGACGTGCCCGTCACCGGGGCCTTCACGCCGCCGGACCTCATCGTCGGGCGGCTCGCCGAGGTCGCCGTCGGCCGGTACGCGGACTTCCCCTGCGTGGACTACTTCAGCGACGAGTACCAGGACCTCGCCCGGCGCTACCTGGCGTTCTCCGACAACAAGTTCATGTCGGACGACGCGGTGTCGGGCTACGGCATCGTCCAGATCGTCGCCGAGGCCGTCGCCGCGGTGGGGGACGATCCGGCGAAGATCGCCGAGTACGTCCACGCGAACAGCTTCGAGGTGCCCGGCTACGCCTACGAGCTGAGCTGGACCGAATGGGGTGAGCTCGCCGCCGCCCGGCCGATGTTCGTCCTCGTTTCGGAGGGCCCGGCCCCCGAGGGCGTGAACGAGGCGGGCGACTGGTGGTTCGAGCTCCTCACCCAGTCCGAGCCGCTCGAGCCCTACGTGCCGTAACCGGTGCCGATCCTCGAGCTCGAGGCGATCGAGAAGCACTTCGGTGGCCTCAACGTCATCGAGGACGTGACCCTGGGGGTCGACGACGGTGAGATCCTCGCCGTCGTCGGCCCCAACGGGGCCGGAAAGAGCACGTTGCTCAAACTCGTCGTCGGGCTCGAGCTGCCCAGCGGCGGGCGCATCCGTTTTCGGGGACGGGACATCACCGGCGCGCCGACCCACAGGATCCGCCAGACTGGGATCGCCATGGTGGAGCAGACCCCGCGTCCCTTCCCCACCCTCACGGTGCTCGAGAACGCGGCGATCGGCGCCCTCTTCGGGACCCCGGACCGGCGACCGTCGGAGGCCGAGGCGGTGGAGGTCGGCAAGCGGATGCTCTCCCTCGTCGGACTCGCCGACCGCTGCGACGCCCACGTCGACGGCCTCAACCTCCACGAACTCCGGTTCCTCGAGCTGGCGCGGGCCCTCGCCGGGCGTCCGAGGCTCCTCCTCCTCGACGAGGTCATGGCCGGGCTCAACGAGTCGGAGCTGCGTGCCTCGATCGAGATGGTGCGGGCGATCCGCGACGAGCTGGGGGTGACCGTCGTGTGGGTCGAGCACGTCATGGCGGCGGTCGTCGAGCTCGCCGAGCGGGCGGTGGTCCTCGACTTCGGACGGATCATCGCCGACGGTGCTCCCGAGGAGGTGATGCGAGCGCCGAGGGTGGTCGAGGCGTACCTCGGCGCGGCGGGAGGGGCGGCGGATGCTTGAGGTGGCGGGCCTGTCGGCCGGCTACGAGGGCGGCGACGTCCTCCGCGGCATCGACCTCCGGGTGGGCGATGGGGAGGCCGTGACGGT
The DNA here is from genome assembly GCA_011371355.1 of Actinomycetota bacterium. Taxonomy (GTDB): domain Bacteria; phylum Actinomycetota; class Acidimicrobiia; order Spongiisociales; family UBA5794; genus DRQR01. The sequence continues at coordinate 22,462 of DRQR01000019.1, forward strand.
CATCGGCTCGAACGGGGCGGGGAAGACGACGCTGTTCCGGGCCATCGCCCGACTCCTCGGGATCTCCGCGGGCGCCGTGCGGTTCGACGGGAAGGACATCACCGGGCTCGCCGCCCACCAGGTCGCCCGGATCGGCCTCGCCTTCGTGCCCGCCGAGCGCCACCTGTTCCCGAGGATGACCGTGTACGAGAACCTCGTGCTCGGCGCCTACCCGGCACGTCCGAGTCCCGACACCATGGAGATGGTCCTCGACCTCTTCCCCCGCATCGCCGAGCGGCGTCGCCAGCTCGCCGGGACGATGAGCGGCGGTGAGCAGCAGATGCTCGCGATCGGTCGGGCGCTCATGGCCGAACCGCGCCTCCTCGTCCTCGACGAACCCACGACGGGGCTCGCCCCGAAGCTCGCCGCCGAGGCCTACGCGGCCCTCCGCGAGCTCCACGCGGGCGGCCTGACCGTGCTCGTCGCCGAGCAGCAGGTCCCCCTCGCCCTCGAGCTCTGCGAACGCGGCTACGTGCTCGACAACGGCGTCATCGTCAAGGAGGGCTCGTCGGCCGAGCTCGCCGCCGACCCCGAGGTCCGGCGCGCCTACCTGGGGGTCGCATGATCGCGAGCATCCTGGACGGGATCGTCTTCGGCCTCCAGCTCGGGCTCCTCGCCACGGGCTTGAGCCTCATGTACGGCCTCGGCGGCATCCTCAACCTCGCCTACGGGCAGATGGCCGTCGTCTCCGCCGTCGTCACCGTCTTCGCCATCGACGCCGGGTTGCCGGTACCGGTCGCCGCGGTCGTGGGCCTGGCCACCGGCGCGCTCGTCGGGCTCGTCCTCGACCTCACGGTGCTCCGTCCCGTCTACGCGCAGCGCGGCGAGGCGCGGGTGCTCCTCAGCCTCCTCGTGTCCCTCGGCGTCGCGCTCATGATCGACGGGTTCCTCAACTGGCGGTATCCCCTCAAGGGCCTCTCGATCCGGATCGCCGGCGGACCCGTCGAGATCCTCGGGGAGCCGATGTTGAGGGGGAGCCTCGTGGCCTCCGGGATCACGATCGTCGCCATGGGCGCGCTCCTCGCCTTCTTCCGGTTCACGACCCTCGGCCGGGCCGTGCGCTCGGTCATCGAGGACGAGCAGGGGGCTCGGCTCGTCGGCATCGACCCGAGGAAGATGCTGCGGCTCATCCTCGTGCTGAGCGGCGCGATCGCGGGGCTCGTGGCGATCACCCGCTCGATGGTGACGCCGGTGGACGTGACCGCGGGGTTCGGGATCACCGTCTTCGCCCTCATCGTCACCGTCGTCGGAGGGCTCGGAAGCGTCGCAGGGGCGCTGGCCGCCGGGATCGTCCTCGGCGTCGTCAACGCCATCGCCGCGACGAAGATCGGCACCTTCATGTCCCTCGTGATCCTGCTCGTCGTCGCCGCCGGCACGATCCTCGTCCGGCCGGCTGGGTTGTTGGGGGTGGAGGAGTGATCGAGCGTTTCGGCGACGCCAGCGGGACCTCCGCCGTCGGGGGGGTCGAGGGGCACGCACCCCGCTCGCTCGCCCGCCTCGTCGTGCCGGTGCTCGGCGTGGGGGTCGTCCTCTCCCTCGTTCCCCTCTGGCTCGGCGACTCCCGGGTGATGATGGGGATCGCCGTGGTCGGGCTCACCTTCGCCGCCTATGCGATCGGCTTCAACCTCATCTTCGGGAGCACCGGGCAGCTCTTCCTCTGCGTCGGTGCCCTCGCCGGGATCGGCGGTTACGGCGGCGCGATCCTCGCCGACGTCGTGGGGCTCCCGATCGTGGTGAGCGTCGCGGCCGCCACCGCCGCGGCGAGCCTCGTGGGAGGGATCCTGAGCTGGGTGGCGGTGCACCGCTCCTTGGGCGTCATCTTCACCGGCATCGTCACCCTGGTGTTCGCCCTCACCTTCGAGAACCTCCTCCTCGGACTCGGCGGCCTCACCGGTGGGGAGTCCGGCTTCTTCCTCGAGGCGGGACGCGACACCTTCCTCCGGCGGCAGATCCCGCCCTACTACCTCATGTTGGGGCTCGTGCTCGCCGCGCTCGTGGTCCACGGGCAGCTTCGGCGTTCCCGGGTCGGCTGGGCCTTCCGGGCCCTGCGCGACGACGAGGTGGCCGCCGAGCTCGCCGGCGTCGACGTGGCACGCCATCGCATCCTCGCCGCCGTGGTGGGTTCCGCGATCCTCGGCCTCGCCGGGGCGCTCTACGCCTTCACCGAGGGCCGGATCAGCCCCACCACCTTCGGATTCGCCGAGGTCGACGTCGTGGTCCTCGTGATGTTGGCCTTCGGGGGGATCGGCTCGCTGCTCGGTCCCATCCTCGGTGCCGCCACCTTCACGGTGATCGACGAGCTCCTCGTCGAGGTCGGCCAGCTCCGGGTGTTCCTCTACGGGGCCCTCGTCATCGCCCTGTTCCTCGGGATCCCTCGGGGCGTCATCCCCACCGTCACCGACCACCTCCGGCGGCGCCGAGGTCGCTGACTTCCCACGAGCGCGTCACGACGGGTCCACCCTTCGACTGACCGCTCGGACAGCTACGATGGGGTGGTCCGGCCGTAGCGTGAAGGAGGGACCGTGCAGGACCACACCGTCGTCGTCTCCGATCGAGAGCTCACCTTCGCCCCCACCTTCAACGTGGCGGTGCCCTTCGTCGATCGTCACCTCACCGAGGGACGTGCCGATCGCGTGGCCGTCCGAACGAACCACGGGGAGGAGGTGACCTACGGGCAGCTCGCCGAGCGGGTGAACCGGGCGGGCAACGCCCTCGCCGGTCTCGGACTTCGGCCGGGGGATCGGGTCCTCATGGTCGTCAAGGACGACCCCGCCTTCTACTACGCCTTCTGGGGGGCGATCAAGGCCGGGTTCGTCCCGGTGCCCCTGAACACGCTGCTGCGGGCCAAGGACTACGAGTTCATCATCGGAGACTCGCAGGCCGCGGTGATCATCTGGTCGCCCGAGTACGACCCCGAGATCGTGCCCGCCCTCGAACGGGTGGAGCCCGGTCCGGCCCACCGGCTCCGCACCGTCGGTGAGGGGCCGACCCTCGAGGCGCTCATGGCCGAGGCGAGTCCGGAGCTCGAACCGGCGCCGGCCACCGCCCTCGACGACGCCTTCTGGCTCTACTCGTCGGGATCGACCGGGAACCCCAAGGGCGCCATCCACCGTCATCGTGACATGGTCGTCACCTCGCAGCGGTACGGCGTCGAGACCCTCGGAGCCCGGGAGGACGACGTGTTCTTCTCCGCGGCGAAGCTCTTCTTCGCCTACGGCCTCGGCAACGCGATGACCTTCCCGCTGTGGGTGGGCGGGACCGCGGTGCTCTACGACGGCCGGCCGACCCCCGAGACGACCTTCGAGATGATCGGGCGGTTCCGTCCCACGCTCTACTTCGGGGTGCCGACCCTCTACGCCGCGCAGCTCGCCGCCTTCGACGAGCTCGACCCCGATCTCGGATCGCTGCGCAGGTGCGTGTCGGCCGGCGAGGCGCTGCCGCCGGAGATCCTGCGCCGGTGGAAGGAACGGACCGGTCTCGACATCCTCGACGGGATCGGCTCCACCGAGCTCCTCCACATCTTCATCTCGAACCGTCCCGACGACATCCGACCGGGATCTTCCGGCAAGCCGGTTCCCGGCTACACGGCGCGGATCGTCGACGAGGACGGCAACGACGTCCCCGCCGGGGAGGCGGGCCGACTCCTCGTCCATGGGCTGTCGGCGGCCCGGGCCTACTGGAACAATCCGGAGAAGACCGCCGTGACCATGCTGGGCGACGACTGGCTCGACACCGGCGACACCTACGTCCGAGACGCCGACGGGTACTACGCCTACCAGGGTCGCAGCGACGACATGATGAAGGTCGGCGGGATCTGGACCTCGCCCTTCGAGATCGAGGCGAAGCTCATGGAGCATCCCCGGGTCCTCGAGGCCGCGGTCGTCGGTCGGGAGGACGACGCCGGGCTCGTGAAACCCGCCGCGTTCGTCGTCCTCGCCGACCGGGGAGAGGCCGGTGAGGAGCTCGAAGCCGAGCTGCGAGCCCTCTGCAAGCAGGGCCTGGCTCCCTACAAGTACCCGCGGTGGATCGAGTTCGTCGACGAACTGCCCAAGACGGCGACCGGCAAGATCCAGCGGTTCAAGCTCCGGGCCTGAGGGGCCGGTGGGGGCGCTCCGACGGGAGCGCCGGGTTCAGCAGCAGCCGAGGTAGCGCAGGAGGATCCGCTTGCAGCGGTCGCGGTAGGCGGTGTGCTTGCGACGCCAGTCGGGTTCCTGCAACCAGAGGAGGAAGGTGCCGTCGATGATGGCCCGCATCGCCTCGGCGGCCTCGTCGGGGTCGTCGACCTCGAAGATTCCCTCGGCGGCACCGTCGGCGGCGACCTCGCGGTAGAGGGCGTTGACGATCCTGCGGAATCCCTCGTTGACGACGCCGAACCGCTCGACGCGGCCGGCCTGGCTCAGCAGGTCGAGGTAGGTGAGGTAGAAGCGGCGGTTCGCCTCGGCGTCGTGGAAGATCGCCGCGAGCATCGCGGTGATGCGGTCCTCGGCGGAGGCGGCCTCCGCGAGGGATCGGCGGATCCGCTCCGCCGTCCTCGTCAGGGCCCACTCCATCGTCGCCGCGGCGAAGGCCTCCTTCGAGCCGAAGTGGTAGAGGATGAGTCCCTTGGAGACCCCCGCCCGGTCGGCGATCTCCTGGAGGGCGGCCCGCTCGATACCGGTCTCGGAGAACACCTGGTATCCGGTGCGGATGAGGTGCTGCTGGCGGTCGGTCAGTTCGTTGACGTCGACCAGGGTGTCGTCGCTGCTCACGGTCGGCTTCCTCGCATCGCCGGCGGAAGGCTAGTCGACCGGCCGGTCAGGGCGGGTGAGGGCGGGCCTCGGCCGGCGGTGGGCCCGACCTCCGGACGTGCGTTCAGCCCATGACGAGGCCGCCGCTCACCCCGAGGGTCTGGCCGGTGACGAAGCTCGCCTTCTCCGAGGCCAAGAACACGATCGCCTCGGCGACTTCCTCGGGACGCCCGAAGCGGCGGATGGGGGTGGCACGGACGATCGCCTCCATGAGCTTGCCGTGACCCTCGTCGATCATGCCCTGGAGCAGCGGGGTCTCGACGAGCCCCGGGGCGACGACGTTGACCCGGATCCCGTGGCGGGCGACCTCCCGGGCGAGGGCCTTGGAGAACGCGATCACCGCCCCCTTCGTGCCCGAGTAGACCGCCTCCCCCGACGACCCGTTGCGGCCGGCCTCCGAGGCGGTGTTCACGATCGCACCGCCCCCGGCCTCGATCATGTGGGGGAGGACCGCGTGGCAGGTGGCGAGCACCCCGCGGTAGTTGACGGCGATGACCCGATCCCAGAACTCCGGCGTGGTGTCGACGAAGGGCATGATCCGGTCCCAGCCGGCGACGTTGGCGAGGACGTCGATCCGCCCCTCGGCGGCGACGACGTCGGCGATCGCCGCCTCGACGCCCTCGGCGTCGGTGACGTCCATGGGCACGACGAAGGCACCAGGATGACGCCGGGCGACGCCCTCGGCGCCCTCGGTGTCGATGTCGCAGATGCCGACCCTGGCGCCTTCGGCGGCGAAGGCGGCGACGGTGGCCGCACCGATGCCGCTGGCGCCGCCGGTGACGAGCACGACCTGATCTTCGAAGAGCATGACGCCTCCTATCTTCGCAGCACTCCGTCCCGATCGAGATCCCGGAGGATGGCGAGCTCCTCCTCGGTCGGCTCGGGGGTCGTC
>DRQR01000020.1 GCA_011371355.1 Actinomycetota bacterium
GGGACGGGCCGTCGGCCCGCCCCCGCCCGGGATCGGCGACTACATTGGACATCGACGACGAGGGAGGAGCGACATGGCGAACATCGTGAGGGCGGCCATCGTCCAGACCGCGTGGACGGGCGACAAGGACTCGATGATCGACCACAACGTGAAGTACGCCCGCCAGGCCGCCGAGCAGGGCGCCCAGGTCATGTGCTTCCAGGAGCTCTTCTACGGACCCTACTTCTGCCAGGTCCAGGAGAACGAGCACTTCGACTACGCCGAGCCGATCCCCGACGGGCCCACGACCCGCCTCATGCAGGAGCTCGCCCGGGAGACCCGGATGGTGCTCGTCGTTCCGATGTTCGAGAAGGAAGACGACGGCTTCTACTACAACACCGCGGCGGTGATCGACGCCGACGGGACCTACCTCGGCAAGTACCGGAAGATCCACATCCCCCACGTCCAGGGGTTCTGGGAGAAGTTCTACTTCCGGCCCGGCAACCTCGGGTATCCGGTCTTCGACACCGCGGTGGGGAAGATCGGCGTCTACATCTGCTACGACCGGCACTTCCCGGAGGGGTGGCGGGCGCTCGGTCTCCACGGGGCGAAGATCGTCTTCAACCCCTCGGCGACGAGCCGTGGCCTGTCGATGTACCTGTGGAACCTCGAGCAGCCCGCGGCGGCGGTGGCGAACATGTACTACGTCGGGGCCATCAACCGGGTCGGCCGGGAGCCCTACGGCGACAACGACTTCTACGGGTCGTCGTACTTCGTCGACCCTCGGGGGCAGCTCGTCGGCGACGCCGCCTCCGATACCGACGAAGAGCTCGTCGTTCGCGACCTCGACCTCGACGCGATCGAGGAGGTCAGGAAGACCTGGGCCTTCTACCGGGACCGCCGGCCCGACACCTACGGGGACCTCTGCGCTCCATGAACCATCGAGAGCTCCTCGCCCGCCATCGGAGGGTGCTGCCCTCTTGGCTCGCCCTCTACTACGCCGAGCCGATCTCCCTCGTCGACGGCGAGGGACGGCGCGTCGTCGACGCCGAGGGGAAGGAGTACCTCGACTTCTTCGGGGGCATCCTCACGACGATGACCGGCTACAGGGTGCCCGAGGTCGTCGAGGCGATCCGGGAACAGGCCTCCCGGATGCTCCACACCTCCACGCTGTACCTCATCGAGCCGCAGATCGCCCTCGCCGAGCGGCTCGTGGAGTTGGCCCCCATGCCGGACGCCAAGGTGTTCTTCGTGAACTCGGGGTCGGAGGCGAACGACGCCGCCCTCCTCCTCGCCACCGCCTACCGAGGGTCGAACCAGATCCTCGCGATGCGCCACAGCTACCACGGGCGCACCTTCTCGGCCACGGCGATCACCGGCATCCGGTCCTGGTCGCCGACGAGCCTCAGCCCCTTCGAGGTCACCTACGTCCACGGTGGCTATCGGTACCGGAGTCCCTTCGGGCATCTGCCGCCCGAGGAGTTCACCCGGGCGTGCGTCGACGACCTCCGCGACCTCCTCGAGGTCGCCACGGCCGGCCCCGTCGCCGCGATGATCGCCGAGCCCATCCAGGGGGTGGGTGGGTTCGTGACCCCACCCGACGGGTTCTTCGGAGCGATGAAGGAGGTGCTCGACGAGCACGGCATCCTCTTCATCTCCGACGAGGTCCAGACCGGCTGGGGCCGCACCGGGGAGCACTTCTGGGGCATCGAGGCCCACGGGGTCGAACCGGACATCGTCACCTTCGCCAAGGGCCTCGGCAACGGGCTCGCCATCGGCGGGGTCATCGCCCGGGCGGAGATCATGGACTCCCTCCAGGCGAACTCGATCTCCACCTTCGGGGGGAATCCCCTCGCCACCGCCGGGGCGCTCGCCAACCTCGAGTACCTCCTCGAGCACGACCTCCAGACGAACGCGTTGAAGATGGGACAGCGGCTCCGCGCCGGCCTCGACGACATCGCCGAGCGGAGCGCCATCGTGGGAGAGGTGCGGGGGAAAGGGCTCATGCTCGGCATCGAGCTCGTCCACCCCGGCACGAAGGATCCGAACCCCACCGCCGCCGTCGAGGTCATGGAGCGGGCGAAGGACGACGGGCTCCTCCTCGGCAAGGGAGGGCTCGCCGGCAACGTCCTGAGGATCGCGCCGCCGCTGACGATCACCGCCGAAGAAGTCGACGAAGGTCTGGAGATCATCGGTCGAGCCATCGACTCGGCCGGGTAGTCGGAGGAGGGAAACCATGCGCACACTCATTCGAGGCGGCACCGTGGTCACCGCGACCGAACAGATGCGGGCCGACGTGCTCATCGAGGACGAGAAGGTCGTCGCGATCTACGGCTCGTCCGACGCCGCGTGGGAGAAGACGCTCGCCGACGCGGTCGTCGGCGTCCTCGCGGACAAGGTCATCGACGCGACCGGGAAGCTCGTCCTCCCCGGCGGGATCGATCCCCACACCCACATGGAGCTCCCCTTCGGGGGCACCTACGCGGCGGACACCTTCGAGACCGGGACCCGGGCCGCCGCCTGGGGTGGGACGACGACGATCATCGACTTCGCCGTCCAGACGAAGGGCCAGAGTCTCGTGGAGGGCTTCGAGGCCTGGATGGCGAAGGCCGAGGGGGTCTGCGCGATCGACTACGGCTTCCACCAGATCATGGGGGACGTGAACGACCAGGCCCTCAAGGAGATGGACATCCTCGTCGGTGAGGGAGTGACGTCCTTCAAGCTCTTCATGGCCTACCCGGGCGTCTTCTACTCCGACGACGGCGAGATCCTCCTCGCCATGCAGCGGGCGCTCGAGAACGGGGCGACGATCATGATGCACGCCGAGAACGGCATCGCCATCGACGTCCTCGTCCAGCAGGCCCTCGAGCGCGGCGAGACCGACCCCATCTACCACGGACTCACCCGGCCCTCGGCCCTCGAAGGCGAGGCCACGCACCGGGCCATCGTCCTCGCCGACGTGGCCGGCGGCACTCCCCTCTACATCGTCCACCTCTCCGCCCTCGAGGCGCTCGAGGAGGTGGCGATCGCCCGCGACGAGGGCAAGAACGTCTTCGCCGAGACCTGCCCGCAGTACCTGTTCTGCGATCTCGACGACCTCGGGAACGGGTTCGAGGGAGCCAAGTACGTCTGCTCGCCGCCGATGCGCGACCGGGCGGCGGGACACCAGGAGGCCCTCTGGCAGGGACTCGCCACGAACGACCTCCAGGTGGTCTCCACCGATCACTGCCCCTTCTGCATGGGCGACCATCCGAGGTTCGGCACCCAGAAGCAGCTCGGCAGGGACGACTTCTCGAAGATCCCGAACGGCATGCCGGGGGTGGAGTACCGGATGGAGCTCATCTACCACGGCGGGGTGAACGCCGGCCGGATCTCCCTCAACCGGTTCGTGGAGATCACCTCGACGATCCCGGCGAAGATGTTCGGGCTCTACCCGAAGAAGGGCACGATCGCCGTCGGCTCCGACGCCGACATCGTGATCTTCGATCCCGATCGCACCCACACGATCTCCGCGGAGACCCACCACATGTGGGTCGACTACTCGCCCTACGAGGGCATGGAGGTCACCGGGAAGGTCGAGACGGTGCTCTCCAGGGGCAAGACGATCATCGAGAACGGCGAGTACCTGGGTTCCCCTGGGGACGGCAGGTACTTGAAGCGGGACCTCAACCAGTACCTCGTCTGACCGTGGAGTTCGGCGCCGTCTTCCAGACCGATCCTCCGGCGTCGGAGGTCGTACGGCGAGCCCGGCTCGCCGAGGAACTGGGGTTCGACTACGTCTGGACCTTCGACTCCCACGTGCTGTGGGAGGAGCCCTTCGTCATCTACTCCCGCATCCTCGAGGCGACCGAGCGGGTCGTCGTCGGACCGCTCGTGACGAATCCCGGGACCCGGGACTGGACGGTCCTCGCGTCCCTCTTCGCCACCCTCAACGAGATGTCGGGGGGTCGGACCATCTGTGGGATGGGTCGGGGCGACTCGGCCCTGCGGGTCATCGGCCGGCGGCCGATGAAGCTCGCCACGATGTCCGAGGCCATGCGGGTGATCAAGGGGCTCGTCGCCGGCGAGGAGGTCGACTATCGAGGGACGCCGGTGCGGATCCCCTGGATCGAGGAGGGGTGGGAGCTCCCGATGTGGGTGGCGGGATACGGTCCGCGGGCCCTCGACCTCATCGGGCGCGAGGCGGACGGGTTCGTCCTCCAGCTCGCCGATCCCAAGATCCTCGAATGGACGGTGGCGACGGTCCGGGCGGCCGCGGCGGACGCCGGGCGCGACCCCGACGAGGTGAAGATCGCGGTGGTCGCACCGGCCTTCGTCGGCGACGACGTGGCCGCCCAGTGCGAGGAGCTCCGGTGGTTCGGCGGGATGGTCGGCAACCACGTGGCCGACCTCGCCGCCCGATACGGTCGGGACGGCGGCACGATCCCGCGGGAGCTCATGGACTACATCGAGGCCCGCGAGTCCTACGACTACTCCCATCACGGCAAGGCCGGCAATCCGACGACGGAGTTCGTCACCGACGAGATCGTCGAGCGATTCTGCATCCTCGGTCCCGTGGAGCGGCACCTCGACAAGCTCCGTGAGCTCGCCGCCATCGGGGCGGATCACGTGTCCCTCTATCTCATGCACTCGAACGTGGAGGGGACGATGGCCGCCTACGGGGAGTCGATCATCCCGGTCCTCGGCGGCTGACCCCTCGCCTCGGGCCGACGGTGCCGGTATCATCCGGCGCCCTGCCACGGAGGAAGGGCGCGCCCCCATGAAGCTCATCGTCGTCGGTGCCGGCGGGACCACCCGAGAGCTCATGCGCCGGCTCGGCGAGCTGTGGGAGTGCACCGTCGTCGACGTCGATCCCGACGCCCTCGCCCGGGTCGCGGCGATCGGGAGGATCGAGACGATGGTGGGGGACGGGTCGTCGCCCCTCGTCCTCGAGCGGGCCGGACTCGACGCCGCCGACGCCCTCGTCGCCGCCACCGACGACGACGACGTGAACCTCGAGGCCTGTCGGATCGCGAAGGAAGCCAACCTCATCCGGGTGATCGGTGTGGTCGCCGAGCCCGAACGGAGCGACGAGTATCGGGCGGTGGGGGTCGTCTCGGTGGCGCCCGAGTCCCTGGCCGCCCGCCACATCGAGGTCCAGCTCGAGCCTCGCCGCGTCGTGTCTACGGCCTTCGCCGACGGGAAGGCCGAGGCCATCGAGTTCTCGATCTCCCCCGACTCGACGGTTCGAGGGAAGCGTCTGCGCGAGCTGCATTCGGAGACCTGGATCGTCGCCGCGGTCCTGCGGGGCGACGAACTCATCGTCCCCCACGGCGACACTCGGCTCGAGGCCGGCGACCGGGTGACCGTCGTCGGCGCGGCGTCGGACTTCTCCACCATCGTCCGTACCTTCACCGCCGGAGAGGCCCGCTTTCCCCTCGGCTACGGGCGGAAGGTCGCCGTCGTCCTCGACGGGCCCGCCGACCTCGACGGGCCGGTGGGGGAGGCCCTGTCGGTGGTCCGGAACTCCCCGGCGGAGGAGCTCCTCGTGGTTCATCGGGACCTCGAGACAGAACGAGACGCCGAGCGGGTCCGGACCACCGAGGAGCTGCTCGAGGAGCTCCGCCTCAAGGCCGACGGCGTCGCCATCGAGCTCGCGGCCGAGCGCCCGCCGCTCCTCCCCGCCCTCGTGCGGCGCGCCGAGCGGGAGAGCGTCGGGCTCCTCGTCGTGCCGGGTCCCCGGGGTGGACCGTTGCAGCGGCGGCTACGGGGCAGCCGCCTCCTCGACGCCGTCGCGCGGGTCGGCAAGCCGGTCCTGCTCAGCCGCGCCACCCATCCCTACGCATCGATCGTCGTGCCGGCTCGGCGGACGCCGGCCGGGGAGGCGGCGGGGAGGGCGGGGATCGACCTGGCGAAGAGCTTCGGCGCCACGCTCGTGGGGGTCGCCGTGGTCCCGCCGGCCTTCGTCAGCGACGAGGGCCTCGACGAGGCCCGGCGGGCGGCCGCCTGGCTCAGGGAGGAGGCAGCCGTCCACGGCGTCACCGTGCGGCGTCGAATCCGGCGGGGCAACCCCGTACGGATCCTCGAGGAGGCCGCGAAGGAGGCGAGCCTCGTCGTCCTCGCCCTGCCCGAGCGGACGGTCTCGGTGTTCCGGCCCGGGATCTCGGCGCTCGTCGCCGAGCGCGTCGACGTGTCCGTCCTCCTCGTCCCCGAGCTGCGATGAACGTCGTCGTCGCGGCGGAGGTCGCCGACGTCCTCCCCGGCGGGGCGACGTTCATCGCCATCGGGCTCGGCGCGTTCCTCCTCCCCGTCGTGGCGCGTCGCATCGGCGTGCCCTCCGTCGTTCTCGAGATCCTCTTCGGGGTCCTCATCGGGCCCGCGTTCTTCGGGCTCATCGGGGTGGCGTCGACGGCCGAGGGGTTCCTCCTCGTCCTCGCCGAGCTCGGTCTCTTCCTCCTCCTCTTCCTCGCCGGATTCGAGATCGATTTCGACAAGCTCGAACGCGAGGGGCCCGTTCCCATCCTCTGGGGTCTCGGCTACTACGTCGCCGCGCTCGTCGTCGCCTGGTTCGGGTTCGGCCTCGTCGGCGTCGGCGACTTCTCGTCGAGGTTGTTCATGACCTTCCTCGTCTCGGCGGCCTCCCTCGGCATCGTCGTGCCGGCGCTGCGGGCCACGAACACCGTGAACACCCGGCTCGGCCAGGTGGCGATCGTCACCGGCGTCCTCGCCGAGTTCCTCTCGGCGACGGCCCTCGTCGTCTACGGGGTGGTGGTCGAGACGGGGCTGACCTATCGCCTCCTCGCCATCCCGGGGTTCGTGGTCGTCGCCCTCGTCGTCCTCGCCGGGATGCGACGGGTCGCCTGGTGGTATCCCGAGTACGCCGAGCGCCTCTTCACGGCCCACGATCCGGACGAGATGGGGATCCGGGCGAGCCTCGCCCTCCTCTTCGTGTTCGTGGGACTCTCGCTGGCCCTCGGCATCGACCCGATCCTCGGAGCCTTCGTGGCCGGAGCCGCCTTCACCTTCGTGTTCCGCCACAAGGGGGATCTCGAGACCCGCCTGACCGGGTTCGCCTACGGGTTCTTCATCCCGATCTTCTTCATCGGCGTCGGCGTTCGCTTCCCGGTCGACGAGCTCCGGAGCCCCGCGGCGCTCGTGGGCGCGGCGACGATCATCGTCGTTGCGATCGGCTCGAAGCTCGTACCGGCTCCGCTCTTCCTGCTCCGGGGTCTCGGGCTCTCCCAGGCGATGGGGGTCGGGGTGCTCCTGGCCGGCCAGCTCAGCGTCGTCATCGCCCTCGCCGAGTTCGGGGTCCAGATCGGGGTCATCGACGATCGGCTCGCGGCCGGCGCCACGCTGCTCGTCGCCGTGACCGCGATCGGATCACCGATCCTCTTCCGCCTCCTCGTTCCCGGCGAGCGTCGGGACGTCGGCGTCGACGCGGAGGACCGTGCCTGACCGAGCCGGTTCCACCCCGGCCAGGGCGGAGATCGCCAACACGGCGGCCACGCCCACGATCGCGAGCCCGGCCACGACGAGGATCTTCCCGTCGGGAGGGCCGATCGACGTCGAGTCGACGCCGTCGGGCCACGGCCACAGGACCCGGAGCGAGCCGGCCATGAGCCCGATGAGCGCGGCGAGCACGGTGTCGTGGTGACGTCGGAGCGCCCAGTCGAGGCCGCGGGAGAAGAGGGCGAGACCGACGACGGTGCCGACGAGGAACACACCGAGGGCCGGGAGATCGCGGGCGTTCACGGCGGCGACGACCGGTCCGTACATGCCGAGGACGACGAGGAGGAAGGAGCCGCTGATCCCCGGGAGGATCATCGCCGAGATCGCGATCGCCCCGGCGAGGAAGAAGGCCGGCAGCGACGGTCGACCGGCCAGGGGCGGTGCTTCGCCACCGATGAGCCCGAGGGCGACGAAGACGACGAGGGAGGTGCCGGCGACGACGGCGAGCCGGAATCCGTCGCGGCGCCGGAGGAGTCGCCAGGCGAGGACGACCGAGCCGCCGACGAGACCCAGGAAGAACCCGGCCATCGCCTCGGGGTGGCGCGCGAGGGCGGTCTCGAGGAGCCGGGTGAGGGTCACCACCGCGAGGCCGATCCCGATCACGAGGGGGAGGACGAGGGTCCACTCGACCCGGCGCAGCTCGGCGACGAAGCCCCGGCGATCGCCGCGGAGGAGACGGCCGAGGGCCGTCGAGCCGCGGCTGATCGAGGCGACGAGCCGCTCGTAGATGCCGAGGACGAGCGCGATCGTACCCCCGGAGACGCCGGGGACGATGTCCGCGCTGCCCATGAGGAACCCGCGGAGGATGGAAACGAGGAGCTCGTGGGGCACGGGAGGAGTCTACGGTGGGGTTCGGCGTTCGAGGAGGTCCGATGCGCGGGGTGCTCCAGCGGGTGCGGCGAGCCGAGATCCGGGTGGATGGGGAGCCGGTCGGCGTCATCGGTCGGGGCGTGGTCCTCCTCGTCGGCGTGGAGCGGGGCGACTCGGTCGCCGACGCCGAGGTGCTGGCCGACAAGGTCGTCGATCTGCGGATCTTCCCCGACGACACCGGGCGCCCGGGCCGTTCGGTGGTCGACGTCGGGGGTGCGGTGGCGGTCGTCTCCCAGTTCACCCTGGCCGCCGACGTTCGTCGCGGCCGGCGGCCGTCCTTCGTCCGGGCGGCGGCGCCGGAGCTCGCCGCACCCCTCGTCGACGCCGTCGTCGACCGGATCGCCGCGCGGGGCGTGGACGTGGCCGCCGGGGTGTTCGGGGCGATGATGGAGGTCGAGCTCGTCAACGACGGGCCCTTCACTCTCGTCCTCGACGTCGTCGACGGTCGGCTGCGGTGAGGAAGGCCCGCCCCTCGGGACAGAAGGCGACGAAGTCGCAGTCGCGGCACCCCTCGCCGGGAGCCGCCTCGAAGGGACCGTCGGCGGCGGCCGAGAGGAGGCGTTCGATTCGGCCGCGGAGGGCCGCGAGCTCGTCGGGGCCGAGCCGTCGGGAGGCCTCCTCGACCTCGCCGCCGCCGAACCAGGCGAAGGTGATCGTCAGCTCCTCCGGAGGCCGGGGATCGACCGCGCCGGAGCCGACGGCGAGGGCGTAGGCCTCGAGCTGGAGCCACGGTTCGGGTCGGCGACGCCGACCCGACTTGAAGTCGACGATCTCCCAGCCGTCGTCGTGCTCGTAGATCGCGTCGATGCGGCCCCGGAGGTGGACACCGGCGAGGGGGAGCTCGAAGGACGCTTCGAGGTGGACGGGTCGGTGGCGGGCGAAGCGGGAGGCGAGGAAGGCACGGAAGGGATCGGCGAGGTGGGGGCCTTCGGCCACGAGGTCGTAGGTCGCCGTCTCGGGATCGTCGGGAGCGAGACCGGTCCGATGGTGGAGCTCGATCCGGCGATGGAAGTCGATCCCCGCCCGGAGCCAGGGTCCGGGACGGCGGGGGAGGCGCTCGACTTCGGCCCACCGGTACCGGAGGGGACAGGAGGCGAGGAGGACGAGCCCACCGACGCGCACGGTCGGGGGAGGGTCGGGGGCGGGGACGTCGTCGTCGAGGCCGGCGAGGAGGGCGAGGAAGTCGGCGCGCGCGGCGGCGAGGCTGGTTTCGTCGACCCCTTCGAGGGGACGGCGACCCTCGAGCAGGTCTCCGAGGGCGGCTCGCCAACCGTCGGGGAAGAGGGGGTCGGGGGCGGGGAGGACGTCGTGCCACGGCCGTGGCGAGGGTCGGGGGCCCGCCTCGGCGGTGCGCGGGCCCGGGTCGGTCTCGTGCTCGGCGACGACCTCGAAGAGCTCCGAGGGCTTCGCCGGTCGTCGTCGATCGGCGTGCCAGGCGGAGCCGGTGGCGAGGAGGAACCGGCGGGCGCGGGTGACGGCGACGTAGGCGAGGCGCCACTCCCCGTCGGCGTGGGCTCGTCGCAGCACGGCGAGGCGTTCCCGGGGATCCTCGGGGAGAGGCCGAGGGTCGAGGCGGAGGTCGGCGGGCAGCGCCGTCGGATCCCCCGCCGGGTCGTCGTGGCGGCGGGGCCGGGCGGGGAACACGCCGTCGACGAGCGAGGGGAGGACGACGACGTCCCATTCGAGACCCTTCGCGCGGTGGACGGTGAGGAGGGCGACCGCGTCCTCGGAGGAGGGAGCGACGGCGTCGAGCTCGGGATCGGCCCCTTCGTCGAGGGCCTCGAGGTGGGCGAGGAACCCGGGGAGGGAGGGTCGTCCCACCAGCGGCGTCCACGAGGCGGCGAGCTCGACGAACCGATGGAGGTCGAGCCGGGCGCTGCGGGCGGCCGTCTCGTCGAGGGCGCCGATCTCGGTCCAGAGATCGAGGGCCTCGACGACGTCGACGACGAGGTCTTCGAGCGCGGCGTCCTGGCTCCGTGCGAGGAGCCGCCGATAGAGGGTGCGGAACTCGTCGAGCCGTTTCCGGGCGTCGGGACGGAGCCCCGCCACCTCGTCGAGATGCTCGACGACGTCGAGGAGGTCGAGACGCCGGTCCTCGCCGGAAGGGTGTCGGCCGTGGTGGGCCAAGGGGAGGAGATCGGCGAGCCCGAGGCGCCACCGGTCGCCGAGGAGGACGGCGACGAGGGCGGGGGTGTCCGTGGGGTCGGCGAGGAGACGGAGCCAGGCGTGGACCGGGGCGACGGCCGGTCGGCGGAGGAGGTCGGCGGCGCCGACGTCGTGGACGGGGACGCCGTGGGCGACGAGGGCGGTGCCGAGCTCGGCGAGTTCTCGGTTGCGACGGGTGAGGACGGCCATCTCCCGCCAGGGGATCCCGTCGGCGCGGAGGTCGTGGAGGCGACGCGCGATCCACGCGGCCTCCTCGGCGGCCGTCGCGAACCAGGCGGCGGTCGTCGACGCGGTGGGGGCGTCGGGCGCCGGACGGAGAGGGACGTGGTCGCGGCCTCCGATCCTCCCCTGGACCGCGTTCGCCACGGCGAGGATCGCCGGACCGGAGCGCCGATTGAGCCCGAGCCGGAGGGTCGGCGCCGGGCTCCCGTCGGGGAGCGGGAAGTGCCGGGGGAACGCGGCGAAGTTCGTGGGGCTGGCGCCGCGCCATTCGTAGATCGCCTGGTCCGGGTCGCCGACGGCGGTGACGGGGACGCCCGCGAAGAGGAGCTGGAGGAGCCGACGTTGCCCGGGATCGGTGTCCTGGTACTCGTCGAGGAGGACGAGCCCGTACCGTCGCCGGATCCGGT
The DNA here is from genome assembly GCA_011371355.1 of Actinomycetota bacterium. Classification (GTDB taxonomy): domain Bacteria; phylum Actinomycetota; class Acidimicrobiia; order Spongiisociales; family UBA5794; genus DRQR01. The sequence continues at coordinate 11,136 of DRQR01000020.1, forward strand.
CGGCCACGTCGGGATGCTCCGAGACGAGACGAACCGCGCGGCGCACGAGGTCGCCATGGTCGAGGAGACCGAGGCGACGCTTCGCCTCCTCGTATCGGCGGAGCAGCTCGGCGAGCTCGAGGCGTCTCGCCCAGACCTCGTCGGGTTCCTCGGGTGCGGCGGCCAGGAGGTCCTCGGGGGTACGGAGGTGATCGGCGAGGCGGCGTGCGAGGAGGAGCGCCTCCGAGAGCCGGATCCCGGGTGCCGTGAGATCGAGATGCCTCGCCGTGGTGTCCCGGAGGAGCTCGGCGAGGAGCTGCCGCTGGGCGCCGGGACCGATGATCGTGGCGGTGCGTTCCACCCCGACGTGGGCGCCTCGTTCGACGAGGAGACTCCAGGCGAAGGCGTGGTAGGTGAGGACCTCCACCTCCCGGCCCGCCGCGGCGAGCTGCGGCAGGCCGGTCCGCAGGCGGTCGGCGAGCTCCTCGGCGGCCTTGTTCGTGAAGGTGAGCCCGAGGGCCCGCTCGGGATCGAGGCCGCCGTCGACGGCTCCGGCGAGCCGGAGGGCGATCGTCGTGGTCTTCCCCGTGCCGGCACCGGCGACCACTCGGAGGGGCTCGAGGGGGTGGGCGACGATCGCCTCCTGTTCGGGGGAAGGACGGACGATCATGGGGTCGACAGCGCTCGTCCCTCGGGTCGGGCCGGGCAGGCGACCGCGACGGGGCAGTGACGGCAGTGGGTACCCGGCGTCGGACGCCAGTCCTCCTCGGCGATGCCCGCCGCGATGCGTCGCATCCGGTCGAGGATCTCGTCGAGGCGACCCTCGTCGAGGGAGCGAACGACGACCCGATCCGGGGCTGCCGCGGGGTACCAGAGCTCCGCCCCGACCACGGGCTCGTCGAGCGTCCGCCGTGCCGCCCAGAGGTAGAAGCCGAGTTGGATCGAGGCGGCCGCCTCCTCCAGGGTCGGTGGGCGGGTGGAGGTCTTCAGATCGACGACGACGAGGCCGGCCTCCCGGCGTTCGATACGATCGGCCCGTCCACCCCAGGTCACGCCGTCGAGCTCGGCCGCGAGGGACCGTTCCACGGCGACGACGCGCCCCTCGGAGGGCCAGTGCCGGTAGAGGCGGTCGAGGAGTTCCCGGGCGCGTCGACGCCAGGCCTCGGCGAAGATCCCGAAGGCACCGGGATCGAAGCGGCGGTCGAGCTCGGCGAGGGCCTCCTCACGCGTCCCCTTCGGGTCTCCGCGGGCGAAGGCGTCGTGCTCGACGGCCTCGAGGATCTCGTGGACGAGGATCCCGAGGGCGGCGTGGAGGGTGTCCCGTCGGACGCCGAGGCGCCGTTCGAGGACGTAGCGGCGCGGGCAGGTCGCGTACGCCTCGGCCTGGGAGGGGGAGAGGCGGAGCGGAGGTGCGACGATCCCCCGGTCGGGGCCTCGACGGCGGACGCCGGGGATCCGAGCCGGGTCGCCGATGCCGAGCTCGGCGCCCGCCGCGAGGAGCTCCACCGCGGCGAGCCGTCGTGGGGGCGGCTCGGCCGGATCGGCGGCGATGCGGCGGAGCTCGACGCCGAACTCCCGCCGGGTGATGGGAGGTCGTCGGCCGGAGGGCGGGGGGCCGAGGTCCCGGGTCGACGGGACGTCGAGGGCGAGGGGGAGGAACCTGCTGGGGCGGCCGGGATGCGGAGCGGCGGCGGCCGAGGCCGTCCAGACGACCCGCCGGGCCGCCCGGGTGGCGGCCGTGTAGGCGAGGCGTCGCTCCTCGTCGAGCCGGAGTCGGCGGACCGCCGCGGCGTCCTCGGGTGCGTCTCGGGAGCGCATCGCCGCGTCGAGGAGCGAGGCTCGGGGCCGGAGGTCGGGAAGGACGCCTTCGACGGCGTCGGCGACGAAGACGATCCGGAACGACCTGCCCTTGGCCTCGTGGAGGGTGGCGATCGTGACGTGATCGTCGGGGACGGGACGGTAGGCGAGGAGCGGACTCGCCTCGTAGTCCTCGGTCTCGACGAGGCGGAGGTGGTCGACGAGGGTCGCCTCCGGGTTCCGCTCGTTCCAGCGGGCGAGGACCTGGGCGAGGGAGCCCCATGCGGCCCGGTCGGCCGCCCGGGACGGGTCCTCCACGATGCGGGCGAGCTGGGGGAGATGGGTCCACAGGTACCACAGTCCTTCGGCGGCGGGGAGCTTCACGGCCCAGGAGGGATCCTCGAGGAGGTCGGCGAGGGGGCCGCCGTCGGGGACGTGGAGGCGGAGACGCTCGGGCCATGGGAGATCGAGCGCGACGAGCTCCCGCACCGCGCCGAGCCCCAGTCCGAAGAGCGAGCCGAGGAGGAGCCGTCGGAGCGCGCCCTCCCGGGCGGCGGGATCGTCGCCCACGGCGGCGACGAGGTCGAGGACCACCCGGACCGCCGGCTGGTCGACGAGCCGGGCGTCGGGTCGGCGATGGGGGATCCCCCGGCGCTCGAGGGCTCGAGAGAGTTCGGGGAGGAACCGCCGCTTCGAACGGGCGAACACCGCCATCTCCCGGTACGGGACGCGGTGCTCGAGGTGGAGGCGCTGGAGCTCCCGGGCGATCCAGTCGGCTTCCTCGGTGGTGCGGTCGAAGCGATGCGCCTCGACGGTGCCGGCGCCGGCCGCCGGTCGCGTCGGGGTCGGTCGCGGCGTGCCGAGGATGCGTCGGGCCGCGGCGAGGATCTCGGCGGGCACCCGGAACGAGGTCGTCAGGTGGAGGACCCGGGGGGTGCCGAGGTGGGCATGGTCGGCGCCGAACCGAGCGACGCCTCCGGGGTCCGAGCCGCGGAAGCCGTAGATCGCCTGGTCGGGATCGGCGGCGACGGTGACGTCCCCGCGATCGGCGACGAGGTGTCGCACGAGGGCCACCTGGACGGGGGTGGTGTCCTGGTACTCGTCGACGAGGACGACCTCGGGTCCGTCGGTTCGGGCGGCCGGGTCGGCGAGGGCGGTCGCGGCGTCGGCGAGGAGTGTGCCGTAGTCGATGCGGAGTTCGGCCCTCAGGGCGCGGTCGTAGCGTTCGAGGAAGCCGGGCAGGGCTCGCCAGTCCGGCCGCTCCCGGGCGGCGATGTCGTCGGCGGTGAGGAGGCCCTCACGGGCTCGGAGGACGAAGTCGGCGATCTCGTCGGCGAAGGTGGGTGACGTGAGGAGGCCGCGATGGGAGACCGGCCAGCGTCGTGGATCCTCTCGGGCGAGGAGACGTCGGACGAACGCCGCGTGCTCGGGGGCCGACAGGACGCGGGGGACGCCGGCCCATCCGAGCCGCCGGGCGTGCCGTTCGACGATTCGGAGGCCGAGGGAGTGGAAGGTCGTGACCTCCACACCCCGCAGGGGGCCCTCGAGGACGCGGCGGAGTCGGGCGAGGGCGTCCTCGACGTCGCGGCGGGAGAAGACGAGGAGGAGGACGCTCCTGCCCTCGGCGGCGAGGGCGGCCGCTCGCCGGACGAGGAACTCGGTCTTGCCGGTCCCCGGTCCGCCGAGTACGAGCTGCGGCCCGACGGCGTCGGCGACGACGTCGGGCCAGTCGCCGGGGTCGACGGCTCGGGTGATCACGGCTCGGGGACCGGATCTCCCGGGGCGTCGATGCCCCCGAAGGCGGGGCAGCGTTCCTGGAAGGGGCACCAGGCGCACAGCGGTCCGGGCCGGGGCGGGAACTCGTCGCGTTCGAGCGCTCGCTCGATCGCCGTCCAGAGGGCGTCGAGCTGCCGCTCCATCGCGTCGAGCTGGGCGTCGGCGACGGGGATCTCGTAGACCGTGGCGTCACCGAGGTAGACGAGCCGCAGCCGGGTCGGGGTCCGACCGAGGTGGGCCCGGACCAAGAGCGCATAGATCTTGAGGGCGAAGAAGGCGGGGAGGGCGAAGCGCTCGGGGGGTGCCTTGCCGGTCTTGTAGTCGACGACGACGAGGCCGTCGTCGTCCTCGTCGAGGCGGTCGAGGATGCCTCGGATCCGCATGGCTCCGAAGGTCTCGACGAGGTCGAGTTCTCGGTCGACCGGCTCGACCTCGCGTGGGTCTTCGACGGCGAAGTAGTTGGCGAGGACGCGCAGGCTCTCGGTTCCCCACCTCCGTTCCTCCTCCACCGACGCGAAGAGGTCGGGGTAGTCGACGGGCTTCCGCTCCATCCAGGCGGTACGGAACAGGTCGAAGAGACGCTCGGGTGTCCGGTCCTGGGGAGGGAGGTCGAAGAGGCGCTGGAGGGCGAGGTGGGCGGTCGTCCCCCGGGCCTGCTGAGGGGTGGGCGGGGTCTCGAGGCGATCGACGGCCCGATACCGGAACAGCCGGGGACACACCTTGAAGTCGCTCGCCCGAGAGGGCGAGAGGGAGGCGAGCTCGGTGACCCGGGGCCTCGCGGCGGTCATACCACCCATCCTACGTCGAGCCCCCGACGGGAAACCACACCGATGTCATTCGGACCGCGAAAACCGCTCCAGGGTCGCGAAAACGTTCCACGGATCCGGCTTGACGCCGCCGTCGCCGCCGCGTAGGTTCGCCGTGTCGTTCGAAGGAAGGCCGCGAGGTCGACCGGAGGACGGCTCCGGGCCAGGGCCTTCGGGCCCCGGGCCGGGTACGGCCCTGGGGGATGGCCCAGGTCAGGGGCCGGTTCGGATCGCTTCGGCGATCCGGATCGACCTCCGACTCCGGTCCCGCAGGGTCGGGTCCCGAGGAACGGGAGGCGGGCGACCGTCGCCCGGGTCGAGGGACCGCCCCGGTCGGTCGGGTGAGCGCTCGAGCGGCCGGACCGAAGCGGCCTCGGTCGCTTCGGGACGAGAACCCCGAGGGGGTGAGGCTTCGGCCGAGCTCGCTCGGGGTTTCTCGCGTCCCGGGCAGCTCGCGAAATCCCGATGCGGGACGCGAAAAACAACCACGGATTCGGGTTGCGCGCCGGGGACGAGGGCGCGTATCTTGGGCTCGTCGCCGGAACGGGAGACCGCACCGGCGGCACGGGCCGAAAGGTCCGCCCCCGAGAGGCCCGCGAGGGTCGATCGGGGGTCACCGCCCGGTCCGCGACCCGAGAGGGAAGCGGCGGTCCCGCAAGGGGCCGACCCGGGGAGACCTTCGGGTCGACCCGGATGCCGGACGGCGCCGACGCCCGCAAGGACGTCGGCAGGGAACCCCGAGAGGGTGAGACTCCGGTCGAGCTCCCTCGGGGTTTCCCGCGTTCGTGTATCGTCGCGTCATGCCCTGGCCCCACGACGCCCTCACCGACGGCGAGGAGATCGTCACCCAGTTCCGACCCCACTGGCGGCTCCTCTTCCTCCCCGCGGCGGTGACGCTGGTCGTCGTCGTCGGCATCGTCGCCGTCGTCCGGTGGGTTCCCGGGGACGGCCTCGCCGACGTGCTCCCGATCGTCGGGCTCCTCGCCCTCTTCGCCTGGTTCGCGGTGCGTCCCTTCGTCGACTGGTTCTACACCCGGTACGTCCTGACCACCGAGCGCCTCATCACCCGCCGGGGCCTCGTCGCGAGGGAAGGCGTCGAGATCCCCCTCGAGAACATCACGAACGTGAACTTCCACCAGTCGATCGTCGAGCGGGTCCTCGGCTCGGGAGATCTCCTCGTGGAGTCCGCCGGCGAGACGGGACGGTCCGAGTTCCTCGACATCCCCCATCCCGACCGGTTCCAGGCTCTCCTCTACAAGGTGCGGGAACGGCGCACCCTCGAGCTCAAGGGGCTGCCACCGTCCGGTGGAGACGACGACGTCGCCGCACGGCTCCGTCGCCTCGAGGACCTCCGCCGCGACGGGCTCGTCGACGAGGACGAGTACCGGCGCAAACGAGCCGAGCTCCTCGACGAGCTCTGAGGTCACCTCGCCAGGAAGCGCGCCACCGACTCGACGTGGTGGGTCTGGGGGAAGAGGTCGAGCGGCGTCACCCCCTCGAGCTCGTAGCCACGCTCCACGAGCATCGCCGCGTCTCGGGCCAGGGCCGCCGGGTCGCACGAGACGTAGACGATCGTCCTCGGTCTTCCCTCACACACCGCCTCGACGCCGTGGACGCCGAGGCCGCTGCGGGGCGGGTCGGCGATCACCACGTCCCAGGGCTCGCCGAGCCGCAGCAGGGCGCGCTCGACCTCGCCGCGGACCACCTCGACGTCGGGAGCGTTCTCCCGGAGGTCGGCGACCGACGACCGGGCCGCCTCCACCGCGAGGACCCGCCCGGCTCGGCGTCCCACGGTCGCGGCGAAGAGCCCGACACCGGCGTAGGCGTCCACGAGGGTGTCGTCGGGACCGACGTCGCAGGCGGCGTCGACGAGCTCGACGAGGAGGTCGGCCCCCGCGGTGTTGACCTGGAAGAAGGACGTCGCCGACACCCGGAAGCGGACCCCGGCGACCACCTCGTGGTACCAGGGTCGACCGTGGATCGGGTCGACCCGGCGACGCCCGACGGCGACGACCGAGGTGCCCCACGACGCCGCCTGCGGCGGTACCGGACCGTGCACCGCCACGAGTCGCTCTCCCGTGCGGGGGCTGCCACGGATCACGACGCGATGCACCCCACGGAGGGGTCCGAGGCGCTCGAAGAGCTCCGCGAGGTTCTCCTGGAGGAGGAGACACTCCTCGACGATCACCCGCTTCCCAGACCGGCGACGGAGGAGGGCGGGTCGGCCGGCACGGACGGAGAAGTCCATCCGATTCCGGTACCCGAAGGGGAGCGGGCTCGGCACCGTGGCCGCGACGGGGACGTCGAGGCCGCCGAGGTGGCGGAGCTGTCCGGCCACGACCCGGCGCTTCCAGTCGAGCTGCGCCTCGTAGTCGGCGAACTGCCAGTCGCAGCCGCCGCAGGCGCCGAAGTGGCGGCAGGGGGGATCGCGGCGCGCCGCGGCGGGTTCGAGGACCCTCCGAAGCTCGGCCCGTGCCCAGCGCTCCTCGTCGGCGACGATCTCCACCTCGACGAGCTCGCCGGGCATCGCGCCGGCGACGAAGACGACCTTCCCGTCGAGGCGTCCCAGCGCCTCGCCGCCGTGGGCCACGTCGTCGATGCGGAGAACCGGCATCTGCGGCACGCTACCGGCCGCGGCGCGGCTACCGGGCGGCGAGGGAGCTAGCCTGCGGGGGCGCGAGGAGACGTCGCAGATGCTCTACACCTTCCATGCGAACTGGTTCTACGTCGCCGTCGCCACGACGGGGATCGTCGGGCTGTGGGGGGTCGGCCTCGCCCTCGCCCGACGGTCGCCGAACCGGGCCTTCGAACTCGCCCGAGCCGCGGCCTTCGGGGCGATGGGCCTCCAAGTGGCCGCCGGGGTGGCCCTCTATGCCACCGGTGCCCGTCCCGGCAACGCCTTCCATGTCTTCTACGGGATCGTCATCGCCTTCGTCTTCGCCTTCGTCTACCTCTATCGGGCCCAGCTCGAGCGTCGTCCGGCCCTCGCCTACGGCCTCGTCCTCCTCTTCGTGATGGGTCTCGGCATCCGCGCCTGGATGAACGTTCGGTGAGAGAAAGGGGAATCCGTGCTCCTCGAAGGTAAGCGGTTGGTGATCACCGGCATCCTCACCGACGAGTCCATCGCCTGGCACGTCGCCCGGGTCGCCCAGGAGGAGGGAGCCGAGATCGTCGTCACCGGGTTCGGACGCGGGATCCGCCTCACCCGACGGGCGGTGAAGCGGCTCCCCCACGAGGTGCCCGTCTACGAGCTCGACATCAACGATCCGACGCACATGGAGCGGCTCGTCGACGAGCTCCGGAACCGGTGGGGGGCCGTCGACGGGGCACTGCACGCCATCGCCTACGCCCCCGACGACGCCCTCGGCGGCAACTTCCTCGCCACGCCCCCGGACTCGGCGGCGACCGCGTTCCTCACCTCGGCCTTCAGCTACAAGACCCTCGCCGTCGGGCTCCGGCCCCTCATGCTCGAGGCGGGCGGGGGCTCGCTCGTCACCTTGGACTTCGACAACACCCAGGCGTGGTCGTCCTACGACTGGATGGGGGTGGCGAAGGCGGCCCTCGAGGCGGTGACCCGCTACCTGGCCAAGTACCTCGGGCCGGACGACATCCGGGTGAACGCGGTGGCCGCGGGGCCACTCGGCACCGTCGCCGCGAAGTCCGTCCCCGGCTACCCGCGCTTCAAGGAGGTGTGGGAGGCCAGGGCGCCGCTGCGATGGGACGTCTTCGATCCCGATCCGGTCGCCCGGATGGTGTGCGTCCTCCTCTCCGACTGGGCCCCGATGACCACCGGGGAGATCGTTCACGTCGACGGGGGGCTCCACGCCGTCGCCATCGGCCCCGACGGGGAGTGATCCCGTCGGGGGAGCCGGACCACGAAGGTCGCCCCGCCGCCCACCGTCGGCTCGAACCACACCTCTCCGCCCATCATCTCGGTGAGTCCTCGCACGATGTGGAGGCCGAGCCCGGTCCCGCCCTGCCACCGGGTGTCGTGGGGTTGGAGCTGGGTGAAGCGCTCGAAGATCCGCTCTCGGTCCGCCCAGGGGATCCCCGGCCCGTGGTCCCGGACGAAGAGGACGAGGGCCCCGGGCTCCTGACGGGCACCGAGCTCGATGGGGCTGTTCCCGGCGTACTTCAGGGCGTTCTCGAGGAGGTTGCGGAGGATGCGGGAGAGGTGCTCGGGATCGGCGTCGATCCGGGTGACGTCGGGCGCGATGACGAGGGTCGTGCGCCGACGCGCGCCGGGCACCGACTCGACGACGTCCTCGAGGAAGTTGTGGGCCGCGAGGGTCTGGATGCGGATCGGTAGGCCCTCCGACTCGAGCCGAGAGGCGACGAGGAGGTCCTCGATGAGGATCCGGAGGCGCTCGGCCTGGGCGGCGGCCGTGTCGACGAGTTCCCGGGCCGTCGGATCGGCGGGGGCGAGCTCGGGGCGCTGCAGGGTGCCGAGGACGCCGATGATCGACGTCAGGGGTGTGCGGAGCTCGTGGGAGACCACCGAGACGAACTCGGACTTCAGCTCGGCGAGCTCGGCCATCTTCGCCCCCTCCGTCGACACCTCCTCGTAGCGGGCGAGGTGGTCGAGGACGAGGGCTGCCGGTCCCGCCATCGACCGCACCCGCTCGACGTCCTCGGCCCTCGGCGGGTCCTCCATGTCGGCGAGGACGACGACGCCGATCCTGCGACCACCGACTCTCAGGGGCGTCACGATCGCCCGCTCGACCTCGAGGGAGCCGAGGAGCGGATCGTCCTCGAGGTCCTCCCCCTCGACGCAGCGGGTCTCGGCGGCGATGAAGGCGGCCACGAGGACGCTCTCCGAGGTGAGGGGGAGCTCCACGGCGTCGTTGGGGATCACGTGGTCGCGGACCCAGATGGGGGAGACGACCTCGAGGGCCTCCGAGGCCGGTCGGTAGAGCGCCACCACCCCGACCGCGGCCCCGACGGCCCGGGCCATGCGGCCGACGAGCTCGGGCAGCACCTCGGCGAGGTTCGTCCCGGCGCCGATCGTCCGGGAGATCTCGTAGAGGTTCGACAGCTCCTCCTCCTGTCTCGCGAGCTCCCGCTCGCGCACGGCGAGCCGCACGAGCTCCTCGCTCGCCGCCGTCAACCGGCTGCGGATGGCGCCGGTCATCACGAGCACGAGGACGCAGGCGGCACCGAAGGAGCCGAGGAGCACCGCCGCGCCGCCGGGGGTCACCGTCGACACCGACACCGTCGAGTACGCGTAGGCGGCGAAGGCGAGGAGGGTGACGACCGACACGAGGAGGTTCCACGTCACCGTTGCCGCGGCGAAGAGGACCACCACGAGGAAGCCCACGGCGATCGGCGGGTCGGGACGGTCGAGCTCGATGATGGCCAGGGCGAGGAGGGCCGTCACCGAGCCGAGGGCGAGGAGGATGTCGGCCATGCGATGCTCGAGGATCCGTCGCCACGGGGTGAGGCTGAACACCACGAGGGCGGCGCCGACCAGCACGACGAGGTCGCGCTTGGGCACGGCCGCCATGCGGAACTCCCAGAAGGCGAGGGCGCCGACGGCGAGCCAGGAGGCGACGATCCCGAACCGGATCGCCGTCAGGCGATAGTCGAGGTACGAGAAGGTCCTCGTCGCGTCGGCACGTTGTGGACGCCCCACTCGGGTAACCTCCGCCCGTGGCTCGCGTACTCCTGCTCTTCGGCGGACGGTCCGCCGAACACGAGGTCTCCTGCACCTCGGCGGTCGCGATCCACGACGCCCTCACCGAGGCGGGCCACCAGGTGATCCCCGTCGGCATCGATCGTAAAGGCACCTGGCACGTTGCGGAGGCATCCCGTCGTCCCCTCCGCGCCGAGGGCCGTCCCGTCCAGCTCCTCGTCCCCGACGGTACCCTCCTCGCCGGCGACGACGAGGTGGTCTTCGACGTCGTCTTCCCCGTCCTCCACGGGCCCTACGGCGAGGACGGCACGATCCAGGGGCTCTTCGAGAGCTGCGGGCTGCCCTACGTCGGCAACGGTGTGCTCGGCGCGGCGATCTCGATGGACAAGGACGTGGCGAAGCGCCTCGTCGCCGCCGCCGGGATCCCGACGACCCCGTGGAGGACGATCCGGGTCGAGACGTTCGCGGCGTCGCCGGAGCCGGTGGTGGCCGCGGCGACCGGCGACCTCGGTCTGCCCGTCTTCGTCAAGCCGGCCGCCCTCGGCTCGTCGGTGGGGGTGGCGAAGGCCTCGACGGTCGCCGAGGCCGTCGCCGCCTGCGAGGCCGCCTTCGACCTCGGCGAGAAGGTCCTCGTCGAAGAGGCGATCGACGGCCGTGAGATCGAGGTGGCGGTCCTCGAGGGAGGCCGGGTGGCCGGACCGGGGGAGATCGTCACCACCGCCGAGTGGTACGACTACGACGCGAAGTACCGGGACGACACCAGCGAGTTCGTGGTCCCCGCGAACCTCCCCGACGCCCGCGCCGCGGAGGTGCGGGAGCTCGCCCTCCGGATCTTCGAGGTGCTCGAAGGGCGCGGGCTGGCCCGGGTGGACTTCCTCTACGAACCGGCGGGCAGGGGGTTCCTCTTCAACGAGCTCAACGCGATGCCGGGCTTCACGCCGATCTCGGGATTCCCGAAGATGTGGCTGGCGGCGGGCACGACCTACGCCGAGCTCTGCGACGGGCTCGTCGCCGCGGCGCTCCGGGGCGACCTCAGATCTTGATCACCGGGCAGGTGAGGGTACGGACGATGCCCTCGATGGGTTGGATCTTCGTCACCACGAGCTGGCCGAGGGCGTCGACGTCCTCGGCCTCGGCGAAGACGATCACGTCGTAGGGGCCGGTCACCGCCTCGGTCGACAAGACCCCCGGCATGTCCCGGATGGCGCTGGCGACGTCCGACGCCCGTCCGGTGTCGGTCTGGATCAACACGTAGGCCTGCACGGAGGAACCTCCTTGGGTCGGGGTTCCAGTGTATCCGAGCCGGTGGGACCGGGCTCAGAAGCCGTCGGATCCGAACCGCAGGTTCTTCGCCACCGGGCGACCGTCGGCCTCCTCGAGGTCGAAGACGACCCGCTGACCCTGACGCAGCATCCGGAACATCGACCCGGCGAGGGACCCGGGCAGGAGGAAGACCTCGGAGCGGTCGTCGTCGCGGACGATCACCCCGATACCGGTGTCCGGGTCGAAGACCTTGACGACGCCCTGCATGGTCAGGCCTTCTCGATCTTCCCGGCCTTGATGCACGCGGCGCAGACGCGGATGCGACGGGAGTTCGAGCCGTGCTTGACTCGGACCCGCTGGATGTTCGGCAGCCAGCGGCGGCTCGACCGCTTGTGGGAGAAGCTCACCTGCTTGCCGACCCACGGCTCCTTGCCGCAGACCTCGCATCGATACGCCATGTGGGAAACCTCCTGGGCGCCGGGAGGATAGCAGGCTCCCGCCCCTGGGCGCCGCAGCGGCGGCCGGTCTCATAACATCGGCTCCCGTGTCGGCGCCGAGGTCCCTCGCCTACCTGTCGGCCGTCCCCGTCGAACGCGTCAAGGGGATCGGTCCCAAGCGCGCGGCCCGCCTCGCCGAGGCCGGGGTGGCCTCCGTGGCCGACCTCCTCCTCCACGTACCTCGCCGCTACATCGACCGGAGTCGGCGCTACGAGCTCGCCACGGCTCCCCTCGGGGAGGAGATCACCGTCTGGGGACGGGTCGAGTCGGTCGTACGACGTCGGATCTCCCGCAACCGGACGATGATCACCGCCCGGATCTCGGACGGCACCACGACGCTCGAGGCGGTGTGGTTCTGGCCGCGCCTGCGCATCGAGGAGGGATGGGACGTCGCGCTCTCCGGGAAGCTCGAGCGGCGCCGGGGCAAGCTCCGGATGACGTCCCCCGACCTCGACCCGATCGGGGAGGACGCCGTGAAGACGGGCCGGATCGTGCCGGTCCACGCCAAGGTGGCGGGTCTCGGTCCCTATCTGCTCCGGGCGGCGATCGCGAACGCGCTCAAGCGGTCCCGGCCCATCGCCGACCCGATCCCCGGCGACGTGCTCGCCGCCGTCGGGCTCGTCGATCGCGACCGGGCCTTCGCCCAGGTCCACTTCCCCGACACCGCCGAGGACGCCTCCCGGGCTCGACGCCGCCTCGCCTTCGACGAGTTCTTCCGTCTCGAGCTCGCCCTCGCCCTCCGACGACGGCACCGACGCCGGGAGGCGAAGGGCATCGCCCATCGGTCCCGGCGCCGCCTCGTCGACCGGTACCTGGGGTCGTTGCCCTACGAGCTGACCGGGGCCCAGCGTCGGGCGCTCGCCGAGATCGA
>DRQR01000021.1 GCA_011371355.1 Actinomycetota bacterium
ACGAGCTCCTTGACGATCGCCAGACCGAGTCCCGACCCCTCGGGGCGGAGGGGTCGGTACCGCTCGGCGACGTAGAGACGGTCGAAGATCCGCGGCAGGTCCTCGGGGTCGATGCCGGGGCCCGTATCGGCGACCGCGAGCCGCACGACGCCGTCGTCTCGAGCGAGGGCGACCGTCACCGTGCCTCCCTCGGGGGTGTATCGGAGGGCGTTGTCGAGGAGGTTGGCGAGGATCTGGGCGATCCGGTCCGGATCGGTGACCACCGTCCCCACGTCCTCGAGGTGGGACTCGAACCGCACGAGCGCGGTCTCCATCCGGGGCCGATACGCCTCGAGGGTCTCCTTCACGTGGGCGGCGAGGTCGACCGGCTCGGGTCGAAGGGTGAAGGCCCGGGCCTCGAGCCGGGCGAGGAGCATGAGATCCTCGACGAGCCGACTCAGCCGATCCGTCTGGCGATGGAGGACCGAGGCGACCCGGGCGAGGTCGTCGTCCGACACCGCCCCCGAGTCGAGGGCCTCCGCGTAGCCGCGGATCGCCGTGAGCGGGGTACGCAGATCGTGGCCGACGCTCATGAGGAAGTCCCGCTCCCGTCGTCGAGCGGCGTCGAGGCGGTTCGCCATCTCGTTGAAGGCCTCCGACACCCGGGTGAGCTCGTCGTCGCCGGACTCGGGGGCCCGAGCCTCGAGATCGCCCGCCGCGATGGCGCGCGAGGCGGCCTCGAGGCCGGCGAGCCGCCGGCTCGTCGTCCGGGCGAACCAGGCACCGAATCCCACGACGAGCACCCCGCCGACCCCGAGGGCGACGAGCAGGGACCGGGTGACGAACCGGACGGGAAGGAGCGGCTCGGTGCGTCCGATGGCGACGACGAGCTCGGCACCGCCGTCGAGGGGGATCCGACGGACGGCGACGAGCATCGGCACGCCGTCGACGACGACCCGCAGCGCCGTGCGTTCGTCGACGTCGGCGGGGAGGCGGGTGAGGAGGGAGGGGTCGGGGGCGAGGGCGACCGTCCGACCCCCCGGCAGCCGCAGGGCCGCTTCGACGACGTCGTGACCGCCCACGACGCGAGCCTGCCGGAGCACCCGAGCGAGCTTCTGCCGGGCGCCGGGCACGTCGCCGAGACGGCCGGCGCCTCCCGGGGTGAGCCCGAGGGCACCGAACTCCTCCTCGAGGAACCGAGCGGTGGCCTCGGCCTGCCGGAACAGCTCGGCCTGCGCCTGCTCCCGGACGGCCCGCTGGACGACGAAGACGGTGACGAGCCCCACGAGGAGCGTGACCGCCGCCACGACCACCGCGCCGGCGACGATCTTCCGTCTCACCCGTCCTCCAGCCGGTACCCGACCCCCCAGACGGTCTCGATCGGGATCCCCTCGAGCTTGCGGCGGAGCTGCCGGATGTGGACGTCGACGGTCCGCGTCTCGCCGAAGTAGTCGTACCCCCAGACGGCCTCGAGGATCTGGCCGCGCGAGAGCACGAGTCCCCGATGCTCGGCCAGGTACCACAAGAGATCGAACTCCCGGGCCGTCGGCCGCACGACCCGTCCGTCGGGCGTGGCCACCTCCCGCCGGCCCCCGTCGATCGCGAACCCGCCGACCTCGATGACCCGCGGCGCGGCGGGGCGACCCCGGGATCTCCGCAGCACCGCCTTGACCCGGGCCACGAGCTCGCGCGGCGAGAAGGGCTTCGTCACGTAGTCGTCGGCGCCGATCTCGAGGCCCACCACCTTGTCGACCTCGGAGTCTCGGGCCGTCAGCATGATCACGGGCACGTCGGAGGTCGCGCGGATCCGACGACACACCTCGATCCCGTCGATCCCCGGGAGGCCGATGTCGACGAGCACCATGGCCGCCTCCCGTTCCCGCAGCCGTTCGAGCCCGTCCTCGCCGGTCTCGGCATGGACCATCGAGAACCCCTCCCGCTCGAGGTAGAGGCGCAGGAGGTCGGCGATGTCGGGTTCGTCCTCGATGAGCAGGACCGTGCCGTCCATGGGCCTCCTTCCGTCCCGAGAGTATCGGCGCGCCCTGTTCGAGGACTGTAAGGAATGGATCAGGAGAGCGGCAACGCCGCGACGCGACCGAGCACCTGCTCCTCCCCCGCGAGCTCCACCTCCGCGCCGGGTTCGCACTCCCGCCGGAGGACGGCGAGGCCGATCCACGCTCCGAGGCGATCGGAGCGAGCCGCCGAGGTCAGGGTCCCGACCCGTCGTCCCGCGCGACGCACCTCGGCGCCGACGGCGGGGACGCCGTCGGCTTCGACGACGATCCCCCGGAGCAGCCGATTCACGTGGCCCCGGGAGTCGATCCGCGCCACGAGCTCCTGGCCGAGGTAGCAGCCCTTCGTGAACGACACCGCCCCGGCGACGAGCTCCGCCTCCTGGGGGATCGTCGTGGTGTCGACGTCCACCCCGGCGACGGGCTCGCCGGCCTCGATCCGCACCGCCGCGAAGGCCTCTTCGTCGACCGCCGGGACCTCGTCGGGGAGCGGGCCGAGGACGAGGACCCGGGGAGGCCCGCCGGACCGGGGCGGCGCGAGGTCGGCGACGAGCCCGTCGGCGCGGGAGACGACCGCGCCCGGCTCGACGCCGGCGCGTTCCCGCGCCCGGGGACCCCACAGGACGCCCGGACGCTCCCCGAGCTCGAGCTCGACGTCGACGCGGAAGCAGAACCGTCCGAGGTGTTCGAGGGTCGAGACCCCGACGGGCTCGTCGACGACGAGGGCGAACCGGTCATCGGCGATCGCCAGGAGCCACCCGTGGGCCACGAGCTTCCCCCTCGGTTCGAGCAGCAGGGTGCGGGTAGAGGCGCCCACGGGCAGCGCCGCGACGTCCGCGGAGAGCACGCCGTGGAGGAAGCGCCGGGCGTCGGGCCCGACCACGGAGACGACCCGGTAGGGACGCACGAGGCCGAGTCCCCGGCGGAGGCGCTCCTGGTCGCTCATGCCAGCGCCTTCGCCGCGGCCACCGCGGCGAGCACCGCGGCGGCCTTTGCCCGGCACTCCTCGTACTCGCGGGCGGGATCCGAGTCGTAGACGACCCCCGCCCCCGCCTGGACCCAGGCTCGCCCGCCCTTGGCCACGAGGGTGCGGAGGGCGATCGCGGTGTCGAGGTTCCCGTCGAGATCGATGTATCCGACCGCGCCGGCGTACGGTCCCCGGGAGGTCGGTTCGAGCTCGTCGATGATCTCCATCGCCCGGACCTTCGGTGCCCCGGTCACCGTCCCATGAGGGAAGGTGGCTCGGAGCACGTCGACGGGGCCGAGCCCGTCCCGA
>DRQR01000022.1 GCA_011371355.1 Actinomycetota bacterium
CGGCTGAGCGGAGACCGTAGAACCCTCCGGAACGGCCCCCGAGCACGACCACGGCGAAGTTCCCGGCGAGGTCCTCGGCGGGGATTCATCCAGGCACCGTCGGTGACACCCGACGCAACCCTCGGCGGCCTCCCCATCTCCTCCCCGCATTCGCACCCGGCCCCATGGGTTGCCCGAGCGGAAGAGGTGATTCGACGGCTCACCCGGCGAGGCGCTCAGCCGGGGAGGACCTCGGCGAGCTCGTCGCGGCCGTGCACCCCCAACTTCGCGTAGACCGAGGCGAGATGGTTGTCGACGGTCCGCACCGAGATGGAGAGCCGCTCGGCGATCTCACGGCTCGTGTGATGCACGGCGAGGCGGGCGATCTGGAGCTCCCGGGGAGTGAGGAGCGGAGGAGGATCGACGAGGGCGGGAGTGGCCACGTCCGCCAGCCGCTCCCGGAGCGCGGCGAACCGACCCCGTGCCCGGGCCGCCCCGGCCCGGTTCCCCGCACGGGTGTGGAGCCGCGCCGCCTCGGCGAAGGCCTCGAGGGCGAAGAGGTCGCAGCCCAGGTCCTCGAACGCCCCGGCGACGGCCTCGACCCCGTCCGGGTCGGCGGCGATCGCCGCCTCGGCATGGCGATGCATCACCGGCACGAGCTCCCCGTCGACGCTCCGGGCCGTCGAGGCGAGGAGCTCGGCGACGAGCTCCGGGAACCCGAGCCGCACCGCGTCGTAGGCGGTGAGCACCGCCCAGTTCACCGCATCCCCCTCGATCCCCAGAGCCCCCAGCTCGGCGGCGGCGTGGGCGGCACCCTCGAGGTCGCCCGCGAGCACGCGGTCCCACACCGTCACCCGATGGGCCACCGTCCGGGTCCGGAAGTCCGCCGGTGCGGTGATCGCCTCGAGGTCGGCGGCATGACGTCGAAAGGTCCCGGTGTCCCCCATCTCCGCGGCGATGACCGCGGCGAACCCGGTGACGAGCCCCCGGATCGAGAAGGGGTCGTGCCGTCGACCCAGCTCCATCGCCTCCTCCGCCCTCCCCAGTGCCGAGGCCAAGCGTCCCCGTCGCTCCTCCACGAAGGCGAGATCGGCGGCCCACAGGGCCAGCATCTCCGGGATCCCCTCGGCCGCCGCCCGCTCGTATCCCCGCCGTGCCAGCTCCTCGGCCTCGTGGATGCGGCCGGCGAAGGTCATCCCCATGAACCGGTTCGTCTCGAGGAGGTCGATGGCGAAGGGAACGCCCTCCCCCTCGGTGCTCGCGAGGTCGAGGGCGTCGGCGATGAGCTCCTCCGCGGCTTCGACCCGCCCGGTCATCACCATGCCGAGGGTCGCCACCACGAGGGCCTCGAGGCGCACCCGGTCGTCGATCTCGGCGGCGAGCACCTCGTCGGCGAGACGGACGGCGGCGCCGAAGGATCCCTGCATCCCGGCGATCCAGGCGTCGGTGAGCCGGAGCAGCGTCGCCGGGGGCGACGACGCGTCGACCATCGTCAGCTCCTCGGCGACGAGGCGGCGGGCGGCGACGACCTCCCCGAGGACGAACCCCAGGTTCCTCGCCCGGGCCACGACCGCCTGTGCCCGGAGCACCGGATCGTCGATCGACTCCAGGGCCGCGGCGAAGGCCACCTCGGCCTCGTCGCCGCACTGACAGCGGGAGAGGGCCTCGCCGAGGACGAGGAGGGCCCGCGGATCGGAGCCCGCGATCGACGCGGCCCGAGCGAACCGGATCGCCAGGTCGTAGGCGAAGCTTCCCAAGGCCTCCTCGGCGGCCCGCACGAGGAGCTCCCGATCGGTCCGGAGACCTCCGTCGAGCTGATGGGTCGCCGCCCTGAGGACGTCGCCCCGCCGTCGCATCCCCGTGGCGACGAGGTGCTCGGCGAGCAGCGCGCTGATCCGGCGATGCCGCGACCGCGGCATCCGCGCCCGGAGCACCTCGCCGTGGAGGGGATGGGTGAACCGCACGATCCACCGCCGCCCCTCGGTCTCGACGGTGAGGAGCCGCTCGGCTTCGAGGTGGGCGAGGAGCTCCGGGTCGACGTGGGCGGTCATCGTGTTCTGTTCGAGGGTGCCGCCGACGGCGAGGATCTCGAGCGCAGCCTGGGCTTCCGCGTCGAGCGCACCGATTCGGTCGGCGACCACCTCGACGAGGCGATCCGCCGCGGCGAGGGCCACCGGATCGTCCACGGTGTCGATCCCCGCCAGGACGAGCTCCCGAACGAGCAGGGGATTCCCCTGAGAGAGCTCCCACACCCGCCGCTTGCGGGGTGGGGTGGCCCGGGAGCCGAGGACGGCCTCGAGGAGCTCGTCGACGGCATGTCGGTCGAGCTCCGCGAGGACCAACCGTTCGAGGGCCCCCTCGGACCACAGACGATCGATGGGCTCGGGCAGGGGATCGAGGTCCCGGGCGGTGAGGACGGGCACCGCGATGCCCCGCGTGGCGGCGTGGTGGACGAGCGCCGCCGAGATCTCGTCGAGGTGGGGAACGTCGTCGATGCCGAGGATCGGCGGCCCCGCGGCGCTGCGGCGTTCCTCGAGGGCGGCGAGGATCCGGCGGAACACCCCCCAGGGGGTCTCGGGGAGCTCGGCCGGGAGCAGGTGCGCGAAGGGGGCGAAGGGAACGGCGCCGGCCCCCGGGGAGGTTCGGATCCACTCGACCGCATGCCCGCGGGCGGCGAGGTCGTCGACGAGGGCGCGAGCGAGCTTCGTCTTCCCCACCCCGGCCGCGCCCACGAGGAGGATCCCCCGACGGGGTCGACCCAGGATCGTGGCTCGGGCTCGGTCCAGCTCGGCCCCACGCCCCACGAGCGGCCAGTCCACGTGATGCAATCTACCCACCTCCGAGTCGCTCTGCAGCGCGTGCCACCGGACGCGCAGGCCCGGGACGCGAACGCCCCGAACCCGATGAGTAGGCCGCTACTCATGGCGTCACCGCAGCCGCCGGGCACCATGGGATCCCCTGCCCGCTTCGTCGCGCGTCGTAGAGAGGAGTCGAGCAGATGACCGCTGATACCACCCCGACGAGACGGATCCCGACGCCACGACCGACCTGGTCGGTCCTCCTGGCCGCCGTGGCGCTCGTGGCCGCGGCCTGCGGCGGAGGCGGGGGCAGCCCCGCGACGAACGGGAACGGCGGCGCCTCACCTGCGGCCGCCGGGTTCTGCAA
>DRQR01000023.1 GCA_011371355.1 Actinomycetota bacterium
GACCTCGACGCCGCCGCCCGCCTCGCCGTCTACGGGGCGTCCTACAACGCCGGCCAGGTCTGCTGCGCCACCGAGCGGGTCATCGTCTTCGAGTCCGTCCACGACGAGTTCGTCGCCGCCGCCGTCGCCGCCGCCGCCGAGGTGCGACTCGGCGATCCCTTCGACGAGGCCACCACCATGGGACCCCTCAACAACGAGGAGGTCGCCGCAAAGATGGACCGGCATCTCGCCGACGCCCGCGACCGCGGGGCCGAGGTGCTCCTGGGCGGCGGACGGGCGTCGGGTTTCCCCACCGACCTCTACTACGAGCTCACCGTCGTCGACCGAGTCCCCGAGGACTCGCTCCTCGCCGCCGAGGAGTCCTTCGGACCCGTCCTCCCGATCCTCACCGCGGCCGACGACGCCGAGGCCGCGGCGATCGCCAACCGGTCGAACCTCGGGCTCCAGGCCGCGGTGTTCACCTCGAGCCTCCGCCGGGCGTTCTGGTACGCCGACCACATCCGGTCCGGCACCGTCGTCGTGAACGACTCCAGCGACTTCTGGGAGACCTTCCAACCCTTCGGCGGCGCCGCCGGCACCGACACCGGCTGGGGGCGGGGCGCCATCGAGGAGTTCACCGACCTGCGAACCCTCGTCGTCGACCTCGAGAACGTGCGATGAGCGTCGGACTCCACCAGGTGACGAAGCGCTTCGGCGACGTCGTCGCCGTCGATCGGATCGACCTCGAGATCGCCGACGGCGAGTTCTTCTCCCTCCTCGGACCCTCGGGCTGCGGGAAGACCACCACCCTGCGGATGATCGCCGGCCTCGAGTTCCCCACCGAGGGCTCGATCACGATCTTCGGCGAGGAGGTCGCCCTCGTCCCCCCCAACCACCGCCCCGTGAACACCGTGTTCCAGTCCTACGCCCTCTTCCCCCACATGACCGTCGCCGAGAACGTCGCCTTCGGACTCGAGATGCGCAAGGTTCCCCGCGAGGAAGTCCGGCGCCGGGTCGCGGACGCCATCGACCTCGTCCGCCTCACCGGGATGGCCGACCGGAAACCCGATCAGCTCTCGGGCGGGCAGCAGCAGCGGGTGGCGCTCGCCCGGGCCCTCGTGAACCGCCCCAAGGTGCTCCTCCTCGACGAGCCCCTCGGTGCTCTCGACCTCAAACTCCGCCAGGCCATGCAGATCGAGCTCAAGGACATCCAACGGGAGGTCGGGATCACCTTCGTCTACGTCACCCACGACCAGGAGGAGGCGCTGACGATGTCCGACCGGATCTGCGTGATGAACGAAGGCCGGGTCCTCCAGGTCGGCACCCCCGAGGAGATCTACGAGCGACCGACGAGCCGTTTCGTCGCCGACTTCATCGGCGAGACGAACTTCCTCGACGCGGTCGTCACCGGCCCAGGCCGGGTACGGATCGGCGACACCGAGGTCCGGGTCGCCACCGACGCGGCGGCGGGGACCCGCCTGACGGTGATGCTCCGTCCCGAGAAGCTCCAGATCCACGCCCCCGACGAGCCCGTCGCCGAGGACCGCAACCGCCTCGAGGGCCGGATCCGGCACCGCCTCTACTACGGCGACGCCCTCGAATACGAGGTCGAGCTCCCCAGCGGGGAGGTCCTCGACGTCCGCATGGAGAACGTCCCCTCCCACCGCCGGTGGGGACCCGGCGAGGAGGTCGCCGTCTCCTTCCGTCACGACGCCGCCGACGCCCTCACCGAATGACCCGGCTCACCGAATCCCATCCGGAAGGCCTGGAACGAGGCCACGAACGCGCCGAGGCCCGGCGAGGATTCCTCCATGCCCTCCCCGCCTACCTCTACCTCGTCGTCTTCTTCGCCCTGCCCCTCGTCATCGTCTTCGTCTTCTCCTTCGCCTCCCGGTCGAGGACCGGCAAGCCGGTGCTCGCCGACTGGAACCTCGAGAGCTACCAGCGGCTCTTCGAACCCGTCGTCGCCCAGATCATCCTCCGGAGCCTCTGGCTCGCCGTCCTCAACACCGTCCTCTGCCTCCTCATCGGCTACCCCTTCGCCTACTGGCTCGCCACCCGGCGGTCGGCCGCGCGCCGGGCCGTGCTCCTCGTGCTCGTCCTCATCCCCTTCTGGTCCAACTTCCTCGTCCGCACCTACGCATGGCGAGTACTCCTCGGCGAGCACGGCTTCGTCACCGAGGTGGGCCGTGCCCTCGGGCTGTGGGACAAGCTCCTCTTCACCCAACCCGCGGTGTTCCTCGGGCTCCTCTACGGGTACCTGCCCTTCATGGTCCTCCCCCTCTACGCGGCGCTGGAGCGGATGGACTGGAGCCTCGTCGAGGCCGCCCGGGATCTCTACGCGTCGGGGCTCACCGCCTTTCGGCGGGTCACCCTGCCCCTGTCGAAGCCCGGGATCATCGCCGGGTCGATCCTCGTGTTCGTCCCCAGCCTCGGCGCCTACGTCACCCCCGACATCCTCGGCGGGGCGAAGACCACGCTCATCGGCAACTACGTGGTCCGACAGTTCGGTGCCGCCCGGAACTGGCCCTTCGGCGCGGCGCTGTCCTTCGTCATCCTCGTGGCGATGCTCGTGGCGACGATCGTCTACTTCCGCACCGAGGCGAGGACGCTGTGAGTCGCCGGGCCGGGACGTCGAAGAACGCCGACCGGGTCCTGTCGCTCCACGGGCTCGTCGTCTTCGCCTTCCTCTACGTGCCCATCGGCCTCCTCGTGTTCTTCTCCTTCTCCGACTCGGCGAGCCTCAACGTCTGGGGTGGTTGGAGCCTGCGGTGGTATCGGCGCATGTTCGACAACGGTCCGCTCCTCACCTCGATCCGCAACTCGGTCGTCGTCGCGCTGGTGTCGACGGTCGTCTCCACGGTCCTCGGCACCGCGGCCGCCATCGCCCTCGAGCGTTACCGACGGTGGCTGGGGAAGCGCACCTTCGACGCGCTCTTGTACCTGCCGGTGATCATCCCCGACGTGACCATGGGGGTCATGCTGCTCATGTGGTTCACGACCATCGGCTGGCGGCTGTCGCTGACGACGATCATCCTCTCCCACATCGCCTTCAACATCTCCTTCGTGGCCATCGTCGTGCGGGCCCGCCTCGCCGGCCTCGACCCCGCCCTCGAGGAGGCCGCCATGGACCTCTACGCCGACCGGTGGCGCGCCTTCCGACGGGTCACCCTCCCCCTCATCGCCCCCGGCATCGCCGGCGGGGCGCTCCTCGCCCTCACCCTGTCCCTCGACGACGTCGTCATCACGAGCCTGGTCCAGGGCCCCGGCTCGACGACCCTGCCGGTGTTCGTCTTCGGGCTCATCAAACGCCAGGTCACCCCCGAGATCAACGCCGTGTCGACGGTCATGCTCGTGGCGTCGATCGTGCTCGTGTTCGGCTCTCTCGCCTTCCAACGACGGAAATCCGATAGCGTGCAGTGAACTCGAAAGGAGGCACGATGGTTCGAGGTAGGAGGCTGCTCCTCGTCGCCGCGGTGGTGGCGATCGTGGCCGCGGCGTGCGGAGGCGGCGGCAGTGAGCTCCAGGCGAAGGCCGACGCCTGCAAGGTGGACGAGGTCGACGGCGACCTGAGTCTCTACAACTGGTCGGAGTACATCGACCCCGAGCTCGTCGAGAAGTTCAAAGCCACCTACGGGGTGGAGGTCACCGAGACCTTCTTCGAGTCGAACGAGTCGATGCTCGCCCAGGTGGAGGCCGGGGGCGCGGTCTACGACCTCGTCGTCCCCTCCGACTACATGGTCGACATCATGCGGCAGGAAGGGCTGCTCGTGAAGCTGAACCGGGAGGCGATCCCCAACCTCGCCAACCTCGACCCGAAGTTCACGAACCTGCCCTTCGATCCCGGCAACGAGTACTCGGCGCCCTACCTGTGGGGGACGACGGGCATCGGCTTCTCCTACGACGTGGTCGACGACGCCGCCGACCTGACCTGGGGTCTCATCTTCGATCCGGAGCTCAGCGCCCCCTTCGCCGGGAAGATCTCGCTCCTCGACGACGAGCGGGAGGTCTTCGCCGCGGCGCTGAAGTACCTCGGGTACTCGGTGAACTCGAAGGACGAGAAGGAGCTCCAGGAGGCCACCGAGCTCCTCAAGGCCGCGAAGGACCGGGTGGCGACCTTCACCTCGGACTCCTTCGAGGATCTCCTCGTCGCCGGTGAGGTGGTGATCGCCCACGGCTGGAACGGGGACTTCTTCAGCGCCTTCGACGAGGCCGACGCCTGGGAGGAGCTCGGCTACGGCATCCCGAAGGAGGGCGGCGTCGCCTGGGTCGACAACATGGCGATCCCCACGACCGCCGAGCACGTCTGCACCGCCCAGACCTTCATCAACTTCATCCTCGACCCGGAGAACGGCGCCCAGCTCGCCGAGTGGAACTACTACGCGAGCCCGAACGCGAAGGCGAACGAGCTCATCGACCCCGAGATGCTCTCGGACCCCGCGGTGTACCCGCCGCCGGAGGTGTTCGAGAAGCTCGAGTTCCTCGAGGACCTCGGCGACTTCGCCACGAAGTACGCCGACGCCTTCACGGAGGTCAAGAGCTGAACGAGCTCCAGGCTGCGGGGGAGTCGTCGAGGGACGACTCCCCCGCAGCCCTCGTCGGCACCTGGGAGCTCGTCGAGTGGACGGTCACCGTCGACGGGACCCGGGTCACGCGACCCTTCGGCGGCGACCCGGTGGGCCTGTTGACCTACACCGCCGACGGCTGGATGTGGGCGGCGCTCATGCGCCGAGACCGTGCTCCCGTCCACGCCCCCACCCTCACCGCCGCCTCCCCCCGGGAGCGGGCCGCCGCGGCCGCCGGCTACCTGTCCTACGCCGGCCGCTACGAGCTCGTCGGCGACGAGGTCCACCACCACGTCGTCGTGAGCCTCCATCCCGGCTGGGTCGGCGGCACCCAAGTGCGTCGGATCGGCTGGATCGAGCATCCCGACGGCACGACCGACCTCGTCCTCACCACCCCGGAGACCTCCACGGGCGGGACGAAGACCGCGGTGAACCGGCTCCGGTGGCGTCGAGCCGACGCCGGCTGATCCGACGGGTTCAGAGGTCCTCGAGGAAGGCGAGCACCCGGGCCCGGGACTCGGCGTCGAGGGCCACGAAGGCGTCCCGGGAGGCGGCGGCCTCCCCGCCGTGCCACAGGATCGCCTCCTCGAGGGTCCGGGCGCGACCGTCGTGGAGGAACCCGGCCCCCGGCTCGACCGCCGACACCCTCCCGATCCCCCACAACGGCGCGGTACGCCAGCGGCCGTCGACCCCCGGCTCCACGAGGGTCGGGGCGAGCTCGGGACCGAGGTCGTGGAGGAGGAGATCGGTGTAGGGCTCGATCTCCACCTCCGAGAGGGCCGCCACCTCGGCGGGTCCGGTCTTCCACCGGGGACGGTGGCAGGCGGCGCAGCCGAGCTCGACGAACCGAGCCTCGCCGTCGCGCACCGCGTCGGGATCGCGTCGAGTCGGTGGGGCGAGGGCGGCGACGTAGAAGGCGACGTCGGCGAGCCGTGCCGCGGCGATCTCCGGAGCACCCCCGCTCGGTGCCGCCGCGCAGGCTCGCTGGGGTGCCGGGCAGTTCTCGGTGGGATGGGCCGGGGAGGTGATCCCGAGATCTTCGTGGAAGGCGACGGCCACCTGGTCGAGGATCGTGGCCTGCCCGGCGGTCCATCCGAACCGGCCGACGGCACCGTCGACGAGCCGGGCCACGCCCGTGACGCCGTCGCCGTCGCGGTCGTCGGGGTCGGCGCCGCCGAGGATCTCGTCGTCGGGGATCGCGGCGAGGAGGCCCAGGCCGGCGAGGGCCGGCGCCGCCCGGGCGGAGAAGGGAAGGGCGACGACGTGGTCGCCGAAGGCCGGCTCGACGAGCTCGTAGCGGGGACGGAGCAGCTCCACCCGCCGACCGTCGGGGTAGACGAAGGGCACCGACTCGACCTCGACCCGGAGGGTCGCCTCGGCGGGTACGCCGTCGACCGCCCGGTCCTGGATCTGCGCGCCGTAGGCCGGATCCGGGGGGATCCGGTAGACGACCGGCCCGCCCCGCCACGGCGCCCTCGACTTGCCGTCGCGGCGGTGACAGGCCGAGCACGCGGCGGCGACGTAGGTGGGACCGAGGCCGTCCCGATCCGCCGCGGCCGAGCCGGCGGGGAGCCACGGCTCGGTGAAGAACCGGTCCCCGATCCGAAAACGGGCGAGCTCGGCGTCGGTGAGCCCGGCCACGGGCTGCTCGAAGGCGGTGGCCGCGGGCGTCTCGATCGGACGCGTCGCGTAGCCACCGCCGGCGGTGCAGCCGGCGACGAGGAGGGCGGCGAGGAGGACTCGGATCATCCCGCCGCATGGTACGCGGCGGCTACGATCGGCCGGGGAGGTGGACCATGGCACGGCGCACGATCCCGGCCGCCGCGATTCCTCCCGAACGCGCCGCCCGTCGCCGTCGCCGCCTCGGCCGTCGGCTCGTGGCCCTCGCCGCGGCCGCGCTCGTCGTCTTCTACGGCGCCGGCGGCTGGTACTACGCCGACGAGATCGTCGACGGGGCGTTCGTCCTCGGCCCCGAGACGGCCCCCGAGACGATCACCGTCGTCGACCTCGACGAGGCGACGGTGCTCCTCGATCGACCCGACGCGGTGCCGCCGGGCGTCCAGGGCCTCGACGGTCCGAACGGGTACCTGCAGGTGGGGGCGGTCGACGCCGACGGACGACGGCCCGTACTTCGGCGATGGGGCGAGGTGGAGGTCGGCGATCCCGTCGTCGTCGATGCCCACGCCCTCCCCGGCGATCCCATGGAAGCCTTCCGCTACCCCTTCGTCGAGGTGACCTACCCCGGCGAGCTCGGCGACCTCGACGCCTGGTATCTCCGCGGCAACGGGGACCTGTGGATGATCTTCGTCCACGGCCGTGGGGGATCGAAGGCGGAGGCGCTCCGCCTCCTCCCCTTCGCCTTCGACCGCGGCTACCACGCCCTCGCCGTCGGCTACCGCAACGACCCCGGGCTCCCCGCCGACCCGTCGGGCACCACCCGCTACGGCAACACCGAGTGGCGGGACCTCGCCGCGGCCGTGGACCACGCCCGGGATCGGGGAGCGCGACGAATCGTCCTCGTGGGCTACTCGATGGGCGGCTCCATCGTCCTCCGGTACCTGCAGCGGGCCCCGACGCTCCGCCGGATCGTCGCCGCGGTCCTCGACGCGCCGATGGTCGACCTCGAGGCGACGATCGACGACCACGCCCGTCGCACCACCCTGCCGCTCCTCGGTCTGCCCCTCCCCCGATCACTCACCGCGGTCGCGAAGGCCGTCGCCGCCTGGCGACTGCGCATCTCCTGGGACGAGTTCGACCTCGCCGACGACTGGGCCGACCTCCACACCCCGATCCTCCTCTTCCACGGAACCGCCGACGAGACGGTCCCGGTCGGCCCCAGTCGGCGGCTCGCCGGGCTGCGACCCGACCTCGTCACCCTCGTCGAGACCGACGCCGGTCACGTCGAGAGCTGGAACGTCGACCCCGACGCCTACGAGGGGGAACTCGCGGCGTTCCTCGACGCGCACCTCTAGGCCTGCGTTCCACCGCGTAGGCAATCGAGGAGGTCACCGACCAAGATCACGATCGAGGCGGCCAGCTCGTCGGCGTCGACGACGGGCGAGGCAGCTCGACAGGCCATGACGATCCCCTCCGACTCCAGGCTGCCGAAGAGCCGAGGAAGCGCCGAGAGGGCTTCCCGAGTCGTCTCTGCCGACAGCTCGTGTCCGAGGAGCATCCCGAGTCCTGCGGCGAGGTCGTCGGTGGGCACGGCACGCAGGAGCCGAAAGGCGTCGAGAGCGTCCTTGTCCACGACGCGGCCGGTTGTGCCCGTACGTTCGTCGATCTTGATCACCTTGGCGACGAGGAGTGCCGCCGGTCCGGCCACCCAGATCTCGCATCTGCGGTCGTCGTCTGGGTCGAGGGAGGTGAGGGTCGTCTTCTCTCGGTCGACGAGTGCTCCTTCCAGACCCCGGGCACGACGGGCGGCTCGCCGTCCGTGGACGCCGAGGTCGGCGCCGCGACGGCCAGGACCGGCGAGGGCCTCGGGGACCATGAGGTCCAGAGGGATTCCCCCAGGACCGATCCACCGCCCTGGATTCGAGGGCAGACGGAACCCGGCCTCGGTGAGTGCGTCCTCCAGAAGGGGACGGTCGGAGATGAGCTCGGGAGCGATCGCCATGTCCGCGTCAGTCGTGTACTCGGGGACTGCGATGTCGGCGGCTCCCGTGTGGAGGTAGACGGCTTGGGCGCCGACGAGGGTCAGCCCCGGAAGGTGCGGTGCGAGGATCCCGAGGACGTCGAGGAGCACCCGGCGTGCCTGGACGTACTCAGGGTCGGGTGCGCCAGGCATCTTCGTGGTCCTTCATCCATGCCAGCAGCTCCTCGCCTTCGCTC
>DRQR01000024.1 GCA_011371355.1 Actinomycetota bacterium
GCGTCTGGGCCCCGATCACCGCCTCCTCGTGGGCTCGACGGGCTCCGAGCTCCACCGACCGGTCGACCGTCTGGAGGTGGACGACGGTGTCGACCCGGGCGTCGAGGAGGTACCGGGCGAACTCCAGCCGGTCGAGCTCCATGGTGCGGAACTCCACCCCCCGGTGGCGTCGTCGAGGCGGTACCTCGTCGGTGGCGAACACGACGAAGCCCGCCCGCGACGCGAAGGCCTCGACGAGCCGATCCCCGATCCACGTCGCGGCGCCGGTGATGAGGATCCTGCGCACGCCCGCAGAGTAGGAGGCTCGCCCCCCGGGCCGCCGAAGGCCGCCCGTCGGATCCCTAAGCTCTGGTCCCTGATGTCGAACGCCGGAGACGAGTCCCTGATCATCGTGATGCGGCGGGACGCCACCGCCGAGCAGATCCGCCACGTGCTCGATCGACTCTCGGAGGTCGACGCCGAAGCCCACGTCAGCGAGGGCGCCCATCGGACGGTCATCGGCGTCCTCGGCGACCGCACCCGGGTCCAGCAGCTCCCCTGGGAGGCCTTCCCGGGGGTCGAACGCGCCGTGCCCGTGCTCAAGCCCTTCAAGTTCGTCAGCCGCGAATTCCAGCCCGACGACAGCGTCGTCATGGTCGGCGACGTCCCCATCGGCGGGGGAGGGCTCACCGTCATCGCCGGTCCCTGCGCCGTGGAGAGTCGCGACCAGCTCTTCCGCTCCGCCGAGGCCGTCCACGCCGCCGGCGCGAAGATCCTCCGCGGCGACGCCTTCAAGCCCCGCACCTCCCCGTACTCCTTCCAGGGCCTCGGGGAGAAGGGGCTCGAGCTCCTCGCCGAGGCCCGCGAGACCTTCGGGATGCCCTTCGTGGCCGAGGTCGTCGATCCCCGGCACGTCGAGCTCGTCGCCTCCTACGCGGACCTCATCCGGGTCGGCACGAGGAACATGGCGAACTTCACCCTCCTCGCCGAGCTCGGTCGCCAGGACAAGCCCGTCCTCCTCAAGCGGGGCTTCACCGCGACCATCGAGGAGTGGCTCAACGCCGCCGAGTACGTCTACAAGGAGGGCAACCACCAGATCGTCCTGTGCGAACGAGGGATCCGCACCTTCGAGACGGCGACCCGGAACACCCTCGACATCTCGGCGGTTCCCGTCGTCAAGGGCCTCTCCCACCTGCCGGTGGTCGTCGACCCCTCCCACTCGGGAGGTCGACGCGAGCTCGTCGCTCCCCTCACCAGGGTCGCCGTCGCCGCGCCGGCCGACGGCGTGATGATCGACGTCCACCCGGCGCCGGAGACGGCCCTCGTCGACGGCGCCCAGGCCATCTTGCCGGGCGAGTTCGCCGAGCTCATGGAGCAGGTGCGGGCCCTGGCGGCGGCGATGGGCCTCGAGCTCTAGGCGGATGCGGATCGCCGTCGTCGGTACCGGGCTCATCGGGACGTCGATCGGCCTCGACCTCCGGCGTCTCGGCCACGAGGTCGTCGGTCACGACGTCGACGCCGAGCGGGCGGCGACCGCCCGGGCTCGAGGGGCCCTCGACGCCGTGGCTCCGACCCTCGAGGGGCTCTGGAACCCGGCTCCCGACCTCGTCGTCGTGGCCGCTCCGCCCCGGGCGACGATCGAGCTCCTCGGCCGGATCCCTCCGGCGTTCCTGGCGATGGACGTCGCCGGGGTGAAGGTGCCGATCCTCGCCGCGGCCGGCGAGCGCCGGTTCGTCGGCACCCACCCGATGGCCGGCCGTGAACGCTCCGGGCCCGAGGCGGCCTCGGCATCGCTGTTCCGCGGCGCCACGTGGGTCGTCGTCCCCGGGTCGGCGGCTCCCGCCGACCTCACCCTCGTCGTCGACCTCGTGCGCCGCCTCGGGGCCAACCCGGTGGAGATGACCGCAGCCGACCACGACGCCGCGGTGGCGAGGATCAGCCACCTCCCACAGGTCCTCGCCGCGGCCCTCGTCGACCTCGCCGCCGCCGATCCCGGGGCCTTCGCCCTCGCCGCCGGGTCCCTCCGGGATCTCACGAGGGTGGCCATGTCGGAACCGGGGATCTGGGTGGAGCTCCTCGGCGCGAACGAGGAGGCGGTCGCCGCCGCGATCGACGAGCTCGTCGAACGGCTCCTCGCCTACCGAGATCGGCTCGGCAACGGCGACCGGCTCGGGGAGGACCTCGCCCGGGCGCGCCGGCTGCGCGAGGGGCTCGCCGCGCCGGTGACGCCGGTCCGCGTGGCGCTGGCCGATCGGCCGGGCGAGCTGGCGAAGGTCGGGCGGGCCCTCGCCGCCGCCGCCGTCGACGTCCGCGACCTCCAGCTCCGCCACGCACCCTACGGGGGTGGAGGCGTGCTCACGATCGCCGTACGACCCGGCGAGGCGGCACCGCTCGTCGACGCCCTCGCCGCCGAGGGCCTCGAGGTCATCGGCGGGCGATGAGCTCGAGGAGGGCCGCCGCCCCGACGGCGATGCCGACCTCGAGGGCCGACTCGTCGAGGTCGAAGGTCGCCGAGTGGAGATCGACCGGTGGACCCTCCCGGGCCACGCCGAGGCGGAGCATGGCCCCGGGGACGTCCTCGAGGTACCAGGCGAAGTCCTCGCTCCCGAGGGACTGGTGGGTCGTGCGGATCGCTTCGGGCCCGTAGAGCGCGGCGACGGCGGCCTCGACCGCCGCGACGACGGCGGCGTCGTTGACGACGGGCGGGGAACCCTGGACGTAGTCGAGCTCGGCCCGGGCACCGAAGGGTGCGACGATCTCGTCGACGAGCTCGGCGGTGAGCTTCGGGAGTTCCTGCCACGTCTCCGGGTCCACGGTCCTCATCGTGCCGGCGAGCTCGACCCGGGTCGGGATGACGTTCGGCGCCGTACCCCCCGCGACCCGACCGAAGACCGGGACGACGGTCCGGAGGGGGTCGAGGCGGGCTCGCAGCCGGGTGGGCAGGTCGAGGACCACCCGTGCGGCGACGTGGTGGAGGTCGACGGTCTGGTGGGGACGGGAGGTGTGGCCCCCCGGACCGTGGAGGTGGATGGTGAACTTGTC
Organism: Actinomycetota bacterium; assembly: GCA_011371355.1. Classification (GTDB taxonomy): domain Bacteria; phylum Actinomycetota; class Acidimicrobiia; order Spongiisociales; family UBA5794; genus DRQR01. Next base: position 3,022 of record DRQR01000024.1, read on the forward strand.
GGAGGCGGCGGTGATCGGGCCCACCCGGGTCCCCACGAGCCCCGGTTCGAGGGACGGATCGACGTGGAAGGCGACGAGGGCTTCGAGGCCCTCGTGGACGCCCTCGGCGACGAGGGTCACCGCTCCCCCGGGGAGGAGCTCCTCGGCCGGCTGGAAGACGAACCGAACCCCCGCGGGCAACGAGCCGAGCCGCACGAGGACCTCCGCGATGCCGACGCCGATCGCGGCGTGGGCGTCGTGCCCGCAGGCGTGCATCACCCCCTCGTTCCTCGAGCGGTAGGGGACGTCGTTCGCCTCCTCGATGGGGAGGGCGTCGAGGTCGGCCCGGAAACCCACCCGGGGCGGCGCCGGTCCCACGTCGACGACGAGCCCGACGCCGTCGTCGCGTACCTCGGGGTCGAGGCCGAGCTCGCGAAGGCGGCGGGCGAGTTCGTAGGTCGTGCGTCGCTCGGTCCAGCCGAGCTCCGGATGCCGGTGGAGGTCTCGCCGGAGCTCGATCGTGCCGGGCGCCGCCTCGGCGGCGAGTCGGCGGATGTCGGCGGTCGGGACCATGGGGGCGGCATTCTACGCCGTGGCCCCACCCCGGGTTCGGGTGGCGTGCCGTGGGCTCGGCGACGCTCTACGCTCGGAGCGAGCGCGAAGGGAGCGACGTGCGACTCGAGCGGCCCAGCTTCACCATCGGCATCGAGGAGGAGTACTTCCTCGTCGACCGGGAGACCCGAGACCTCGTTCCCGACATGCCAGACAGCCTCCTCCGACGTTGCGAGGAGATCGTCGAGGGTCAGGTGAGTCCCGAGTTCATCCGCTCGCAGATCGAGGTCGGCACGCCGGTGGCCAGGAACATCAAGGAGCTCCGCAGCTACCTCGGTTCGCTCCGGAAGGCCGTCGCCGCCGTCGCCGCCGACTACGGCATGGCGATCATCTCGGCCTCCACCCACCCCTTCGCCGATTGGGGACGGCAGCGGCACACCGACAAGGAGCGCTACAACCTGCTCGCCCAGGCCCTCCAGGGCGTCGTCCGTCGACTGCTCATCTGCGGGATGCACGTCCACGTCGCCATCGAGGACGAGGACCTGAGGATCGACCTCATGAACCAGGTGACCTACTTCCTCCCCCACCTCCTCGCGCTCTCCACCTCGTCGCCGTTCTGGCAGGGCATCGACACCGGCCTCCGCTCCTACCGCACCTCGGTGTTCCGCTCCCTGCCGCGCACCGGGCTCCCCGAGGAGTTCTCCGGCTGGTCCGACTACCACCGCCACATCGACGTCCTCGTCGAAGCAGGGGTCATCGAGGACGGGACCCGGCTGTGGTGGGACATCCGGCCGTCGTCGCGGTACCCGACCCTCGAGATGCGCAGCACCGACATCTGCACGAACGTCGACGACGGCATCACCCTCGCCGCGCTCTTCCAGGCGCTCTTGTCGATGCTCTTCCGACGTCGCCTCGAGAACCAGCGGTGGCGGACCTACAGCCCCATGCTCATCTCCGAGAACATCTGGCGGGCGCAGCGCTACGGCATCTCCGAGTCCCTCATCGACTTCGGCAAGGGCATCCTCGTGCCGGTGCCCGACCTCGTCGACGAGATCGTCGAGCTCGTTCGGGAGGACGCCGTCGAGTTGGGCTCCCTCGAGGAGGTCGAGCACGCCAAGACGATCATCGCCCGGGGGACGAGCGCCGATCAGCAACTCCGGGTCTACCACGAGGCCCTCGCCCGGGGCGCCGACGAGCGGGAAGCCCTCCGGGAGGTCGTCGACGCGCTCATCGCCGAGACCGTGGCCGGGCTATGACCGAGGTCCTCCGGGTCGCCGTCGCCCAGTACGACTTCGTCGTCGGGGACCTCGAGGGCAACGAGGCCCGGATCCTCGAGGCCATGGCCAGGGCCGAGGCCGTCGACGCCGACGTCCTCGTCCTCCCCGAGCTCGCCCTCTCCGGGTATCCGCCGGAGGACCTCGTCCTCCGCGACTCCTTCGTCGCCGCGAACCGGGCGGCCCTCGAACGTCTCGCCGCCGCGTCCGGCTCGACCGCGGTGGTCGTCGGATTCGTCGATCGGGCCACCGCCTCCCGGGTCGACGACGCCGAGGAGCGGACCGCCGCCAACGCCGCCGCGGTCCTCGCCGAGGGCCGGATCGCCGGGATCTACCACAAGGTCCTCCTCCCCAACTACGGGGTCTTCGACGAGGCCCGGGTCTTCGCCGAGGGCGACCGACCCGACCTCCTCTTCGAGATCCGCGGCGTGCCGGTGGGCGTGTCGATCTGCGAGGACATCTGGGTCCCCGACGGCCCGACGAGCGCGCAGGTCGCCGCCGGGGCCCGCCTCCTCCTCAACCTCAACGGCTCCCCCTACCACCTCGGCAAGACCGACGAGCGGACCCGCCGCGTCGTCGACCAGGCCCGCCGAACCGGGACCCCGGTCGTCTACGTGAACACGGTCGGAGGGCAAGACGAGCTCGTCTTCGACGGCGACTCGATGGTCGTCGACGCCCACGGCGAGGTGTTCTGGCGGGCGCCGCGGTTCGTCGAGGAGTTCGCCGTCGTCGACGTGGCGATCGCCGAGCCGCGGCCACCCCGCGGCGCGGCGGTGCCGGTCACCGGCGGTACCCCGGCCCGGCGCCGTCCCTCGGCGCCCCCGACGCCCGAGCCGATGGGGGAGCTCGAGGAGGAGGTCTTCACCGCCCTCGTCACCGGGCTGCGGGACTACGTGAGGAAGAACGGCTTCCCCGAGGTCGTCGTCGGCCTCTCGGGAGGCATCGACTCGTCGCTCACCGCGGTGATCGCCGCCGACGCCCTCGGCGCCCGACGGGTCCGTGGGGTCACGATGCCGTCCCGCTACTCCTCGGAGGGCTCGGTCCTCGACTCCCGGGACCTCGCCGGGAGGCTCGGCATCCGGTTCTCCGAGATCCCGATCGACGACGTCTTCCAGGCCTACCTCGACACCCTGGCCCCGAGCTTCGCCGGCCGTGAGCCGAACGTCGCCGAGGAGAACCTCCAGGCCCGGATCCGGGGGGCGATCCTCATGGCGTTGACGAACAAGTTCGGGGGCATCGTCGTCGCCACGGGCAACAAGTCGGAGATGGCCGTCGGCTACGCCACCCTCTACGGCGACATGGTGGGCGGCTTCGCGGTGATCAAGGACGTCTACAAGACCTTCGTCTACCGGCTCGCCCGCTGGCGCAACACCGTCGAGGAGGTGATCCCCCAGGCCGTCCTCGACAAACCGCCCTCCGCCGAGCTCCGCCCCGGGCAGAAGGACACCGACACCCTTCCGCCCTACGAGATCCTCGACGGGATCCTCGAGCGGTACATCGAGGAGGATCGTTCGGTGGCCTCGATCGTCGCCGACGGTTTCGACGTCGACACGGTGCGCCGGGTCGTCGCCATGGTCGACCGGAACGAGTACAAACGGAGGCAGGCACCGCCGGGCGTCAAGATCACCCGGAAGGCCTTCGGACGAGACCGACGGCTCCCGATCACCAACCGGTTCCGCGGATGAGCGTCGTCGGTCCGGTACTCGTCGACGGCCGGCCGGTCGCTCCCGAGGAGGCCTGCATCGGCGTCTTCGACGTCGGGTTCCAGCGGGGCTACGGCTGTTTCGAGGCCATGCGGGCCTACGGGGGGCGGATCTTCCGTCGCGACGAGCATCTCGAACGGCTCGCCCGCTCCGCCGCGGCGCTCGACCTCCCGCTCCCCGACCGGGCGGTGCTCGCCGACTGGTGCGATCGGACCGCCGCCGCGGGAGACGTCGTCGTCCGACTCTTCGTCTCGGGAGGCACCGACCCCCATCGCCCGGGGACCGACGGACGGATCGTCGTCTACGCCGAGGCGGTCCCGGAGGTCCCCGACGTGCTCCGCCTCGACCCGCGGCCGGCTCCTTGGCACCCGGACGGCACCCGCTCGGAGCTCACCGGCGCGAAGGTCCTCTCCTACGGTCACCACCTCGCCGCCACCCTCGCGGCCCGCCGCCGGGGCTTCGACGACGCCCTCCTCGTCGGCCGCTCCGGCGCCGTCTTGGAGGGCCCGACGTTCTCCATCGGGTGGATCACCGGGCCTCGGATCTCCACGCCGTCCCTCGACCTCGGCATCCTCGCGTCGATCACCCGCAGCGCCGTGCTCGAGGTCGCCCCTCGGGTGGGCTTCGAGGTCGTGGAGGTCGTCGCCGGCCTCGAGGCCGTCGAGGACGCCGACGAGGTCTTCGTCATGTCCACGGTCAAAGAGGTCCGCGGCGTCGTCGCCGTCGGTGAGACCTCCTTCGCTCCCGGGCCCGGGACCCGACGCCTCGCCGCGGCCTTCGGGGAGCTCGTCGCCGCCGAGACGGGCCGATGAGCGCCCTCGTCGACCACGTCGACGAGCTCTACCGGTCGGTGGTCACCGACCCGGAGGCATGGACGGACTCCGAGGCGTTCTCCCGGTGGCTCGAGGACGTCGTCGCCGCCTTCGAGACGATCTCCCGGGAAGAGGCCCGGGCCCTCCGGCGGGCGCTCCGGACGGCTCGGCGCCTCCAGGCCTTCTGGGCCGCGGTCCCCGCGAGCGACGAGTCGTGGGAAGCGAAGGTCGACCGGGCCCTGGGGGCCGCGGCGTGGCGACCCACCCTCGAGCTGGCCCGGCTCGCCCTCGAAGCCGATCCCGACCCCGAACGCTTCGCCGAGTTCGCCGCCCGGTTCCGGCTCGTCCACCACCGGCCGGTGGACCTCGACTTCGACGCGTGGACAGCCGGTCGGCACCGATAGCATGGTCCTGTGACCCGGAGGATCCTGGCCGTCGTCGTGGCCCTCGGCGCCCTCGCAGGCGCCGGCTGTCGCTGGGGCGGCGAGCCCACCACCGGGCCGACACCGAGCGCGGCGCCGTTGACGTCGCTGGGGTCGCCCTCCCCGTCCTCGACGGTCCCCTCGACGACCCTGGCACCCCTCGAGGGGGCCGGTCCGGTGGCGTATTCGATCGTCGCCCGGACCGGGGACACCGTCGTCGTGCTCGTCGACGGCGACGGCTCCCTCACCGACCTCGACGTCTACGACGTCCTCGCCGACGTCGTCGAGGAGGATCCCACGATCGCCACCGCCTACGTCGTCGACCATCCCGACGCGGTGGAGCTCGTCGGCAGGGACGATCTCAGCGCCGCGGAGGAGGCCTTCGTCGACGACCACCTCCTCGCCCGCCTCGTGGAGGGCAACCGCGTCGTCTACGAGGGGCCCTTCGCCGAGTCGGGGAGCGCGATCATCGGGTCGTGATCACAGCAGCAGCGTGGCGGTGAGCAGGAAGCTGCCGAACCCGACGGCGTCGGTGGTCATCGTGAGGAAGATGTTCGACGCCACCGCGGGGTCGAGCCCGAGCCGCCGCAGGAGCAGCGGGATCGACGACCCGGCGAGCGCGGCGACGAGGAAGCCGACCATCATCGAGAGCCAGATGATCTCTGCGAGCTCCCGGGGACCCACCGTCTCCTGGCCGGGGTTCGGGCTCGGGGCGAGGAGGGCCACGGTGGCGGCGACGAGGAGCGCCCCCACCGTGGCGATGATCGCGCCGCGGACGAGGCCGACCGCCAACTCCCGGCGAACCGCCCGCAGCTCCCGGCCCGGCGGGAGCTCCCCCACGGCGATCGATCGGATCGTCACCGCGATCGCCTGGGCGCCCGAGTTCCCGGCGAGGCCGGCCACGAGGGGCATGTAGGCGGCGAGGAGGGCGTAGCGGGCGAGGGTGTCCTCGAACTGGGCGACGACGAACACCGTGACGAACCCGGCGACGAGGTTGAAGAGGTTCCAGGGGAGGCGGCGCCGCACCGACTCCCGCACGGGGGTGAACACCGACTCCTCCTCGCCGGCACCGAACATCACCGCGAGGTCCTCGCCGGCCTCGGCCTGGGCGGCCTCGATGGCCTCGCCGAAGCGGACCATGCCGAGGAGCCGTCGCTCGTCGTCCACCACCGGGATGGACTGGAGGTGGTAGCGCTGGATGAGCTCGACGACCTGCTCCCGGTCGGTGTCCGGGGTCACCGCCACGGGGTCGCGGACGACGAGCTCGTCGAGCCCCTGACCGGGACGGGCGAAGACGAGCTCTCGGAAGGGGACGACGCCGACGAGCCGCCCCCGTTCGTCGACGGTGTAGACGTAGGTGAGGTTGGAGCCGAGCTCGTCGTGGAGGCGCCGGAGCGCCTCGATCGCCTCCCCGGCGGTCATCCCCACCGGGAGCGCGGCGACGTCGGTGGTCATCATGCCACCGGCGGTGTCGGGCTCGTAGGCGAGGAGTCGCTCGATCTCGGCGGCGACCTCCGGATCGAGGTGGGCGAGGACCGCCTCTCGCTCGTCCCGCTCCAAGGCGTCGATGACGTCGGCGGCCTGGTCCGGCTCCATCTCCTCGACGAGGTGCGCGGCGGTGGCCGGATCCAGCTCCTCGAGGACGTCCGCGGCCGCCTCCGGCTTCATCTCGTCGAGGACCTCGCCGGCGTCGTCGGGCGGCAGCCCGGTCAGGAGCTCGGCGGCGCCTTCCTCGTCGAGGGCCTCGAGGATGTCGGCGGCGTCCTCGGGGACGGTCTCGGCGAGGAGCTCCCATTCGTCCTGGTGTTCCTCGAGGTAGATCTCGGCCTCGTCGGGTCGACGGCGCGCGAGGTCCCGCAGGGTCTGCGTGACGCGGCGCGATGGGGAGAAACGGAACCTCACCGGCGACAGCCTAAAGAGAAGGAAGGGCCTGACGGATTCGTCAGGCCCTTCCGGTCAGGTCCCCCAGGGGGGACGAGGGGACCCGATGCGGCCGGATCGCGCGGCGATCCGGGTCCTTCAAGCATACGCGGTGGTAATCCGACTGCAAGTCGGATTACCGGCCCACGAAGATGCGACCCGCCGGGCCGTGGGAGGACTCACGGGGGAGGATCCGGCCCACGACGTGGCCGGTGGTGTCCTCCTCGGCGAGGGCCTCGAGGAGCGCCCCGGCGAGGGGCTCCTCGACGGCGAGGAGGAGTCCGCCGGAGGTCTGGGCGTCGGCGAGGAGGAGCCGGGTCGGCTCGTCGACGTCGCCCCAGGCGACGATCGTCTCGACCGCCGCGAGGTTGCGGCGGGTGCCCCCGGGCACGATCCCCTCCTCGGCGAGCCGGACGACCTCGGGGAGGAGCGGGACGGCGTCGACGTCGAGCTCCGCCGAGACCTGCGAGGCCTCGACGAGCTCGGCGAGGTGGCCGAGGAGGCCGAAACCGGTGACGTCGGTGCCGGCCCGCACCCGGAGCCGTCGGGCGGCCCGGGCCGCCCCGGCGTTCAGGGTCACCATCGTGGACACCGCCGCCTCGACGGCCTCGGGGGACGCGACGTCCCGTTTCAGGGCGGTGGCGACGATCCCGGTCCCGATCGGTTTCGTGAGCACGAGGACGTCGCCGGGCCGAGCCCCGGCGTTCGTGATGAGGTCGTCGGGGTGGACGAGGCCGGTGACGGCGAAGCCGTACTTCGGCTCGGCATCGTCGATGGAGTGGCCCCCGACGAGGAGACACTCGGCCTCGGCGAGGATCTCGGCTCCGCCGGCGAGCACCTCGCCGAGGAGCTCCAGGGGCAGGCGCTCCCGCGGCCAGCCGACGAGCTGGAGGGCGGTGAGGGGCCGTCCACCCATCGCGTAGACGTCGGAGAGCGCGTTCGCCGCGGCGATCCGTCCCCAGGTGCGGGCGTCGTCGACGATCGGGGTGAAGAAGTCGACGGTCTGGACGAGCGCGAGGTCGTCGGCGAGGCGGTAGACGCCCGCGTCGTCCCGGCCCGAGATCCCCACGAGGAGATCCGGGTGCTCGGTCGGCGTGGTGGGTGGCAGTCGGCGCAGGACCTGCGCCAGCTCGTCAGGTCCGAGCTTGCACGCTCACCCGGCGCCGTGGGAGAACGCCGTGAGACGGATCACGTCCATGGGGTCAGCGTATCGGGATCCGCGACCGTCGGGGGCGACTTGCGTAGGGGCGTGGGCCTCGGGAGACTGCGCGCATGACCGACGCCGGCCGGCGACGCCTCGAGCGCATCGCCTCGTCCCTGGGGATCGGAGGGTTGCGGCGCCACGTTTTCGTCTGCGCCGATCAGTCCCTCCCCCGGTGCGCCGACCGGGAGGAGACCCTCGAGGTGTGGCGTCACCTGAAGCGACGCCTCAAGGAGCTCGGTCTCGCCTCGGCTCCGTGGCGAGGCGACGACCTCGACGAGCCGCCGCAGCCCGCCGGGACCGTGCTGCGATCCAAGGTCGACTGTCTCCGGATCTGCGAGCGGGGGCCCATCGTCGTGGTCTACCCGGAGGGTGTGTGGTACCACTCGGTCACCGTGGAGGTGATGGAACGGATCGTCGTCGAGCACCTCGTCGGCGGGGTCCCGGTCGCCGACTACGTCTTCGCTCGGGATCCCCTCGGGGGTGTCCCGCGATGAGCGTCCTGCGGCTCCTCCGTCGGGCCTTCGCGGCCTGGATGGCGTGGCGGATCCTCGGACCGGAGCTCCCACCCCGATTCACCGGGATCCAGCGCCGGCCCCTCGACGTCACCGGCAGGAGCGTTCTCGTCGGCCCCCACGAGTACTTCGTGCGGGAACTCGGCGATCCCGAGGCGCCACCGCTCGTGCTCGTCCACGGCTGGGCCTTCGACGGGCTCATGACCTTCTTCCGGGTCCTGCCCCACCTCTCCCGGCACTTCCGGGTGATCGTCCCCGATCACCGCAACCACGGCAAGTCCGATCGCATCCGGGGACGGTTCGATCTCGAGGACCTCGCCGACGACCTCGCCGGCGTCCTCGACGCGGTGGGGGTCGACCGGCCCGTCGTCCTCTTCGGCTACTCCATGGGCGGGATGGTGGCCCAGGTGTTCACCCGACGGAATCCCGGCCGCGTCGACCGCCTCGTGCTCGCCGCGACCGCCGCCCATCCGATCGATCGGCATCGCGTCTGGGTTCGGCTGAGCTTCTGGCTCGGTCGCGCCCTCGCCCGGATCTCCCGCCAGGAGTCGGCGCTCGCCACCTACCGCCTCTTGCGTCGTCGCGGTGTGATCGAGCCGGAGCACGGACGCTGGCTCTGGGAACACCTCATGGACCGTGATCCGACCCTCTACTACGAGACCGGGCACGCGGTGTGGCGGTTCGATTCCCGGAGCTGGGTGGGGCGGCTCGACGTCCCCGTGCTCCAGATCATCACGACCGACGACCGGATCGTGGCGCCCCGCACGCAGTACGACCTCGCCTCCCGGCTTCGCGAGCCGAGGATCGTCGAGCTGTTCGGAGCCGACCACGAGGCGATCCTCTCCCGTCCCCAGGACTTCATCGACGCCGTCGAGGCCTTCGTCGGGATCGAGACGTGACCATCCGGACCGAGATCGAGGACGATCTCCTCGTCGTCACCCTCGACAAGCCCCGCCGGCGCAACGCCCTCGACCGGACGATGGTGGTCGAGCTCCGGCGCGTCGTCGAAGCGGCTCCGCGACGGGGGGTGGTCGGGCTCGTGCTCGAAGGGGCGGGAGGGGTGTTCTGCGCCGGCCAGGACCTCAACGAGCGCGTCGTCCCCGCCGGGGCGCCGATGCCCGATCTCGGCGAGAGCCTCGGAGACCGGTACAACCCGCTCATCCGGGCGATCCGGACGTGTCCGCTCCCCATCGTCGCCGCGGTGCGGGGCTTCGCGGCCGGGGCCGGGGCCGGCCTCGCCCTGGCCTGCGATCTCGTCGTGGCCGCCACCGACGCCCGCTTCGTCCTGTCCTTCGCCAAGGTCGGCCTCATGCCCGACTCGGGGGCGAGCTGGACGGTGCCGGCGGCGGTGGGTCGGGCCCGAGCCCTCGGCATGGCGCTGCTCGCCGCTCCCGTCGATGCGTCGACGGCACTCCGGTGGGGGCTCGTCTGGGCCGTCGCCCCGCCGGAGGAGGTCGGGGTCGCGGCGCGGGAGGCGGCCCGGCGGCTCGGTACGATGACGCCCCCCGAGCCGGAGGAGCCATCGTGGATCTGAGCCTCGACGAGACCCAGGAGCTGTTTCGTCGCACGGCCCGGGACTTCGCCGCCCGTGAGCTCGCTCC
>DRQR01000025.1 GCA_011371355.1 Actinomycetota bacterium
TCGCCATCCCGGCGACCGCGATGGCGAACGCGACGACGGCGATCGTTCCACGCTTCATCGGGTACCCCCTCGACGACGTTGCGGCGGCGCGGCGGACCGCCTCTCCGGTCGGTTGCGCGGCGATGTTATCGGATCCGTCGCCGCGGAGCTTGACCCACTTCCGTCGCGGGCCCGGTTTGCGTCGATGCCGCGGGCTCCCCATCCTGGGGGCCGTGGAACTCCTCGCACACCAGGGCGGTTGGGACGAGGCGGTGTGGTTCGTCGTGCCGATCGTCCTCGCCGTGGTGGGGATCCGGTGGCTGGAGCGTCGCAGCGAGCGCCGGCGGGACCACCCCGACGGCAGGCGGTAAGCTCGTCCCATGGACGACGCCCTCGCCCTCGTCGACGAACGCCTCGAGCGCCTCCTCGCCGAGCACGACCCCGAAGGGGACCGCTTCGAGTTCATGGGCGCCCAGTTCGATCTCGGCCTCGCCTGGGTGTGGTTCCCCGAGGGCCACGGCGGCCTCGGCCTCCCCCCGCACCTCCAACGGCGCGTCGACGAGCGACTCGACGCCGTCACTCCCCACCGTCCCCGCTCCTACGACATCCTCGGCCACGGCATGGGCGCGCCGGTGCTCCTCGCCCACGGGACCGAGGAGCAGAAGCGCCGGTATCTCCGTCCGATGTTCACCGGCGAGGAGATCTGGTGTCAGCTCTTCTCCGAGCCGGGCGCCGGTTCCGACCTGGCCGGGCTCGCCACCCGAGCGGTCCGGGACGGGGACGAGTGGGTGGTCAACGGCCAGAAGGTGTGGACCACCGTCGCCCATCTCGCCCGCTGGGGCATGCTCGTCGCTCGCACCGACCCCGAGTTGCCGAAGCACCGGGGGCTCACCTACTTCCTCCTCGACATGCAGGACCCGGGCGTCGAGGTCCGGCCCCTGCGCCAGATCACCGGCGAGGCGGAGTTCAACGAGGTCTACCTCACCGACGCCCGGATCCCCGACGCGAACCGGATCGGCGAGGTCGGGGAGGGATGGCGGGTGGCGATGACCACCCTCATGAACGAACGGGTGGCGATCGGTGGCACGGTGACCGAACGAGGCGAGGGATCGATCGCCGACCTCGTGGAGGTCTGGAGGCGGCGCCCCGATCCGCTCCATCGGGACCGGGTGCTCCGCCTGTGGGTCGACGCCGAGGTGGCCCGCCTCACGAATCTCCGCGCCCAGGAGAACCGGGACGCGGGGACTCCCGGCCCGGAGGGCTCGACGGGCAAGCTCGTCTACGCCGAGTTGAACCAGCGGATCTACGAGGAAGCCCTCGCCCTCCTCGGCCCCGAGGGGATGCTCTACGACTCCTACGAGTTCCGCCAGCCCGACCCCGAGGAACCACCCTCGACGGACCTGCGTCGCCGGTTCCTGCGGGTCCGAGCGAACTCCATCGAGGGCGGCACCTCCGAGATCATGCGGAACATCATCGGCGAGCGGGTCCTCGGCCTCCCCGGCGAGCCTCGAGTCGACAAGGACGTCCCGTGGTCGCAGATCCGACGGGGCTGAGTCACCCGCCGCGGGCCGCCCACCATTCGTCGAGCATGCGGTAGGCCTCCTCGGGCGGGTAGGGACCGTGCTCGATGCGGTGCTCGTAGAGCATGCGCATCGCCTCCCCCACGAGGGGACCGGGAGCGATCCCCAGGTGCCGCATGACGTCGTGGCCGTCGATGGGCGGCCGGAGACGTTCGAGCTCCTCCTTCTTCCTGAGCTCGGCGATCCGCTCCTCGAGCTCGTCGATACGGCGGTCGATCTGGCGGGCGAGCTTCTTGTTCCTCGTCGTCACGTCGCAGCGGACGAGCTGGTTGAGGTCCTCGAGGTAGGGACCGGCGTCCCGCACGTATCGCCGCACGGCCGAGTCCGTCCAGCCCATCTTGAAGGTGTGGGCGCGCATGTGGAGCTCGACGAGGCGGCTCACGGCGTCGACGACCTTCTTCGGATAGCGGAGCGCCTCGAGCCTCGCCCGAGCCATCCGGGCCCCGACGACCTCGTGGTGGTGGAAGGTCACCGTGCCCCGCTCGAAGCGACGCGTCGCCGGCTTGCCGACGTCGTGGAAGAGGGCGGCGAGGCGGAGCTCGAGGCGGGGTGGGCACTTCTCGACGACGGCGATGGTGTGGGCGAGCACGTCCTTGTGACGGTGGACGGGATCCTGCTCGAGGGCGAGGGCGGGGATCTCGGGGACGAACTCCTCGGCGAGGCCGGTCTCGACGAGCCCCCAGAGGGCCGGTCCGACGTAGTCGCCGAGCAGGAGCTTGTCGAACTCGTCCCGGATCCGCTCCACCGACACGATCCGGAGCCGTTCCCGCATCCGCTTCACCGCGGCGACCGCCTCCTGGTCGGGGGCGAAGCCGAGGGTGGCGACGAACCGGAAGAGTCGCAGCATCCGGAGGGGATCGTCGCCGAAGGAGATCTCGGGATCGAGGGGGGTGCGCAGCACCTGTCGGGAGAGATCCTCGAGGCCGCCGTGGGGATCGACCATCCGGGGTTCCTCGTCGTCGACGGGGATCTTGATCGCCATCGCGTTCACCGTGAAGTCCCGACGTCCCAGGTCCTCCTCGATGTCGTCGGAGAAGGTCACGTGGGGCTTGCGGCTGTCGTCCCGGTAGACCTCGGCTCGGAAGGTCGTGATCTCGTGGAGGTGGCCGCCTCGGATGGCCCCCACCGTCCCGAAGGTCTTGCCGGCGAGGTAGAGGTCGTCGGCCCAGTCGGCGACGATCTCCTCGATCTCGGCCGGTCGGGCGTCGGTGGCGAAGTCGAGGTCCTGGTGGGGCCGCCCCAACAGGGCGTCGCGGACCGATCCGCCCACGAGGTACAGGTCGTGGCCCGCCGCGTGGAACCGGGCGGCGAGCTCCCGAGCCGGGGTGCCGGGGGCGAGCACCGTCGCGAGGCGCTCGGGGAGGCTCATCCCTCGAGCCTCCACCGGTTGGCGAGGGCGTCCGCGTACTCGTTCCACCGTATCCCGGCGTGGGCCTTCACCCAGACGAGCTCGAGCTCCGGCCGAGCCCGGAAGCCCTCGTAGACCGCCTCGACGAGATCGAGGTTCTCCACCGGCCCCGTCTTGCGCCGCCATCCCCGCCGCTTCCATCCCGCCGCCCACTCGTTGATCGTGCGCACCGCGAGGTTCGAGTCGGAGTAGACCGTCGCCGGGGTCCCCACCGGGACGAGCTCGAGCGCGTGGAGCAGGGCGGTGAGCTCCATCCGGTTGTTCGTCGTGTGGTCTTCGTGGCCGTAGGCCTCGGCGACGATCTCGTCGTCGACGACGTGGACGGCGCCCCAACCGCCGGGCCCCGGATTCGGGGAGGCGCCGCCGTCGGTGAACACCCCGGTGGCCGGTCCGGACCCCAACGCCGATGCCGGCCTCCGGCTCGACCGTCGCGACGCGTCGCGGCAGTCCCGGCAGCGGGCCGGCGTCCAGCCGGGATAGCGGGCGAGGACCGCCTCGGGCAGGGAGAACGGCGCGCCGCAGTCGCGGCAGGTGAAGGTCGGCACGGCGCCGAGGCTAGTGCGCGGGACCGGCCCTCCGGCAGCCCGTCAGGCGCTCATGAGCCCCTGGTTCTGGGCGGCGAGCTTGAAGTCGGTCGGGTCGCTCGCATGGGCGAGGGCGTCCTGGAAGGTCACGGTCCCCTCGGCGTAGAGCTTGAGGAGGGCCTGGTCGAAGGTCTGCATGCCGTAGAAGTCGCCGTCGGCCATCACCTCCGCCAGGGTGTGGGTCTGTTCCGGATCGACGATCCGATCGAACACCCGGTCGGTGTTCACGAGCACCTCGACGGCGGGCACCCGACCCTGCCCGTCGGCCCGGGGGAGGAGCCGCTGGCTGAGCACGCCCTTCAGCGACATCGCGAGGACCTGCCGGACCTGCCGCTCTTGGTAGGGCGGGAAGAACTCGATGATGCGGCTGATCGTCTCGACGGCGTCGGCGGTGTGGAGCGTCGAGAGGACGAGATGTCCCGTCTCGGCCGCCTGGAGCGCGGCCTCCACGGTCTCGGCGTCCCGCATCTCGCCGATGAAGATGACGTCGGGATCCTGGCGGAGCACCCGGCGGAGTCCCTCGTGGAACGACGCGGTGTCGACGCCGACCTCTCGCTGGGAGACGATGGCGAGCTTGTCGGGATGGAGGATCTCGATGGGATCCTCGAGGGTGATGATGTTCACCCGCCGGTTCGCGTTGATGTGGTCGATCATCGCACCGACGGTGGTGGTCTTGCCCGAACCGGTGGGGCCGGTGACGAGAACGAGGCCCCGCTGCTCGTTGGCGAGCCGCTCGACCACCGGGGGCAGGCCGAGGCTGGCGAAGTCCCCACTGGCGGGATGGACGGCCCGGGCGACGACGTTGATCGAGCCCCGCTGGCGGTAGCAGTTCACCCGAAACCGTCCCAGCGCGGCCTTGCCGTAGGCGAAGTCGGCTTCGTTCGTGGCGTCGAACTCGGGTCGCAGCCGGGGCGGCATGATCTCGACGAGGAACCGCTCGGTGTCCTCCGGGCGCAGCTTCGGCAGGTTCGAGAGGTGGAGGACTCCGTCGATACGGAAGGCCGGCGGCGAGCCGACCTTGAGGTGGAGGTCCGAGCCGTTGATCTCGATGAGCTTGCGCAGCAGTTCGTCGATGGTCGGTAGTGGTTCGGTCATCGCTCCCTCGAATCGATCGGCCGCGGAGGGTTATCGGCCGTCGTCGGCGGCGGCTTGATCGAGATCCCACCAGCGGGACAGCCGCTCCGCGGCGGCGGCGACGACCGCGGCCACCTCCTCCGAGGTGGTGGCGTCGAGCTCGGCGGGGTCGAGACCCCGCCCGACGCCCTCGATCGTGGCCCGGGCCGAGGCCTCGAGGGCGGCGAGGTGGTAGCCGCCTTCGAGGAAGAAGACGAGCCGGTTGGTCGGCACGATCTCGGCGAGCCCACCGGCCATGACCCGGTAGTCGTCGGCGACGAGTCGCATCTCGGCGAGGGGATCGTCGCGGTGGGCGTCGTACCCGGCGGAGACGAGGATCCAGTCGGGAGCGAAGCCGCGCAGGATCGGGAGCACCACGTCTCGGAAGGCGACCCGATAGCCGCGCCCGTCGGTGCCCGCGGGCAGCGGGAGGTTCACCGTGGTCCCCGCGCCGGCGCCCGCACCCGTCTCCTCGAGGCGGCCGGTGCCCGGGTACCACGGGTACTGGTGGAGGGAGACGTAGAGGACCCGAGGATCGTCGTAGAAGGCCTGCTGGGTGCCGTTGCCGTGGTGGACGTCCCAGTCGACGACGGCCACCCGCTCGGCGCCGTCGGCGAGCGCGGCGGCGGCCACCGCCGCGTTGTCGAAGATGCAGAATCCCATGGCCCGGTCCCGCTCGGCGTGATGCCCCGGGGGTCGCATCGCCGAGAAGGCACACCCGTCGAACCCGCCGCGGAGGAGCTCCGCCGCGTCGAGACCGGCCCCGGCGGCCCGCAGCGCCGCCTCCCAGGTCTCGGGCACCGCGTAGGTGTCGGGATCGAGAGCTCCTCCTCCCGCCGAGCAGAACGCCTCGATGCGTCGCACGTACTCCGGGTCGTGGACGCGGGTGAGCGCGGCGAGCGCTGCGGCCTCGGGAACCACCTCGGTGACCGCGGCCGCGCCGCGGATCCCCGCCACGACGGCGCCGATGCGCTCGGGACGCTCCGGATGCCCGGCCGGGCCCCGGTGCCGCTGCGCGATCGGGTGGTGGTAGAGGGCGACGTGCACCCCCGCATCTTGGCAGGCCGCCCCGATGGCCCGGGGATCCGGGTACGCTGGCGGCGGCCCCGACCGAGGAGGATGGGCGCATGGCCCTCGCCGAGCGGTCGCTTCCGGTCTTTCTTCGCGGCTCGTGGCCCGGGCGCGTCACCCTTCGCCGCGGCTGGGCCCGGGCGGAGGCTCGGCCGTGGAACGACGTCGTCGCCGACGCATCCCTCCGGATCGTCCGCGGCGGCTCCGGATTCCTCCAGGCCTGCACCGAGAAGCTCCTCGGCGTCGGCGCGCCGGCGGTGCTCTCCCCGCCCCTGCCCGTCGCCGCCCGTCGGCCGTGGCTCGCCGTCGGCTATCGGGAGCACGTCCGGCTGGCCCTCATGCGACTCGACCTGTCGAGCTGCCCGGCGGCTCCCGACCATCTCGTGGTCGATGCGCCCACCGACGACCTCGCGCCCCTCCTCGCCGTCGACCGGGCCGCCTTCGATCCCCGTTGGCGTTTCGACGAGCTCGGACTACGCGAGGCCCTCGCGGCGACCCCCACGACCGCGGTCAAGGTCGTCCGCGGTCCCGACGGTGACCCGATCGCCTATGCGATCGTCGGCTACGGCCAGGCGATCTCCTACCTCCAGCGGGTGGCGGTGCACCCACGGTGGCAGGGTCGTGGCATGGGCCGGTCGCTCCTGCGGGCGAGCGCCCGGGAGGCCCGGGCCCGGGGCGCTCGCGCCCTCCTGCTCAACACCCAGACGGGGAACGAAACGGCGACCTCCCTGTACGCTTCCGAGGGTTACGTGACGCTCCCCGAATCGCTCGCCGTCCTGCGATTCGCCTGACCCGAGGAGGGGCGCTGCCTCCCCGACTGCCCGACCGGTATTCCCTCAACGTCCGGCTCGGCCGGGCCGGCGACGTCGAGGAGTGGCTCGCCGCGGACCTCCAGCTCGACCGTCCGGTCCTCGTCCGCTTCTTGGGACCGGACGCGAGCTCCGAGCGGGTCGAGTCCTTCCTCGCCGCGGTCCGAGCGGCGGCGGCGACGACCCATCAGCACCTCCAGACCGTCTACGCCGCGGGTCGAGATCCCTCCGGCGTCTACGCGGTCTGCGAGTGGGACGGGGCCGTCTCCCTGGCGGATCGGCTCGCCGCCGGAGAGACCCTCCCGATCGGCGAGTTCCTCCCCAACGCGGCGGGGCTCGCCGACGCCCTGGCGGCGCTCCATCGGGCCGGCGGCGTCCACGGAGCCATCGACGTCTCGTCGATCCACTTCTCGGCCGCCCATCCCGCCAAGCTCGGCGGCCTCGGGAATCCCCCGACCTCGAGTGACCCCGTCGACGACGTACGGGCCCTCGCCGCCGCGCTCGTCCACGCCATCACCGGCGATCCCGATCCGGGCGTCGGCCCGTCCCAGCTCGTCGAGGGACTCCCGGCCGCGATCGACGACGTCCTCGACGACGCCCGCCGTGGACGGCTCGACGCCGAGGGGCTCGCCGCCCGTCTGCGAGCCATCCCCTCGCCGACCCGGACGCCGGCTCCCCGTCTCGCCCTCGTCCCGTGGGCGGCGACCTTCGCCGCGATCTCGGTGGCGATCGCGGTGATCGCCGCCGCCGGGCTCGCCGTCGGTACGGCCTCGACGTCGCCGTTCCTCTATCCCATCGCCGCGCCCTCCCGGCCCGCAGTCCCTCCGCTCCCCACCTCACCGCCGCCCGAGCCCGCGGCGCCCACGGCCACGCTCTCTGCGAGGGCCCTCGTCTTCGACCCTCTCGGTGACGGCACCGAATCCGACGACCTCGTCGGTCGCGTCCTCGACGGAGATCCGGAGACCTCCTGGGTCACCGAGGCGTACTCCCGGCCCCTCGAGGAGATCAAGCCCGGCGTCGGCCTCGTCTTCGTCGTCGAGGGCATCCCCGCCGTCGTCGAGATCGTCGGCAGCCCCGGGACCCGTTGGCGGCTCGGATGGACCGGGCGCTCCGCGGAGCTCCCCGACGAGTTCGAGCCCGTCGCCTCCGGGGTGCTGCTCCCGGCGAGGAACCCCATTCCGCTGCCCCGTCGGGAGGGGGGACGTTGGCTGCTCTGGCTCGTCGAGCTCCCCGCCACCGAGGACGGTCGGCACCGGGCCGAGATCGCCGAGGTTCGCTTCCTGTCGGCCTTCGATCCAGAATCATCGGGATGACCCACCGCGCCGCCGAGGACGCCGAGCTCGTCGCCCGTTATCTCGAGGGGGACCTCGAGGCGTTCGAGACGCTCATGAGCGCCCACGAGGATCGGGTGTTCCATCTCTGTCTCCGCATGCTGCGCGACCGTGACGCCGCCCTCGACGCCACCCAGGACACCTTCCTCACGGTCTTCCGCAAGGCCGACCGATACCGCAATCGGGCGGCGTTCTCGACGTGGCTCTACCGGGTCGCGCTCAACACCTGCTACGACCATCTCCGTCGGGCGAAGCGCCGGCGCACCGAGGCGCTGCCCGACCACCACGATCCCTCCGATCCCGCCGGGGAGGACGCCTACCGGTCCGCCGAGCTGCGCCCGGCCATCGAGGACGCCCTCGCCGCGCTCCCCGACGAGTTCCGCGCCGCGGTGGTCCTCGTCGATCTCGACGGCCGTTCCCTCGACGACACCGCCGAGATCCTCGACGTACCCGTCGGCACGGTGAAGAGCAGGGTCTTTCGCGCCCGGCGCATGTTGGCCGAACGCCTCGGGAACCTGCGAGAGGGTGTGGAGCATCCAAAGGACGGACCATGAACGAGCACGAACGCGACCTCCTCTTGGGCCTCGTCGCCGGAACGCTGTCTCCCGAAGAGGAGGCCGCGGCGGCCGAGCTGCTCGCGGCGCGACCGGACCTCGTCGACGAACTCGCCCTCCAACGGGCCGCCCTCGCCGCCCTCGCGGAGCTCGAGGCCCCGACCCTCCGTCCCGAGGAGCGCGCCACCCTCCGCCGCTCGCTCCGGGAGGGCCTCGGCCTCGATCTCGCCGTCGAAGGACGACCCGCCCCCACGTCCCGATGGATCCGGCGACTCGTCCCGGTGCTCGGGTTCGCCGCCGTCCTCCTCGCCGGCTTCCTCGTGGTCGCAGGCGGCCCGTTCCTCGGCGGAGGATCGAGCGGTTCCGAGTTCGCCGTCGAAGAGGCCGCCGTCGCCACCTCGACCACGTCGGCGTCGGTCGACGCCCTCACCGCCACCCCGCCGGCCGCCGACGAGCTCACCGACCTCTCCGCCGGCGACGAGGTCCCCGAGGGAGCCTCGCCGACCCTCGCCACCGAGGAAGCGGCTCGTACCCGGATCACCGGCCTCGACGAGGGACGGCGCGCGCTCGAGGTCTGTCGAGCGGCCATCGAGGAGGTCGTCGCCGATCCCGTCGAGCTCCGCGTCGTGCGCGCCGAGGCGTCGTCGATCGACGTCGTGGCCGTCGCCGCCGACGGCACCGAGACCGAACTCTCCGTGGACCCCGAGACCTGTCGGGTCACCGAGGAATGACCCGGCGGGTCGCGGACTAACCTCGACCCGATGGCCGAACGCGACGACTACGCCACCCAGCTCGCCGATTACCTCGAGGAGCTGGCGACGAAGGTCCGGAGCCTCACCGTGGACCGGGTCGCCGACGGCGTCACCTGGGCGGCCCTCGGCGTCGTGCTCGCCGTCGTCGGCATCGTCGTCGCGGTGTGGGCGTCGGTGGCGTTCTTCCGGGCGCTCGGGACGCTCGTCGGCATGGAGGCTGCCTACGCCCTCGTCGGGGGCATATTCGTCGTCGCCGGGTCGTTGGTATGGATCAGGCGCTTCCCCGACGACGAGGAGTGAAGGACATGACGACGGTCGAACGCGTACTCATCATCGGCTCGGGCCCGGCCGGGCTCACCGCCGCGATCTACACGGCCCGCGCCGACCTCGAGCCCCTCCTCGTCGAGGGTATGGAGCGAGGCGGCCAGCTCATGCTCACGACCGACGTGGAGAACTACCCCGGCTTCCCCGACGGGATCATGGGGCCCGAGCTCATGGACAACATGCGGAAGCAGGCCGAGCGGTTCGGGACGAGGATCCGCAGCTCGGACGTCACCCGGGTCGACTTCGCCGAGTATCCCTTCCGCATCTGGGTCGGGGACGACCTCTACCACGCCGAGTCGGTGATCGTCTCGACCGGCGCCTCTGCCCGTTGGTTGGGGGTGCCGGGTGAGGAGCGGCTCCGGGGTCGCGGGGTGTCGGCGTGTGCGACCTGCGACGGGTTCTTCTTCCGCGACAAGGAGCTCGTCGTCGTCGGTGGCGGCGACTCCGCGATGGAGGAGGCCCTCTTCCTCACGAAGTTCGCCTCTCGGGTCACCGTCGTCCACCGGCGCGACACCTTCCGGGCGTCGAAGATCATGGCCCACCGGGTCCTCGAGCACCCGAAGATCGACGTGATCTGGAACACCGTCGTCGAGGAGGTCCTCGGCGACGACGGCGTCACCGGCGTCCGTCTGCGGAACGTCGTCGACGGCGAGGAGCGGGTCTTCCCCACCGACGGGCTCTTCGTGGCCATCGGCCACACGCCGAACACGAAGATCTTCGAAGGTCAGCTCGACCTCGACGAGGCCGGCTACATCGTGGTGTCCGAGGGGACCCGCACCTCGGTCGACGGGGTCTTCGCCGCAGGCGACGTCGTCGACCACGTCTATCGTCAGGCGGTCACCGCGGCGGGTATGGGTTGCCAGGCCGCGATCGACGCCGAGCGGTGGCTCGAAGCGCAGCGGGCGTGACAAGGAGGCGGCCGATGACGAACACCATCAAGGCGGACGACGCGACCTTCGCGGACATCGTGGCGGGCGAGACCCCGTCCCTCGTCGACTTCTGGGCCGAGTGGTGCGGTCCCTGCAAGATGATGGACGGTCCCCTGGAGGAGCTCGCCGCGGAGCACGCCGACCGGCTGAAGGTCGTCAAGCTCAACGTCGACGAGAACCAGGCGACGGCGATGCAGTACGGGGTCATGAGCATCCCGACGCTCATCGTCTTCAAGGACGGCCGGGAGGTGAAACGCCTCGTCGGTGCGAGGAGCAAGGCGCAGCTCGTCTCGGAGCTCGCCGAGTTCCTCGGTTGACGCCGGGGTATGCGACGATGACGCGGTGAGGCTCTACCACCGCGGCGACCGCGGGGACCCGGTTCGCGACATCCAGACCCGGCTCGGGGCCCTCGGCCATCCCACCGACGACGATCCACCCGGGATCTTCGGCCCGGCGACCGAGGCGGCGGTGCGCGCCTTCCAGGAGCGCCGCGGTCTCCCCGTCGACGGCATCGTCGGTCCGGAGACCTGGCAGTCGCTCGTCGACGCCGGCCATCGGCTCGGGGATCGGCTCCTCTACCTCCGCAGCCCCATGCTCCGGGGTGACGACGTCGCCGAGCTCCAACGTCGCCTCAACGCGATCGGCTTCGATGCCGGCAAGGTGGACGGCATCTTCGGTCCCGACACCCTCCGGGCCCTCCTCGACTTCCAACACAACCGAGGCCTGCCGGAGGACGGCATCGCCGGGAGCCTGGTCCTCGGGGAGCTCGAACTCATCCGGCGTGCCACCGACAAGCGGGGACGTGACGAGATCCGGGAGCGGGCCTGGATCGAGGGCCTCCCCCGCACCCTCGTCGGCATGCGGCTCTACGTCGACCCCGCGTGCGGCGATCAGGAAGAATCTGCCAGCACCTGGCGGGCCGCGCTCGGGTTCGTCCGGTACGTCGGCGAGCGAGGCGCCCATCCCCTCCTGTCGCGGGCCAGCGACACGGCGCCGTCGGAGCGCCTCCGCGCCCGGCGGGCGAACCGGCTCGCCGCCGACCTCGTGGTCGGCTTCGCCCTCGGGGAGGCCCGGATCTTCCACTTCCGCTCCGACCGGGGCGAGTCCACCGCCGGGAGGATCCTCGCCACGGCGGTCGCCGAGCGGCTCGGCCTCGAGGTGGGCGGGAGGGCGACCCCCCTGCTCCGTGAGACCCGCGCCCCGGCGCTCCTCGTGACGGCGCCCACCATGGACGGCCGTCTCGGGATCGCCGTCGCCGACGCCCTCGTCGACTTCCATGCCCGAGGTCCCGAGGGCCGCCTCCCTCAGGAATAGAAGCGCCGGTAGATCCGCTCGAGGTCGTCGAGGGAGGAGAAGCGGATCACGAGCTTGCCTCCTCGCCGGCCCATGTCGATCGCCACCTTGGTACCGAGGTGTTCGGCGAGGCGCGACTCGAGCTCGATCACCGCCGCCGGTCGGGGTTTCGTGGTTCCCGCCCCGCCCGCCCGGGCACGGATGCCCTTGCGGAGGCGTACGGCCGCCTCGACCTGCCGCACCGACCAGCCCTCGGCGACGATCCGCTCGGCCAGGTGGACGGCATAGGCCTGGTCCTCGAGGCCCAGCAGGGCACGAGCATGCCCGGCCCCGAGTTCCCCGGTCTCGACGAGGGCCTGGATCGGGCCCGGCAGGCCGAGCAACCGGAGGGTGTTCGTGACCGCGCTCCGGGACTTCCCCACTCGGGCGGCGACCTCCTCGTGGGTCAAGCCAAAATCTTCCATGAGCTGCCGGTAGGCGGCGGCCTCTTCGAGGGGCGTGAGGTCCTCCCGTTGGAGGTTCTCGACGAGCGCCTCGACGAGGGAACCCTCGTCGCCGTCCTCGCCCCGGATCACCGCCGGGATCCGCTCGAGGCCGGCGAGCTCTGCAGCTCGGAGGCGGCGCTCCCCCGCCACGAGTTCATAGCTGCCGTCGCCCCGGTCCCGGACGACGATGGGCTGGAGCACCCCGACGGTTCTGATCGAGGAGGCGAGTTCCTCGAGGGCCTCGGCGTCGAAGGTGCGCCGGGGCTGGCGAGGATTGGGACGGATCGCCGCGAGGGGCAGCTCGGCGAAGCCGAGCCCGGGCCGCTCGCTCGGAATGAGCGCATCGAGGCCTCTCCCGAGGCCCGATTTCCGACCCCCGGCCTTACGGGTTGGACTCACGGCCGTGCCTCCTCCGGAACTCGCGGGCCAGCTCACGGTAGGCGATCGCCCCCCGCGACATCGGGTCGTAGGCCTCGATGGGCTCTCCGTACGAGGGCGCCTCCGAGAGCCGTACCGTCCTCGGGATCACCGTGCGGTAGGTTCGTGGCCCGAAGTGCTCCCGCACCTGCGTCACCACGTCCGAGGCCAAGGTGGTGCGCCCGTCGAACATCGTGAGTACCACGCCCTCCACCTCGAGTTGAGGGTTCAGGTTCTGCTGGACGAGCTGGATGTTCCGCATGAGTTGGCTCACCCCCTCCAGGGCGTAGTACTCGCACTGGATGGGGATGAGCACCTCGTCGGCCGCGGTGAGCCCGTTGATCGTGAGGAGGCCGAGGGAGGGCGGACAATCGATGAGCACGGTGTCGAACTCCGGTTCGAGGGGCTTCAGCGCGTTCCGGAGCCGGGTCTCCCGGGAGAACATCGAGACGAGCTCGATCTCGGCCCCGGCGAGCTCGATCGTCGCCGGCACGACGAAGAGATCCCGCACGCTCGTCGGCTCCATGACCTCGGCGGCGTCGAGCTCGTCGATGAGGAGATCGTAGGTCGAGTACTCGATCGTGCCCCGGTCGATCCCGAGGCCGGAGGTGGTGTTCCCTTGGGGATCGAGATCGACGATGAGGACCCGTTCCCCCTGGAGGGCGAGACCGGCACCCAGGTTGATCGCCGTCGTCGACTTGCCGACGCCACCCTTCTGGTTCGCGATCGCGACGACGAGCCCTTCCTTCACACCTACCTCCTCGGCACCTCCATCCTAAGGAGCCAGGCGCCCGAGTCAAGGACGTCGGGGGGCACCGAGACGAGCTCGAGCCGAGTGCCCGGGGGCGGGGGCGGGGATGCCGGTCGAGCGCGGGCCCGGCTGAGCCCGACGACGGCGAGCCCGCCCGGTGCGATGCGGGGGAGGAGGCGCGGGAGCAGTCGGGCGGGGGCGGCGACGCCTCGGGCCACGACCGTCGACGCCGCGAGCCCGGTCCTCTCCAGTTCACCGGCGACGACCTCGACGTTCCCGAGCCCGAGGAGCCGCACCGCTCGCCGGGCCAGGTCCACCCGACGCTGGGAACGGTCGAGGAGGACGACCTCCACATCGGAATGGAGGATGGCGAGGGGAATGCCGGGGAGCCCCACGCCGCTGCCGAGGTCGAGGATCCCGTCGGGCTCCCTTCGGAAGGCCCCGGCGAAGCTCAGGGCGTCGAGGAGGTGCCGATCCCAGAGCCGAGCGGCTTCCCGAGGTCCGAGGCCCCCTGCGGGGATCGCCTCCTCGACGAGCCATCGCCCGTAGGCTTGGAGTCGTCCGACGGCGTCCTCGGCGATTCGC
The DNA here is from genome assembly GCA_011371355.1 of Actinomycetota bacterium. Taxonomy (GTDB): domain Bacteria; phylum Actinomycetota; class Acidimicrobiia; order Spongiisociales; family UBA5794; genus DRQR01. The sequence continues at coordinate 13,966 of DRQR01000025.1, forward strand.
CGCCCGATCCACCGCTCGAGCGCGGCGAGACGCTCGCGCGTTTCCCGTGAAACCTCGAGGTCTCCGAGCTCACTCCGCGTCGTCGGCCTCCTCGGTTCCCTCCTCCTCGGGAGCGATGATCACCGAGCGGTGGGGCTCCTCCCCCTCCGAGTAGCTGCGAACCCCCTCGATCTCGGCGATCGTGTCGTGAACGACCTTCCGATCCGCCGGATTCATGGGCTCGAGCATGATCTCGCCGCCTTCGGCGAGGACCTTCTCGGCGAGCTTGCGGGAGTAGATCTTCAGGGCCTCTCGCCGCCGTTCACCGTACCCGGCGATGTCGATCCGCATCCGGGGCGCCCCGTAGGTCTTCCGCTGGATCACCGTCCTCGTGAGCTCGAGCACCGCCTGCATGACCGAGCCCTTCGGCCCCACGAGGGCCTCCGTTTGGTCTCCGACCACGGCGATGCTCAAGACGTCGTCTTCGATGGAGGTTCGCACCTCTCCCTCGAGCCCGAAGGCCTCGAGGAGGCCTTCGAGGAAGGACCTGGCCACGGCCGCCTGGGCCTCGAGGTCGGGCTTCGGCTGCTCCTTCGATTCCATGGCCGGCTCCTTCCGCCGCTCTTCCTTCCTCGGCTTCTGCTGCTCGTTGCCGGCGGCCTCGCCGCGGTGCTTCCCGCCTCGGCCTCGCCGCCGGCGGCGGCGCCGCTTCTTGCTCGGAGGCCGCTTCGTCACCTTCACGATCGCCTCCTGGCCCCCGATGCCGAGGAAGCCGGCCTTCGGCTCCTGGAGGATCTCGATCGTCGCCTCCTCCGGCGACGAGAGGCCCAGCTCCTCGAGTGCCGCCTGCACGGCGATCTCCACCGTCTTTCCCTGAACCTCGACCCACTCCATCGTCATCTCCTCTTGCGGCGTTTCCGCTTCTTCTTCGCGTGCGGCGAGGGTCCCGCCGGCCGGTCGTGGTCGTCCTCTCCCCCCTCGGGCTTCGTCGGCTTCGCCTTCGCGCCCCCGGATCCCCCCTCGTCCTCGTCCAACCGGAGGATCACCGCCTGCTGGCCGATCCGGAAGAGGTTCGAGGTGGCGAAGTAGAGGCCGAGACCCGCCGGCAGCGTCCAGGAGATGAAGCCGAAGAACACCGGCATGATCTTCATGGCCCCCTGCATCGACTGCATGGCCTGGGACTGCTGTCCCTCGTCGTCGCGCGTCCGCATCGTCTGGATCTGTTGGTAGTAACCGGCCGCGACGATGACGCCCACGAGGAGGAGATACGGCACGGTGGCGACGATGCCCAGACTCGAGAAGGCCTGGCTCGGAGCCGCCAGGAGGTTCATCCCGAGGAACTCCACCGCGGCGAAGACCGGATCGGTGAGGGCCTTGCCTGCCTCGAGCGCCTCCCGGGCCGGCGCGACGGCGTGGGCAAGGGCAGAGCTCTCTGGGATCCCGCTCCCGCTTCGGAGCACCGAGAAGAGGGCGAACCAGATGGGCATCTGGAGGAGGAGGGGGAGACATCCCGCGGCCGGGTTCACCCCTCGCTCCTGGTAGAGCTCCATGAGCCGACGGTTCAGCTCCTCTCGGTCGCCCTTGAGCTCTCGCTGAAGTCGCTTCACCTCGGGCTGGAGCTCCTGCATCGCCCGCATCGACCGTGTCTGCTTCAGGGTCATGGGGAAGAGAAGGACGCTGATCGTGAGGGTGAGGAGGATGATCGCCACCCCGTAGTTTGGAATAAATTGGTAAAAGAGGGCGAGGAGTCCGCCGATCGCCTGGAGGAGGAGCTGCCAGGGATTCGCCATCAGCGACCCCCGTCGGGGACCGGGTCGTTCCCTCCCGGATGGAAGGGATGACACCGTCCGATCCGGCGGAGGGCCAGCCCCCCGCCGCGGAGGGCACCGTGGCGCTCGACGGCTTCGAGGGCGTAGGCCGAACAGGTCGGATGGAACCGACAGCGCGGGCCGAGGAGGGGGGACAGCCACCGCCGATAGGCGCGGATCCCCGCCCGCAGCATCCGTGCGGCCGCCCCCGGCGTCCGCCGCTCCATCGTGGCCATCACGCCTCCTGCTCCTCGAGTCCGACGGCACCCCGCACCCAGGCGACGAGCCGATCGAACGGTGCGTCGACCACCTCCGGTGCGGCGACGAGGACGTAGGTCGTCCCCGGAACCAGCGGGACCCGGGCCACCGCCTCGCGCAGCCGACGCTTCGCGCGGTTTCGTCGCACCGCGTTCCCCACCCGGCGACCGGCGACGACCCCGACGCGGGGTGGGCCTTCGCCCGCCTCCTCGAGCACGATCCCCGTCACGCCACCGACCCGGCGACGGCGGCCCCGCCGGTAGACGTCGTCGAAGCCTCGCCTGAGCGAGACGAAGGGGCGGCCTCGCCGGTCAGACGGTGAGGCGATGCCGGCCCTTGGCGCGGCGTCGTCTGAGGATCGCACGACCCGCCCGGGTCCGCATGCGAGCGCGGAATCCGTGCTTGCGATGCCGCCGACGCGTGTTCGGTTGATAGGTGCGCTTCATGTCGGTGTCCCGGAGTCGGGAGGGATACGCGGTACGGCCGGGAAGGTTACGGAGCCCCGTCATCTATGTCAAAGCTCTCCGAGCTCGAGTCGCGAAATCTCCCCGTGAGCCGCGAAAAGCCCCTTCGGGGCTCCGCGGGCGTTCCTCGCTCGGCCCGGGCCGTCCGCCCGCGCCCACGCCCTTCGAGAATCTCTGGGATTCCAGGCATTCTCGAGGCAACGAGGCCCGGTGCCGTCGGCAGTAGGCCTCCCTTTTGCCGTTCTTGCGACCGCGCGCGACCGGCCCATATACTCGCCGCCGCTTCCCAGGGGGAACCCGCCGAGTCGCCTCGTCGGGAACCCACGGACCACGCTCCGGTCCCGAACCGGAGCGGTCCCCCTATCCACAAGTTGTGGACGATTGTGTGGACAACGATGCTCACCGAGGAGGAACCCGCCGCGTGAAGTCCGCCGCCTCCTCGTACCCGGGCTGGGACGCCTTCCGAGCCCGCCTCCGCGACCACCTCCCGGCCCAGGCCGTCCAGACGTGGATCGATCCCCTCGTGCCCGAGGTCGACGGCACCACCCTCCGCCTCGTCGCCCCCACCGACTTCCACTGCCGGTGGGTCCGGGATCGGTACCTTCCGGCCATCGCCGACGCCGCCGAGACCGTGCTCGGCCCCGACGTGACCGTCGACCTCGTCATCGCACCGACGGCCCCCGATCCGGAACCCCCCAGCCCACCCGTCGCCACACCCCGCCCGGCCCGGGAGGGACTCCCCCGACTCATCCCCAAGTACACCTTCGACAACTTCATCGTCGGCCAGTCGAACCGCTTCGCCCACGCGGCCGCCCTCGCCGTCGCCGAGCAGCCGGCCACCCAGTACAACCCGCTCTTCATCTACGCCGGGGCCGGCCTCGGCAAGACCCACCTGCTCCAGGCCGTCGGCCACCACCGGCTCCAGCTCGACCCCACCACGAGCGTGCGCTACGTCACCTCGGAGCAGTTCTTCAACGACTTCATCGACGGCATCCGGCGCAAGCGCATGGCGGAGTTCAAGGACCGCTACCGGCGGATCGACCTCCTCCTCCTCGACGACGTCCAGTTCTTCGAGGGCAAGGAGCAGATCCTCGAGGAGTTCTTCCACACCTTCAACACCCTCTACGAGAACGGCAAACAGCTCGTCATCAGCTCCGACCGCCATCCCCGCGACCTCGCCACCCTCGAAGACCGGCTCCGGAGTCGCTTCGAGTGGGGGCTCCTCACCGACATCCAGCCCCCCGACGTCGAGACGCGCCTCGCCATCCTTCGGAAGAACGCCGAGTTCGCCCCCACCACCGTCCCTCCCGAGGTCCTCAGCTTCATCGCCGAGCACGTCGCCCACAACGTCCGCGAACTCGAAGGGGCCCTCACCCGGGTGACCGCCTTCGCCGCCCTCACCGCCGAAGACATCACCCTCCCCATGGCTCGCGAGGTCCTCCGCGACATCGTCGCCACGGCCGACGACGGCCCCATCACCGCCGACCGGGTCATCGCGGTCACCGCCGACTACTTCGGCTTCGATCCCGAGGACCTCATCGGCCCGAGCCGCAAGCAGCCCCTCGCCCGCTCCCGCCAGATCGCCATGTATCTCTGCCGCGAGCTCACCGACCTCTCGCTCCCGAAGATCGGGGCGGCCTTCGGAGGACGCGACCACTCCACGGTCCTCCACGCGGTCGACAAGATCCGCAGCCTCATGGAACGAGACCGCTCCGTCTTCGAAGCTGTGCACAACTTGTCCTCCCGCCTGCGGAAGACCTGATGTTGCCCACAGCTCGCCCACCCGCTCCCGCTCCCCCGGTGGATGGCCGTCCCGCGCGTCCACACCCTCCCCATCCCCGGGAAGTCCCGTTCCGGCGGCCTCGTGGGGGCTTGTCCCCAATCCCCAGCGCCTACTACCACCACTACTTTGGTAATCCAATAGTCGAAGAGAGGAAGCCAGCCCAGTGAAACTCCGAGCCGAACGTGACGACCTCGCCGACGCCCTCGCCCGCGCCGGGCGGGCGGTGAGCACCCGCTCGCCGCTCCCCATCCTCCAGGGACTCCTCCTCGAGGTGGAGGGCAACCGCCTGACGGCGACGGGGACCGACAACGAGGTGACGATCAAGACCTTCCTCGACGTCGAGGCCCTCGAGGCGGGCAGGACCGTCGTTCCGGCGAAGCTCGCCGCCGACGCGGTGCGGAAGCTCCCCTCGGGGGCCGTGTCCATCCACGTGCGTGACGGGGAGGTGGAGATCACCGGCAACGGCCCGAAGTTCACCCTGCGGGCGATGAACGTCGACGACTTTCCCCGGCCCTCGGAGGAACCCGTCGACGGGGACGTGGAAGTCGAGGGAGACGTCCTGTTGCGGGCCATCGGGCAGGTGGGCGTCGCCGCCTCGACCGACGAGGCACGGCCGATGCTCACCGGGGTGCTGTTCGAAGCGACCGAGGAGGGGCTGCGGCTCGTGGCCACCGACTCGTATCGGCTGGCGGTGAAAGACGTCCCGGGCGTGTCCACCGAGGGAGCCCGACTCGTGCCCTACCGGGCCCTCCGGGAGCTGGGCCGGACGATCGGTGGGGGACGGATGACCGTGGGCCTCGGTGAGCGAGAGGCCGTGTTCGCCACCGGCACGGGCAAGCTGCGCGTCCGGATCATCGACGCCGCGTTCCCGAACTACCGGCAACTCCTCCCCGAGGGCTACCCGAACCGGCTCGTCGTCGACAAAGAGGCGCTGCTCGAGGGGATCGGCCGAGCCGCCCTCGTCGCCGAGGATCACATCCCCGTTCGGTTGGATCTCCACCCCGGCGGCGTCGGGTTGAGCGTGATCCGTCAGGAGGTGGGGGAGGAGACCGAACACCTCGAGGCCGATTACCAGGGGGAGGAGATGACCATCGCCTTCAACACGCGGTACCTGACCGACGGGGTCGCGGCCGTGGAAGGCGACCAGGTCGTCGTGGAGACCGTCGATCCCCTGAAACCGGGCCTCATCCACGGCCTCGAGGGCGACACGTTCCGGTATCTCCTCATGCCGGTTCGGCTCTGACCGATGCGCCTCCGGTGGCTCGAGCTCACCGACGTTCGAGTACATCGGCGAGTCGTCTTCGAGCCGGCCGAGGGGCTCAACGTCCTCGTCGGCGGCAACGGCGCCGGGAAGACGACCCTCCTGGAGGGCATCGGCTACCTGGCCCGGGCCAGGAGCTTCCGGGGCACCCCTGAGGAGGACCTCATTCGCCGGGGAGCGGCGGGAGCCATCCTGCGCGGCGAGTTCGAGGTCGGAGGCGGGCGACGGCGGGTGGAGGTGGAGCTCCCACGAGGGAGCCGACGACGCATCCTCGTCGACGGCAAGCGCCCACGCCGGCTCCGAGACCTCGTAGGGACGTTTCCCGTCGTCGTCTTCCACCCGGACGATCTCGACCTCGTCAAGGCAGGACCGGGGTTGCGGCGGGAGTACCTCGACGACCTCGCCGCGGGGCTCTGGCCCGAGGCCGCCGTGGTCCAGGACGACGCGGAGACCGCGCTCCGGCAGCGCAACGCGTTCCTCCGCGCGGCGGGGCCCGCCGCGGAGGCCGCCATCCTCGACGTCTGGGACGCCCAGTATGCCGCGGCGGGTGCTCGGGTCTACGAGTACCGCCGTCGGGTGATCGCCGCGGTGGGTGCGCCCCTCGAGGCCACCTACCGGCTCGTGGGGGGCGCGGGCGAGGTCCGCTGGCGGTACGAGCCGACATGGCTCGGCGAGGACACGGAACCCGAGGAGGCCATCCTCGACGCGCTGCGGCGTCGGCGGGGACGGGACCTCGAGCTGCGACGGACCTCGGCGGGACCCCACCGGGACGATCCCGTCCTCGAACTCGATGGACGGCCGCTCCGGAGCGCGGCGAGTCAGGGAGAGCAGCGCACCGCGGCCCTCGCCTGCCGGCTCGCCGCCCTCGTCGTCCTCGGGAACCACCGCGGTGAGGAGCCCGTGCTCTTGGTCGACGACGTCCTCTCCGAACTCGATCCGGGCCGCGTCGACGGCGTGCTCCGGGCCTTACCCCAAGGTCAGGTGTTCCTCACGACGACCGACGAAGGACTCCCCCGAGGGACGCGATGGAAGGTGGCGCCGGATCTCGTGGAGGTCGCGGGATGACCGACCGGGAACCCGTGCCGATCACCGAGATCCTCGCCTCGGTCCTCGGGGGGCTCGCGCAGGGCGTCGACGTCCGGCTCGGACGGCTCGTCGAGGGATGGGACGAGATCGCCGGTCCGGAGTGGAGGGGCACCGAGGCCATCGGCGTCCGCGACGGGGTGCTCCTCGTCGAAGTCGACCGACCGGGACGGGTCTCGCTCTTGCGTTTCCACGTGCCGGGGCTCGTCGCGAGGATCGAGGAGGCCCTCGGATCCGGCCTCGTCCGCGAGGTCCGGCTCCGGGTACGCCGGAGGGCCGACGAGCCCTGAAATCCGAGGAGTTCGGGGCCTCCGGGGGTATACTCCGCGCACCGCCCAGGGACCTCGGCTCGCCCCCGCGACGCATCCCGAAGGAGTTCAGTGAGCACGACGAAACGCGCGTCCAACGCCTCCTACGGCGCCAAGGACATCACCGTCCTCGAAGGACTCGAGGCCGTGCGTCGGCGGCCCGCGATGTACATCGGTTCGACCGGACCCAAGGGCCTCCACCACCTCGTCTGGGAAGTCGTCGACAACGCCGTCGACGAGGCCATGGCGGGCTTCTGCACCCGGATCGAGGTCACCCTCCTCGCCGACGGCGGCGTTCGCGTCCGGGACAACGGCCGAGGGATCCCGGTCGACAAGCACCCCAAGACGAAACTCCCCGCCCTCACCACCGTGCTCACCACCCTCCACGCCGGGGGCAAGTTCGAGTCCGGCGCGTACACGGTCTCGGGAGGACTCCACGGCGTCGGGATCTCGGTCGTCAACGCGTTGTCGACCCGGATGCTCGTCGAGGTCGCGAGGGATGGCCACCAGTGGCGCCAGGAGTTCGAGTACGGCAAGCCCACGACCAAGCTCGTCAAGCTCAAGCCGGCCAAGCGGACGGGCACCCAGGTGACCTTCTGGCCCGATCCCGAGATCTTCACCGAGTCGGTGGAGTTCGACTACCGGACGATCGCCACCCGCCTCAAGGAGATGGCCTTCCTCAACCGGGGCCTCGAGATCCGCTTCCGGGACGAACGCTCGGATCCCCCCGTGGAGGAGACCTTCCGCTACGCCGGGGGCCTCGTCGACTTCGTCAAGTACCTCAACGGGTCCAAGGAACCGATCCACCCCCACGTCGCCTACTTCGAGGAGGTGGGAGAGGAGGCCGAGGTCGCCGTCGCGATGCAGTGGACCTCGGCCTACACGGAGACGCTCCTGTCCTTCGCGAACAACATCAACACCCACGAGGGCGGCACCCACGAGGAGGGATTCAAGAAGGCCCTGACCCGGGCCCTCAACGAGTTCGCGCGGAGCCGCAACCTCCTCAAGGACAAGGATCCCAATCTCCAGGGCGAAGACGTACGGGAAGGCCTCACCGCGGTGGTCTCGGCCAAGGTGCGGCATCCGCAGTTCGAGGGGCAGACGAAGACGAAGCTCGGCAACACCGAGATGCGCTCCTTCGTCGAGCGGGCCTTGAACCAGCGACTCCCCGAGTGGCTCGAGAAGCACCCCGGGGAGGGCCGGAAGATCGTCGAGAAGGCCCTCACCGCGGCCCGGGCCCGCCAGGCGGCCCGACAGGCTCGGGACCTGACCCGGCGCAAGAGCCTCCTCGAGTCCTCGGGGCTCCCCGGAAAACTCGCCGACTGCTCCTCGAAGGATCCGGAACGGTCGGAGCTCTTCATCGTGGAGGGAGACTCGGCGGGCGGATCGGCGAAGCAGGCCCGCGACAGCGAGTTCCAGGCGATCCTCCCCATTCGGGGGAAGATCATCAACGTCGAGCGGAACCGCCTCGCCCGCGTCCTCCAGAACAACGAGATCCAGGCGCTCATCACCGCGATCGGCACGGGTATCGGCGACGAGTTCGATCTCGCGAAGGCCCGCTACCACCGGATCATCATCCTCACCGACGCCGACGTCGACGGGGCCCACATCCGGACGCTCCTACTCACCTTCTTCTATCGCCACATGCCCCAACTCATCGAGAACGGGTACGTCTACATCGCTCAGCCGCCCCTCTACAGCGTCAAGGTGGGCACGAAGACCCGTTGGGTGCAGACCGACGAAGAGCTCGAAGCGGTCAAGGCCGAGCTCGACGGGCGACGCGTGAGCATCCAGCGGTTCAAGGGCCTCGGTGAGATGAACGCCGATCAGCTCTGGAACACGACGATGGATCCGGCCCGTCGGCGACTCCTCCAGGTGCGCCTCGACGACGAGCTCGCCGCCGCCGAGGTGTTCTCCACCCTCATGGGGAACGACGTCGTCGCCCGGCGGACCTTCATCCAGCAGAACGCGAAAGACGTCCGCTTCCTCGATTTCTGACCCATGCCCGAGCCCCGAGAACCCGGTTACGACGAACACCTCGCCGAGATCGACCTCGAGCGGGAGATGCAGGACTCCTTCCTCGAGTACGCGATGTCGGTCATCGTGTCGCGGGCCCTCCCCGACGTCCGCGACGGGTTGAAGCCCGTCCACCGGCGGATCCTCTACGCGATGTACGACGCCGGGATGCGCCCGGGCACGCCGTACCGGAAGTCGTCGCGGGTCGTCGGGGACGTCGTCGGGTGGTTCCATCCCCACAGTCCCGAGGCCGTCTACGACGCCATGGTTCGGCTCGGCCAGGACTTCGCGTCCCGATACCCCCTCATCGACCCCCAGGGGAACTTCGGGACCGTCGACGATCCGCCGGCGGCGATGCGCTACACCGAGGCCCGGCTCGCTCCCCTCGCCGCGCACATGCTCGAAGGCATCGACGAGGACACCGTCGACTTCGTGGACAACTATTCGGGGGAGCGGGAGGAGCCGACGGTCCTGCCCTCGCGGTTCCCGAACCTGCTCGTGAACGGCTCCACCGGGATCGCGGTGGGGATGGCGACGAACATCCCACCCCACAACCTCGGTGAGGTCATCGACGCGGTGCTCTACGCCCTCGAGCATCCCGAGGCCACCGTCGACGAGCTGGCGAGGTTCGTGAAGGGGCCGGACTTCCCCACCGGGGCCTACCTCGTGGGGAACAAGGGCATCATGGACGCGCTCCGCACCGGCCGGGGCTCGATCAAGATGCGGGCGGTCTCCGACGTCGTGGAGACGAAGAAAGGTCGGCACGCGATCGTCGTCACCGAGATCCCCTACCAGGTGTCCCGGGATCGGATCATGGAGAAGATCGCCGATCTCGTGAAGACGAAGACGGTCACCGGGATCGTGGACCTGCGCGACGAATCGGACCGCTCGGGCACCCGGCTCGTCATCGAGCTCAAGAAGGACGCGAACCCCCAGGTGGTGCTCAACCAGCTCTTCAAGCACACCCAGCTCGAGGAGAGCTTCGCCGTCAACCAGGTGGCCCTCGTCGACGGGGTCCCGCGGGTCCTCAACCTCGCCGACCTCGTCCACCACTACATCGCCCACCAGCTCGAGGTCATCGAGCGACGAACCCGGTACCGCCTCGAGAAGGCGAAGGCGAGGGCCCACATCGTCGAGGGACTCCTCGTCGCGCTCGACCACATCGACGAGGTCGTCGAGATCATCCGCTCCTCGGCCGACGTCGAGACGGCTCGCCGGGCCCTCATCGAACGATTCGACCTCTCCGAGGTCCAGGCGAACCACATCCTCGACATGCCGCTGCGGCGGCTCACCGCCCTCGAGACCGACAAGCTCCGCCAGGAGCACGCGTCCCTCCTCGCCCTCATCGAGGAGCTCGAGGGGATCCTCGCCTCCGAGGCCCGCCGCCGGGAGGTCGTCGCCGAGGAGCTCACCGCCATCCGCGAGGAGTTCGCCGACGAGCGGCGCTCCCGGATCATCCCCGATACGGGCGAGCTGTCCCTCGAGGACCTCGTCGCCGACGAGGAGCTCGTCATCACGGTCTCCGAGGCGGGATACGTCAAGTCGGTGCTCGCCGGAACCTACCGGAAGCAGAACCGGGGAGGTCGGGGGGTGCGAGGCGCCGCGCTCCGGGGCGACGACGTCGTACGCCACCTCGTCCACACCACCGCCCACGCCTTCCTGCTCTTCTTCACGAACCGGGGGCGGGTCTACCGCATCCGAGCCCACGAGATCCCACGAAAGGACCGGACGGCGAAGGGCGTCCTCATCCACTCGGTCCTGCCGATGGAGCCCGACGAGCGCATCGAAGCGATCATCGACACCCGGGACTACGAGACGAATCGCTACCTCGTGATGTTCACCGAGCGCGGGCAGGTGAAGAAGACCCGCTTCGCCGACTACGACTCGCGGAACCAGGTGCTCGTCGCGATCAAGCTCAAGGAAGGCGACGAGGTCGTGGCGGTGCGGGCGACGAACGGGGGAGCCGACCTGCTCATGTTCACCGAGTCCGGGAAGGGGATCCGCTTCTCCGAGGACGAGGTGCGGCCCATGGGACGGGCCTCCCAGGGGGTCCGCGGCATCCGACTCGACGACGACGATCGAGTCGTCGCCGCGGCCGTGGCGGAAGAGGAGGGGGAGGTCCTCCTCCTCACCTCCCGCGGCTACGGGAAGCGCACCCGGATGTCGGAGTTCCGCCGGCAGCGCCGAGGCGGCGGCGGGGTGCGGGCCATGAAGCTCACCCGGGTGAGGGGTCGGCTCGTCGACGCCCTCTCGGTGAGGCCCGACGACGAGGTGTTCATCGTCTCCACCGACGGCAACGTGATCCGTCAGGCCGTCAAGGAGATCTCTCGACAGAAGCGCGACTCGAGCGGCGTGCGGGTGATCAACCTCGGAGAGGGGGCCGAACTCTCCTCGGTCGCGAAGGTCCCGGCCCACGACCGCTGAGGGTCCCGAACCCGGGCTCGGGGGTACACTCGCCCCGAAGGAGGAGCGATGCCCGTCCGACGAGTACGCAGGGTCATCCGGCGGATCGACCCGTGGACCGTGTTGAAGGTCTCCCTCGTCTTCAACCTCATCGTCGCGCTCGTCGTCGTGCTCGGCACCTGGGTCATGTGGTCGGTGCTCGTCCAACGCGGCGTCCCCGACCGGATCGCCGATCTCGCCGACAGCATCCGGCTCACCTTCACTCCCAACGGTCCGCTCTACTTCCGCATCGTGACGCTCTCGGCGTTCATCGGCGCCATCGCCGCCACCGGCCTCGCGACCCTCGCCGCGATCCTCTACAACCTCATCGCCGACGTCGTCGGAGGCATCGAGATCCTCGTCCTGGAGGAGACCCACGCGGTGCCGGCGGGGGGGCCCCAGCGGGTTCGACCGGCCGTGCATCGGCCCACGACGGAGACGGCGATCACCGAGGCCGACACCGTCCCCTCGGCCGTGGGGGAGTGAAGCTCACCGAGCCCCCCAACCGCCGCCTCCCGGCGTGAGGACCCGGAGCCGGTCGCCGGCGTCGACCTCGATCGTGCACTTCGCCGGCAACGGCACGACCTCACCCGACCGGGTGACGAGCTCGTCCCGTCCGGTCGCCCCGGGACCGCCCCCGTGGAGTCCCCAGGGCGGCACGACCCGGCGATCCCCCATGAGGGAGACCGTCGCCGGTTCGAGGAACTCGATCACCCGCTCGATGCCGTCGCCGCCGGGATGCCGCCCGACCCCGCCGCTGCCGCGCCGCAGCCGGTAGACGAGGACGCGGAGGGGGTAGTGGGCCTCGAGGGCCTCCGCCGGGGTGTTCTTCGTGTTCGTCATCCCGGTGTGGATGCCCGACTGCCCCGGTTTCGTCGGCCTACCCCCCTGGCCGCCGGCGATCGTCTCGTAGTAACCGAACCGCTCGTTGCCGACGAGGACGTTGTTCATCGTCCCCTGGCCGGCGGCGGGCACCCGATCCGGTGCCGCCTGGGCGAGGGCGCCGAGGAGCACGTCGGCGATGCGTTGGCTCGTCTCGACGTTCCCGGCCGCGACCGCCGCCGGGGGCCGGGCGTTGACGAGGGTCCCGGCCGGAGCGACGAGCCGGAGAGGCCGGTAGCAGCCGCCGTTCGCCGGGATGGTGGGGTCGGTGGCGACCCGAACCGCGTAGTAGAGGCAGGAGCGGGTCACCGCTTCCACCGCGTTGACGTTGCCGGGGATCTGCGAGGAGGTGCCCGTGAAGTCCGCCTCCAGGGTGCCGCCGTCGATCCTCACCCGTACCCGGATCGGGAGGAGCCCATCGCGCCACTCGAGGACGTCCTCGAAGGGATAGTCGCCGTCGGGCAAGGCGGAGAGGGCGGCGACCATACGTCGTTCCCCGTAGGACAAGAGGGCCTCGGTGAGGCGACGCCAACGGCCCACGTCGTCGCCGACGAGGGTGGCGAGGCGGGTGGCCCCGGCCTCGTTGGCGCCGAGCTGGGCGGCGAGGTCCCCGAGGCGCTCGGCGGGTGTGCGGGTCGCGGCGAGGAAGGGCTCGAGGAACTCGGGCAGCCACCTCCCGGCGCGGACCGCCGGGGTGGGCGGCACCCGGTGTCCCTCCTGGTCCACGGTGACGGCGTGGGCGGGCATGGAGCCGGGGGCCTCGCCGCCCACGTCGGCGTGGTGGGCACGGTTCGCGACCCACCCGGCGAGGGTGCCCCGGACGAAGACCGGGCGGACGAGGGTGAGGTCGTTGAGGTGGGTCCCTCCGGCGTAGGGATCGTTGACGGCGTACTGGACCTCCGGTTCGACGTCGCCTGCGAAGGCATCGAGGACCGCGGCCACCGATGCCGGCATCGAGCCGAGATGGACGGGGATGTGTTCGGCCTGGGCGAGGAGCTCGCCGGAGGGGACGAAGACCGCCGCCGAACAGTCGGCCCGCTCCTTGATGTTCGGCGAGTAGGCGGCGCGCCGGAGGATGAGCCCCATGTCGTCGGCGACCGCGGCGAGGCGATGCCGCAGGACCTCGAGGGCGATGGGATCCACGCTCACCAGGTCACCTCGAGAACGCCGAGGGGCCCCACCACGGCCGTCTCGCCCTCGCCCACCCAGGTCGTGGCGTCGGGATCGGCGACGACCGCGGGGCCGACGATCCGCGTCCCGAGGGCCAGGGAGGGTCGCCACCAGACGTCGACGAGACGCGAGCCGGTCTTCGTCGTCACCTCCCGATGGCTCCGTCGCGGCTCCCCTTCGGCGGCGGGGGGAGGGAGGTCGTCGAGGGTGAGGGCCGGGGTACCGACGGCCTCGGCCCGCACGGTGACGGCTTCGATCTCGGCCTCGAGGCGGGCGAAGCCGCTCCGGCGCCGGTGGGCGTCGTGGAAGCGGGCGCGCAGGGTGGCCCAACCCTCCCCGGCGGCGTAGGGCACCGCGAGCTCGTGGGCCTGGCCGAGATAGCGGGTGTCGACGAGGGTGTGGACCCGTTGGGGTTCGGCACCGGCGGCCCGGAGGCGCGTCGCGGCCTCCGCGGCGGCGTCGGCGACGGCGCGGTCGAGGACGTCGAGCCGGTCGGGTCCGACGAGGACGGTCTTCGCGACGTCGCTCCGGGGTGGGCTGAGGAGGAGACCGAGCGCGGAGAAGACCCCGCCGTGCGGAGGCACGACCACGGCGCGCATCGCCAGGGCGCGGGCGAGGGCGGTGGCGTGGAGCCCTCCGGCGCCGCCGAAGGCGACGAGGACCGCGTCCCGAGGGTCGACGCCGCGGTCGATCGAGACCGTTCGGATGGCCGAGGCCATGTGCTCTTCGACGACCTCGAGGATCCCGAAGGCCGTGGAGAGCTCGTCGAGGCCGATCTGCGCCCCGAGCCGGGCGATCGCCCCTCGAGCGTTCGCCAGATCGACCACGAGCTCGCCGCCGAGGGGGAGGTCGGGTCCGATGCGGCCGAGAACGACGTTCGCGTCGGTGACCGTCGCGTCGGTGCCGCCGCGGCCGTAGCAGGCAGGGCCGGGGTCGGCGCCGGCGGATCGAGGGCCGACGCGGAGGGCCCCGGCGTCGTCGATCCAGGCGATGGAGCCGCCGCCGGCGCCGACGGTGTGGATCGCCGCAGCGGGCATCCGGCACGGATGGCCGGCGATGGAGCGTTCGTAGGCGACCTCGGGACGGCCGTCTTCGATGAGGCAGACGTCCGTGGAGGTGCCACCCATGTCGAAGGAGACGACCGTGCGGTGCCCGAGATGGGAGCCGAGGGCGCCGGCGGCGAGGGCGCCGCCGGCAGGGCCCGACAGGAGGATCGCCGCCGGGAGCCGACGGGCCTCGTCGAGGGGGATCGAGCCTCCGGACGACCGCATCACCACCACCGACCGCGCCGAGATCTCGGCCAGCCGGGCTTCGAGGCGCCCGAGGTAGGCGGCGACCGGCGGCGTGAGGTAGGCGTTGAGGACCGTCGTCGAGGTGCGTTCGAACTCGCGGAACTCCGGGGAGACCTCCGACGAGCACGAGATCGCCACTCCGGTGTCGGCGAGGAGGCGAGCCACGGCCCGTTCCCGGGCGGGATCGGCGTAGGCGTGCTTGAGGACGACCGCGACGGCTTCGACGTCGCCGGGGAGGGAGAGGTCCGCGCCGTCCTTCCAGCCGAGGCGGAGCCGACGGGGCACGAGGGGTTCGGGCCGATCCGCCATCGGATCGTAGAGGCTGGGCCGATCCTGGCGCCCGATCTCGATGACGTCTTCGAAGCCCTCGTCGGTGACGAGGGCGGTCGTGGCCCCCGTGCGTTCGAGGAGGGCGTTCGTGGCCACCGTGGTGCCGTGGACGAGGGAGAAGGGGGCCTCGCCGGCGGCCCGGCGTGCCCCGAGGACGACCGCCCGGGACTGGTCGGCGGTCGACGGGAGCTTGTGGACGACGACGTGGCCGTCGGAGACGGCCACGACGTCGGTGAAGGTCCCCCCGACGTCGACGCCGACGATCATCGCCGCCGGAGGGGAACGCTACGATGACCTGCCATGGCGGTGGCCATCTCGAACACGCCGAACCCCAACGCCCTGAAGTTCACCGTGGGCGTCGCCGTCGGTGGCCCGAAGACGTACGTGGCCGGGGGCGACGTCGACGAGCCGTGGGCCGCCGAGCTCCTCGCCCTCGACGGGGTGACGAGCGTCTTCGCCTCGGCGGACTTCGTCACCCTCACGAAGGCGCCCCAGGCGTCTTGGGAGGACATCGCTCCGGCGGCGAGCGAGATCCTGGAGCGGGCGTTCTCCTGAGGCCGGCTCACTTCCGGCCGTGGGCGAGCATCCACGGTTGCACGTCGGCGACGGGGAAGCGGGCGTCGACGAGGGAGCGGCGCAGCTCGGCGAGCAGGCGTCCGCGGTCGGCCTCGTCGAGGAGGAGCACGCCGGGCCACAGGCCCCGAGCGACGGCGGCCTCGTACGCGTCGGCGTCGTCGAAGTACCCCATGGGCAGGTCCCGCTGGTCGGCCTGCACCGGATGGATGCCGGCGCGGAGGAGCTCGATGCCCAGCATCGCTTCGTGGGCGTGGGCGTCGCGGATCCGATCGCCGACCCAGGGGTAGGTCTCGTAGAGGAGCGCCGCCCGGTACGCGGCGGGGCTCGACTCGGTGAGGACGGCCGCGTCGACGTCGCCGAGCACGACCGTGCCGCCGGGGCGGGTGATGCGCACGGCCTCGCGAGCGACCTGGCCCATGAGGGCCGGGTCTCCCCAGGCCGAGAGCATGAAGACGGCGTCTACGGCGTCGTCGTCGAGGCCCGTCGCCACGGCGGTGGCGTCGTCGGGGATGCGCCGATCGAGGGGCGGTCCCAGGACCGCCATCCCGTGGCCGCCGGGCAGCACCGGGATCGCCGGCATCTCGGCGAAGGACTCCTCGGGAGGCCCGACGAGGAGGACGGTGCCGTCGCTCGGGATGCCGAGTTCCTCGAAGAGGGTTCGCCAGACGGTGACGCGTGCGGTTGCGGTGAGCATGGGCGGCAGGCTAGCCGTCCGTGACGAAGGCGTCGGCGAGGAGATCCGAGCGGACGGCGAGGGGCCAGGCCGTTCCCCCGGCGTCGACGAGGACGGCCTCGACGCGCCAGCCGTCCTCCCCCGCCTCCGTCGCGACGACGTCGACCTCGGCGGCGAAACCGGCCAGGTAGTCGAGGGCGCGGGTCGGGTCGGCTTCCGAGGGGCCGCGGCTGGGATCGGGTGCGGTCCCGCCGAAGGGGAGGAGAGGGGCCACCACCGGCATGGGGAGGTCGAGGAGCGCAGACCCGGCATGGTCGTCGACCACGACGGCGACGAACACGGCCCGGGTCGCGTCGCGCACCCAGACGTCGCCCTCGCGGTGGATGGTCCGGAACGCCACCCGGACGTTCCAGCGGTTCGGCGGTACGAACTCGCGCTCGAAAGCCTCGACCCACTCGACGTAGGTCGTCGCCTCCGTGGCGGTGTCGTGGGGGAGCGTGTCGGGGACGGCGGCGGGCACGAACGCGGCGCGGAGCGCCGTGGGGGCCATCGGATCACCGTCGAGGGTGAAGTAGTCGGCGACGAAGCGCTCGGCCCGCAGGACGGCGATCCGCTCGAAGAGGGGATCCGCCTCGGGCGGTCCGGTGCGGAGGTCGGCCTCGGGGATCACCGGAGCCGGCGTCGTCGGCGGCGAGGGTGCGAGGGTGGTCGGAGCCGCAGCCGGCACCGGCGGCGCCGTCTCGCCCCGGGTGAGGAGCCACGCCCCGGCGAGGATCCCGGCGGCGACCACGACGCCGACGAGGAGACGGGTGCGGTCCCGCGCCGGGGTCGTGTCGGCGAGGAGCTCCGCCCAGGGGATCTCCTCGTATTCCTCGGCGAGGGGGGCGGGGTCGCTCACGGCATCGACTCGGGGATCGTGAGGCGTTGGCCGGGACGGATGAGGTTCGGGTCGTCGCCGATCGTCTCGAGGTTCGCCGCGTAGAGGCGAGGCCATGCCCGGGCGATCTCCGCCGACGAGGGCTTCCTTCCGAGGCGCTCGGCGAGCCGGGCGGCGGTGATGTCCCAGAGCGTGTCGCCGGGGGCGACGACGTGGACCTCCGGTTCGGGCGTCGGGGTCCTCCAGCGAGGCGTCCCGGCCTCGAACCTGGTGGGTGGGGGCGGCACCGCGGCCGTGGCCTTGGGACGAGGAGCGAGCGACGCGACGAGGGCGGCGCCGAGGGCGAACACCACGCGTCGCGCCTGGAGGAGCCGGCTCGGCCGGGGGACGGGGGTGGTGGCGACGGCGGTGCCGAGGGCCGCCGCGGCGAGGAGGGCGACGACGACGGTGGCGGGGTCCATGGGGCGACCGTACGCGACGGCACCTCCGGGTTCAAGGGGGTCGTCAGCCGCCGATGTAGGACATCTCGATCTTCGGGAGGTCGAGGGGGACCTCGCGGCGCCGCTCCGAATACCGGTCGGTCCGGCGTCGCCACCGTCCGGCGACGAGCGCGGCGAGCTCGTCGTCGTCGGCACCTCCTCGGAGGGGACCCCGGAGGTCGAGACCCTCGGTGGCGAAGAGGCAGGTGTAGAGACGGCCCTCGGCGGAGAGCCGCAGCCGGGTGCAGTCTCCGCAGAAGGGCTCGGTGACCGACGCGATGACGCCGATCTCCCCGGCACCGTCTCGGTATCGCCACCGTCGAGCCACCTCACCCCGGTACGCGGGGTCGACGGGCTCGAGGGGCCAGCGGGCGTCGATGGTTTCGACGATCTCCCGGGCGGTCACCACGGCGGAGGGGTCCCAGCCGTTGGCGGTGCCGACGTCCATGAACTCGATGAAACGGAGGACGTGGCCGGTGTGCCGGAAGTAGTCGGCGAGGGGGAGGATCTCCTGGTCGTTGACGCCGCGGGCGACCACCGCGTTGATCTTGACGGGCCGAAGGCCGGCGGCGTCGGCGACGGCGATCGCCTCGAGGACGTCGGCGACGGGGAAGTCGGCGTCGTTCATCGACCGGAACACCTCGTCGTCGAGGGCGTCGAGGCTCACGGTCACCCGGTGGAGGCCGGCCGCGGCGAGGGACCGAGCCCGGCGGGCGAGGAGGGAGCCGTTCGTCGTCAAGGTGAGGTCGTCGACGCCGTCGATGGCGGCGAGGTCGGCCACGAGGCGCTCGAGGCCCCGGCGCAGGAGCGGCTCTCCGCCGGTGATCCGCACCTTGCGCACCCCCAGGCCGACGAAGATCCGGACGAGGCGGGTGAGCTCCTCGAAGGTGAGGAGCTCGGCCCGGGGGAGGAACTCGTAGTCGTGGTCGAAGACGTCGCGGGGCATGCAGTAGGTGCACCGGAAGTTGCACCGATCCGTGACCGAGATCCGCAGGTCTCGGAGTGGGCGGCCGAGGGCGTCGACGAGCATCCCCAGGAGCGTACCCGAGCCCGGGACGTCGGGCGACGGCGGAGTCAGTCGCGGACGAGATCGAGGAACTCGCTCCGGGTGCGGGCGTCCTCCTTGAAGGTCCCGCGCATCGCCGAGGTCACCATCGCCGAGTCCTGCTTCTGGACGCCCCGCATCATCATGCACAGGTGCCGTCCCTCGATGACGACGGCGACCCCGTGGGGATCGAGGATCTCGGTGAGGGCGTCGGCGATCTGGTTCGTCAGCCGCTCTTGGACCTGGAGGCGGCGGGCGAAGACGTCGACGATCCGGGCGATCTTCGACAACCCGATGATCTTCCCCTTCGGCAGGTAGGCGACCGCCGCCTTGCCGAAGAAGGGCAGGAGATGGTGCTCGCACAGCGAGTAGTACTCGATGTTCTTGACGAGGACCATCTCCTCGGCCCCTTCGGCGTCGAAGACCGCGTCGTTCACGACCTCGGCGACGGTGGCGTCGTAGCCGCTGGTGAGGAACTCGAGGGCCTTGGCGACCCGCAGGGGGGTTCGTCGCAGCCCCTCCCGCTTCGGGTCCTCGCCGAGTTCGGCGAGGAGGGACCGGATCGATCCTTCGATCACCGGCGCCGCGTAGTCGCGCACGTCGTCGAAGTCGGCGGCCTCGAAGGGATCGGGGTTGGTCGATACACCCATGGGGATCACGCTCCCGTCGTCGAGTCGTCTCGCCAGCTCCTCGAGCGTCGTTCCTTCGATGGGGTGTCGCAGCTCGGGAGCCACATCGGCCGCCGGGAGGGCCACGTGGGGATGTCGTGCGAGATTCGGGTCGGGCACCTCCCAGCCACCGAAGTCCTCCACGAGGTCGCCGTGGAGGAGGAGGTCGAGGTCGATGGTCCGCGGCGCGTTGGGGTCGGGGCCGCGGATCCGCCCGAGATCGGCCTCGATCCCGCGGAGGACGCGGCGGAGCTCGGGGGGCGACAGGTCCGTGCGGACCAGGACCGCCGCGTTGAGGAAGTCCGGAGTCCCCGGCGCTCCCACCGGCTTCGAGCGGTAGATGCGGCTCGTCGCGACGACGCCGAGGTCGGGATGGTTGCGGAGGCGTCGAAGCGCCGCGGCGAGATGGCGTTCCGGGTCGATGTTCGAGCCGAGGCCGACGACGACGGGGATCACGATCGCTCCCGGACCACCGCGACGCCGACCGATCGGGCGTGACGGAGGGCGCCGGGCTTCTCGACGGTGACCTCGACCTTCGCGACGCGATGGTCGAGGTCGAGGCAGATGCCGGCGAGCTCGTCGGCGAGGCGTTCGACGAGCATCGGCCGTCCCTGCTCGATGTGGGCGATGAGGGCCTTCGTGATCGTTCGGTAGTTCACCGCGTCGGTGATGTCGTCGGAGGCCGCCGCGGGTCGGGTGTCGACCCAGAGGACGACGTTGACGAGGATCTCCTGGGGGTCGAGCCGTTCCTCCGGCTTGATCCCCAAGATCCCCATCACCCTGAGGTCCTTGATGAGGATGCGGTCCATGATCCAAGACCCTACCCGCCGTCGAGGAGGTGACCCCCGCCGTCGATCCGGAGGATCTCGCCGGTGGCGAAGTCGTTGCGCAGCAGGCAGACGACCGCATCGGCCACCGGCCGGGTCCCGCCGGGCCGACCCAGGGGGAGGCGCTCGGCGAGCCTGCCGACGTAGGCGTCGTCCTCGCCGGGGGGCGGGAGGATCACCCCGAGGGCGACGGCGTTCACCCGGATCCTCGGAGCGAGGGCGAGGGCCGCGGCCCGGGTGAAGGTGTCGAGTCCCCCCTTGGCGACGATGTAGGAGAAGTGGGTGCGGTACGGCTGGAGGGTGCGGGCGTCGGTGACGTTGACGACGGCACCGTCCCCGTCGAGCCACTCGGCGAAGGCCTGGGTGAGGAAGACGGGGGCGGTGAGGGTGACCTCGAGGGTGCGTCGCCATCCCTCGGGGGTGACGTCCTCGAGGGTGTCGGTGGGGAAGCCGGAGGCCGAGTTGACGAGGAGGGAGATCGGACCGAGCTCGGCGGTGGCCCGATCGACGAGGCGCCGGGCCTCGGCGGGATCGGCGAGGTCGGCGGCGCCGGCCACCGCCCGGACGCCGCGGGCCCGAAGGGATTCGACGGTCTCGATGGCGGCGTCGGCCGACGACCGATAGTGGACGAAGACGTCGGCGCCGGCGTCGGCGAGCGCCTCGGCGATCGCCCGACCGACGCGGACGGCGGCTCCGGTGACGAGCGCGTTGCGGCCGGCGAGGTCCATGGCGCCAGGCTACGCGGCTGGGCGTGCTTCGGCATCTAACCTGGACCGGGTGAACGGCAACGGCGACCCGAAACCCGGCCGGTGGATCCTCCCGCTCGTCGTCCTCGGCCTCATCGGCTTCACGTACATCTTCGTCAACGCCCTCCCTCCCGCCGAGGTCGCCGCTCCGACGACGTCGACGGTGCCGGAGACGACCACGACCCCGCCGCCGTCGACGACGACCACGACGCTGCCCGACGACGTCGTGGCGTTCCTCGCCGAGGTCGAGCGCTTCGGCGCCGACGCGCGGGAGCTCCAGACCGCCCTCCACGCGGTCAACGACTCCTGGGAGAACCGAGAGGAGACGGGGACGACCTTCAAGGAGGCCCTCGCCGGCTTCGAGGAGGTCCTCGCCGACGCCCGGTCCTTCGCCGCCGAAGTCGAGGCGACCCTACCTCCCGAGGTCGGTCCTTACCGGGAGCTCTGGCCGCGGGTCACCCAGGCCGCCGAGGGGGTCGTCACCGCCGTCGAGGAGGTGATCGAAGGCCTTCGCGCTCCCGACGACGGGACCCGGCGCCGGCAGGCGGTCGTCGACTTCGACGCCGCGGTCCAGGGCCTCGGCGACGCCCTCGACGCGGTGCGGGCTGCGGTCCCCGGCTCCGGCGATTCGTGAACCCTCGGACGCGCTCGACGCCCCCGCCGGGGGCGTCGAACGCAGGGGGGACCTGCCGGGCTCAGCCCGAGGACTGCTCGAAGGCCGAGCAGACGGTGTCGGTGATGAGTCGGGCCACGACGTAGGGATCGGCGTTCGCGTTCGGACGGCGATCCTCGATGTAGCCCTTCCCCTCCCGGGCGACCTGCCAGGGGATGCGGACCGAGGCGCCTCGATCGGAGACCCCGTAGGAGTACTCGGTCCACGGGGCGGTCTCGTGGAGGCCGGTGAGGCGCTTCTCGATCCCGGCGCCGTAGTTCTTGATGTGCTCGTCGGCCTTCTTCCCGAGGGCCTCGCAGGCGGTGATGATCGCGTCGTAGGACTCCCGCATCTCCTTCGTGGAGAAGTTCGTGTGCATCCCGGCGCCGTTCCAGTCACCCTCGACGGGCTTGGGATCGAGATGGGCCGAGATGTCGTAGTCCTCGGCGATGCGGTAGAGGAGCCACCGAGCGAGCCAGATCTGGTCGCCGATCTCGACGGGACCGAGGGGGCCGATCTGGAACTCCCACTGGCCGATCATCACCTCGGCGTTCGTGCCCGAGATCGACAGACCGGCGTCGAGGCAGGCCTTCGTGTGGGCCTCGACGACGTCCCGGCCCCAGATCTCGTCGGCGCCGACCCCGCAGTAGTAGCCACCCTGGGGCGCCGGGAAGCCCATGACGGGCCAACCGTGGGGCCGACCGTCCTTGAAGAACGTGTACTCCTGCTCCATGCCGAACCACGGCTCGTGGGCGGCGTAGCGTTCGGCCACCTTGACGAGCTCGGCCCGGGTGTTCGACTCGTGGGGTTCCATGTCGACGGTGAGGACCTCGCAGAGGACGAGGACGTCGTCGCCGCCCCGGATGGGGTCGGGCACGATCTTCACCGGCTTGAGGACGCAGTCCGAGGCGTTGCCGGGTGCCTGCTCGGTGCTCGAACCGTCGAATCCCCAGATCGGCGGCTCCTGGCCGTCGGGTACGATCTTCGTCTTCGAACGAAGCTTCGCGGTGGGCTTCTGCCCGTCGATCCAGATGTATTCGGCTCGGTAGGGCATCGCTGTCCTCCTTCGGTCCGCGGGCCGACGACGGGAGGATGGCGAAGACGGGTTACCGGCCTGTGACCGGAGTGTGAACGGCGTGTTTCGTAGGCCGGCTGCGGCGGCAAACCTCGTACGATGGGACCATGACCGAAGAGATCGACCGGCAGCGGGAGTACGTGCTCCAAACCGTCGGGGAGCGCCGGATCCGGTTCATCCGGCTGTGGTTCACCGACATCCAGGGGTTCTTGAAGTCCTTCGCGATCACCCCCGCCGAGCTCGAGGGGGCCTTCGAGGAGGGCATGAGTTTCGACGGTACGGCCATCGACGGGTTCTCGAGGGCCTCGGAAGCCGAGATGCTCGCCTTCCCCGACCCCACGACCTTCCAGATCCTCCCCTGGCGGGGCGGCGGGGACACGGCACGCATGTTCTGCGACATCGCCACCCCCGAGGGCGAGCCCTTCCTCGGCGACCCGCGGCACGTGCTGCGACGGAACCTCGAGCGTGCCGCCGAGGCGGGGTTCTCCTTCTACGTGGGTCCGGAGGTGGAGTTCTTCTACTTCCGCGACTCGGGTCCCGAGCCGAAGGTGCTCGATCGGGGCGGCTACTTCGACCTCACCCCCATGGACGTCGCCCAGGAGTATCGACGGAACACGATCCTCACCCTCGAGCGGATGGGGATCCCGGTGGAGTTCTCCCACCACGAGGTCTCGCCGTCCCAGCACGAGCTCGATCTTCGCCACTCCGATGCCCTCGCCATGGCCGACAACCTCATGACGACCCGGCTCGTCGTCAAGGAGGTCGCCATGGAGCACGGCATCTACGCGACCTTCATGCCGAAGCCCCTCGAGGGCCACGACGGATCGGGGCTGCATCTCCATCTCTCCCTCTTCCAGGGGGAGACGAACGTCTTCGCCGACGGGTCGGACCCCCTCGGGCTGTCGAAGGTGGCCCACGGGTTCGTCGCCGGACTCCTCCGCCATGCTCGGGCGATCACGGCGGTGACGAACCAGTGGGTCAACTCCTACAAGCGGCTCGTCGGCGGCTACGACGCGCCGGTGTACGAGACGTGGTCCCGTCACGATCAACGAGCCGTGGTCCGGGTCCCGGCGATCAAGCGAGGGAAGGCCGAGTCGACCCGGATCGAGTACCGGTCCCCGGATCCTGCGTGCAACCCCTACCTCGCGTTCTCGGTGATCCTCGCCGCCGGCCTCGACGGCGTCGCCGAGAACCTCGAGCTGCCTCCCGAGGGGGACGAGACGGTACGGCTGCCCGAGAGCCTCGCCGAGGCCCTCCACGCCATGGAGGAGTCGGCCCTCGTCCGGGAGGCCCTGGGGGATCACGTCTTCGAGTGGTTCCTGCGGAACAAACGTCGGGAGTGGGACGCCTACCAGCAGCACGTCTCCCGGTTCGAACTCGAGGAGTACCTCCCGATCCTGTGATGATCTTCGTCGCCGTCCATCCCCAGAGTCCGTCCCGAGCCCTCACCGCGGCGATCCTCGAGGCGGGGTACCGGCCGGTGCCGGTGGCGGACGTCGACGAGGTGGAGGCGAAGGAGCCCGAGGACGGCTGGGTGGGAGCGATCGTCGACCTGACGACCGACCCGGGACTCGGTCCGGTCGTCGCCCGGAAGCTCCGTGACCGCCTCCCGGTCCTCGTCGTCGCCGACCGGCTCCACACCGCCGACCTCGAGGAGCTCGTGGGGGCCTTCGACGACTTCGTCCTCACTCCCATCGACGCGGTCGAGCTGCGGATCCGCCTCGCGGCGTTGCCGCGCGAGGGCCGCGGCGCCGTCGACCGGTCGGAGATCCTCACCTTCGAGGACCTCGAGCTCAACACGGCGACCTACCAGGCGTCCCTGGCCGGCGAGCCCCTCGACCTCACCTACATGGAGTACGAACTCCTCCGGTTCTTCGTGGAACATCCCCGACGGGTGTGGTCCCGGGAGCAGATCCTCGCCAGGGTGTGGGGCTACGACTACTTCGGGGGCTCCCGCACCGTCGACGTGCACGTGCGGCGACTTCGGGCCAAGCTGGGGGAGACCCGGGCGTCGTGGATCACGACGGTGCGTTCGGTGGGGTATCGGTTCGGTTGAACTCGTAGGAGGGAAGGGCGTCGAGCACCTCGGAGGTGACGACCGCCCCGAGGACCCGACCGTCGTCGTCCCGGAAGGGGGCGCAGTAGGTGCGGGTGGTCACGTAGGTGCCGTCGGCTCGGCGCACGATCAGGAGGAACGGACCCATCGCCTTGCCGGTACGGATCGCCTCGACGACCGGGGCGTTCTCCGCGGTGAGGGGCGTGCCGTCGGCGAAGCGGACGTCGAAGCGCCGCTGGCTCTCGACGAGGTCGTGGGGCCGTTCGATGTCGCTGGCGATGCCGAGCA